>NZ_PPRU01000039.1 GCF_002902285.1 Staphylococcus simulans | reverse complement strand
ATATTAAATATTTACCTAAACTTAACAATTAATATATTGTATCATATTTACACCGTGTATATAATGAACCTGTATCAAATTTTATACATATGGAAGGGGTTAACAACGTAATGAAAGCACGTTTATCTTTTAAGGCATTACTTATTTTGATGATGGCAGTTATTTTATTTGTTTCAGCATGTGGCAAAGGAAGTTCGTTAGACAACAAGAAAGAAAGCGACAGTAAAGGCGGAGATTACAAACCTAAAGAATTAACTGTACAGTTTGTACCTTCACAAAACGCGGATAAGTTAGAAGCGAAAGCGAAACCTTTAGAAAAATTATTATCTAAAGAATTAGGCATCCCAGTAAAAGTTTCTGTTTCTACAAACTACAACACAATTGTAGAAGCGATGAAATCTAAAAAAGTAGATGTTGGTTTCTTACCTCCTACTGCATATACATTAGCGCATGATCAAAAAGCTGCTGATGTATTACTACAAGCACAACGTTTTGGTGTAAACAAAGATGGTTCTGATTCTAAAGAATTAACAGACAAATACAAATCAGAAATTTTAGTGAAAAAGGATTCAGGCATTAACAGCGTGAAAGATTTAAAAGGTAAGAAAATTGCATTACAAGATGTTACTTCTACAGCGGGTTATACATTCCCTGCCGTTGAAATGGATAAAGAAGGCGTGAACGTCCTTAAAGATATGAAAGTCGTTAACATGAAAGGTCATGATCAAGCGATTATCTCATTGATGAATGGCGATGTAGATGCGGCTGCTGTATTCCAAGATGCACGTAAAATTGTGAAAAAAGATGAACCTAATGTCTACAAAGATACAAAAGTATTGAAATTAACAAAAGACATTCCAAATGACACGATTTCAGTACGTAGCGACATGGATCAAAAATGGAGAGACAAATTGAAAAAAGCCTTTAAAGATATTGCTAAAACAAAAGAAGGACATCAAGTGATCAGTGATGTTTATTCACATGAAGGCTATACAGACAGTAAAGATTCTAACTTCGATACAGTAAGAGAGTACGACAAAAAAGTTAAAGAAATGAAATAATTCAAGTTAAGAAAAACTGACTGAACCTAAGCGTATCTCAGCAAGATTGAACTCTGTTAGCAAGTATGTGCAGAAGTTAATCTTTTGAGTACGCTTATGTTTTTATCTCGATACTTAATTTAGAAAGGACTACTATTATGAGTCAGATTGAATTCAGAGATGTAAGTAAAGTATATGATAATGGCCATGTCGGTTTAGACCATATCAACTTAAATATTGAAAAAGGTGATTTTGCGGTTATCGTCGGGCTATCGGGTGCTGGTAAATCAACCTTATTACGGTCGATTAACCGTCTGCATGATATTACCGAAGGCGATATTGTGATTGATGGAACATCCATCTCCAAAGCATCAGGTAAGAAATTATTAGAAATGCGTCGTAATATCGGCATGATTTTCCAAAACTTTAATTTGGTGAAACGTTCTTCTGTAATGCGTAATGTGCTGAGTGGCAGAGTCGGCTATCACCCTACTTGGAAAATGGTCTTAGGTCTTTTCCCTAAAGAAGATAAAATCAAAGCATTAGAGGCTTTAGACCGTGTAAACATTTTAGATAAATATAAATCACGTTCAGATGAATTATCAGGTGGTCAACAACAGCGTATTTCTATTGCTCGTGCACTCTGCCAAGAACCTTCTATTATTCTGGCAGATGAGCCTGTGGCTTCTTTAGACCCCTTAACAACTAAACAAGTCATGGATGATTTGAAACGTATTAATGAAGAATTAGGAATTACCATCATCATTAACTTGCACTTTGTGGACTTAGCACGCGAATATGGTACACGTATTATTGGCTTACGTGACGGTAAATTAGTCTTTGACGGTGCAGTCGATGAAGCAACAGATGAAGCATTCAATAAAATTTATGGACGTTCGATTAATGATGATGAGAAGTTAGGGGTGAATTAATATGACACCCGACAAAAATTATGCAGAAATGCTGAGTCATAAAATGTCGTTTAAAACAGCGATGACCACTATATTGGTATTGTTTTTAGTGTTTTGGAGTGTCTTATATACGGGATTCAGCTTTAGTGATTTGATTTATGGTTTACCGCAAATCGGGACCCTATTCACTCAAATGTTTCCACCTGACTGGAGTTATCTTGAACAGATACTTAATCCCATGTTAGATACAATCAGAATGGCAATTGTCGGGGCATTTATCGGTTCTATCATCGCAGTACCTATTGCCTTATTGTGTGCAAAAAATATTTCACGTTCTAAATGGATTGCGATGCCAGCACGTTTCATCTTAAATATCGTGCGTACTATCCCCGATTTATTATTAGCCGCTATCTTTGTAGCAGTCTTTGGTATCGGCCAAATCCCCGGGGTATTAGCAGTGATTGTTTTAACAATCAGTATTGTCGCGAAATTATTATATGAAGTACTAGAAGCTATTGAACCTGGACCACTTGAAGCGATGACGGCTGTCGGTGCGAATAAAACAAAGTGGATTATATTCGGTGTTGTACCGCAAGCTTTAGCTTCTTATGTTTCTTACGTACTCTTTGCGTTCGAAATCAATATTCGAGCCGCTGCAGTGTTAGGTTTAGTCGGTGCCGGAGGTATCGGATTGTTTTACGATCAGACGCTGGGATTATTCCAGTATGACCGTACGGCTATGATTATTTTATTTACATTGGTCATTGTGGTGATTATTGATTACATCAGTTCGAAAGTGAGGGAACAACTCACATGACACAATCTAAAGCAGAATTATTAAAACATTATGGCAGTCCTCGCACAAAGTTAAAGTATGGCATTATTTCCGTGGTAATAATAGCCTTATTGGTTTGGGCCTTTGCGGGTATGCCCGCCTTAGAAATCAAACAAAAGTCGCAACAAATCCTTGGATCCATTATGCATGGTTTAACACATCCAGATTGGGGATTTGTCTATCAGCCTGGCGGTGAAGATTTATTACGCGGATTATTAGAAACCTTTGCGATTGCGGTTGTAGGTACCATTATCGCAGCGGTCATTTGTATTCCTTTAGCCTTCTTAGGTGCTAGAAATATTATACGTTTCAGACCTGTATCAGGCGTCAGTAAATTTATTTTAAGTATCATTCGTGTCTTTCCAGAGATTGTGATGGCTTTGATTTTTATAAAAGCCGTTGGACCAGGATCATTCTCTGGTGTACTCGCACTAGGTATTCACTCAGTAGGTATGCTTGGTAAATTATTCGCAGAAGATATTGAAAACATCGATTTAAGTGCTACTGAGTCATTAAAAGCGAGCGGTGCGAATAAAATGAAGACGTTAGTCTTTGCGGTCGTCCCACAAATCTTACCGACATTCTTATCCTTGATTTTATATCGCTTTGAGTTGAATTTGCGTTCCGCTTCCATTTTAGGTTTGATTGGTGCAGGCGGTATCGGCACACCGTTAATCTTCGCCTTACAAACACGTTCATGGGACCGTGTCGGCATTATCTTAATCGGTTTAGTCATTATGGTCGGTATTGTGGATTATATTTCAGGTAAAGTACGTGAAAAAATCGTCTAATCGCTTTGTTGAGTCATTTTATTGAACAACTCAATCTCAAAAATCAATTGTAACGCTCTCGGCAATTAGTCCTAGATAAAGTTGATACCATAGCCTCATGTATTTTATGTAGAGATATCATACAATAATCAATGTAGAGGAAACGCAAGTAATGTATGCATCCTAAATCAATCCTAAAAGCATATTCTATAAATAATCGTTACACCTTTCTACCCACCCAAACAAAAGGACAGACGTTTCCTCTACACCGACATAAACAATGCTTAAAGTCGCAACTAACCTCCTAAATTAATCATAGAACATATCCTAAAATATGCATGCGACGGCATTAACAGTTAATCTAATCATTGAATTTAAAATCGACAAGTATGTTTCCCCTGACGTAAATTGTCGATCACCCTAAAAAATAGAGCACTGCTTAGCTTACGAGGTTGTCCCTCCTCACAAGCAACCTGAAGTCCCAACAGGTTAGATGCAGTGCTCTATTTTTATTTGCGATATTTATCATGAATTCAGTGAACTTTTAAACTCACGCCCATTTTCTACATATTAAAAGACCTTCCCAAGCAATGTCATACCATTACTTAAGAAGGCCTTGTTTCATTCTATTATTTTCTATATTTCAACTTCGCAAAAGCATCGTGTTGATGAATAGATTCTTCATTACGACATTCAATGTCAAAACCTTCAATCCAATCCACTTCTACTAAGTCTGCAGCGATTAAACGGATTAAATCTTCCACAAAACGAGGGTTTTCATAAGCACGTTCTGTAACGCGTTTTTCATCTGGACGTTTTAAGATTGGGTAAAGAATTGAACTTGCGTTAGCTTCCATCGCATCTAAAATTACTTCTTTATAGTCAGACGGTAGTGTCGCTTCACGATTCAAGTACGTTTTTACAGTAATTACTCCGCGTTGGTTATGTGCAGAATACTCACTGATTTCTTTTGAACATGGACATAAAGTAGTTACTTTCGCTTCCATTGTCAGCTCTTTACGTGTCACTTTATCCCCTTCAACTGCCATGCCATACGTTACATCCGCATTGCCGACAGCTTTTAAATTCGTAACGGGACTATAGCGATTAAAGAACCACTTACCTGAAACATCTACCCCTGCTGAAGTTTGTTTCATGTGTTTTTGAAGTGTATCTAATACCGTATGCAGATTATCAAATGTTAATGCTACACCGTTATCATAATGTTTCTCAACACTTTCTAAGATACGGCTCATATTAATACCTTTTTCTTCTCTCGTTAAGCTAGTTGAAAATGCGAAAGTACCTGCCGTTTGATATTCATCTATAATCACGGGATATACTAAATTTTTAATCCCGACTTCTTCAATTTCAAATAAAAAATCTTTGTGCGTGCTTTGTAGATCTGTCATTTCTTCTTTTACTGTTGGTTTTGTACCTTTAATAGGATCAACAGAACCGAAGTGTTTCCAACGACCTTCTCGTGTCGATAAATCAAATTCAGTCATCTGTGTGCCCCTCCACTCATGATTCAAAATTGTAAGTCCAATACGTTTCTTGTTCTAAGAAACTTTTGGCTGTATCTGGAACTTGCGGTTCAGCTAACTGATGCAAGAATGGTCCAGATTGAGATGCATGTGCTTTGAATGCATCTAATTTTACTTCTCTATAATCAGTAATATCGTTAATGATATCAGGCATACCTAACTCATCAATCGCATCATTGCTAAAAGCAACTAATTGTAAACGTGGACGTTCTGCTTTAGGCATACGTCCTACTGTTCTAACTACCGCTTCTGCTGTTGCTTCATGATCTGGGTGTACCGCATAACCTGGATAGAATGAAATGATTACTGAAGGATGCAATTCATCAATCAGACTTTTAACCATCCCGTCCATTTTTTCATGTGGTTCGAATTCCACTGTTTTATCACGGTAACCCATCTTTCTTAAATCTTTAATACCAATCGCTTTTGCTGCGTCTTCCAACTCGCGCTCTCTGATTTTCGGCAGAGATTCACGTGTCGCAAATGGCGGATTTCCTAAATTACGTGCCATTTGACCTAAAGTCAAACAAGCATACGTAACTGGAACACCTTCATCAATATAACGTGCTAATGTTCCTGCTGATGAGAACGTCTCATCATCAGGATGCGGAAATATAACTAATACATGACTTTCCTCTGACATGATACGTCCTCCTTATATTTCAAACGGTACAGCACTGATTTCAAGCGCTGCCGCTAATTGCCCTTCATAATTAAAACCAGCGAGCAAGAATTCATTATCCTCGTTCACTTCATAATGTGTCAGTCCTTGTACATAAACCCATCCATTATCTTGTAGTTTCAAACCCACTCTGAATGGTTCTTTGCCACCGCCCTTAAGTTTGGCATGTTCAAAGACTACTTTGATATTTCTTAAAAACGTTCCAGCATTAAAGACACGTTGATCAAAATGGTTCGCATACGCACCATTTGTTGTTTCAACATGCAGGTATACAGGTTGATCTACATAAGATGCCAGTAACGTTTGTACTTTCTCATATTCTATCGGCTCCAAGCTGCTCACTCCCTTACACTAAGCAAAATCAAATGTTGAACCCCATCTATATCGTGTTATTCTTGATTTATTTATCAATCTCTTTATCATTTAATTGTACTAAATCCTCGTCAATAAATATAACCTACTGCTCATTCTTGAATTAACGATAGGTTTTCTCGGTTATCAATTCTTAAATTAGAAACAATATTTACATTATATAACTGTTCCTCCACTTTCTAAAGAGGTTATTGAAATATTCCTATAATTTGAGGGGGATTTACTATCTGTTTAAACTTCACCTCGTTATAATGGACATGTATGTCTTCATATATAGATACAAATAAGGAGGTCACACAACGTGAAAATTATTAATTTAGGGGATAAAGAGAAAGCATCATTCTACACAGCTTACGAGCTGTTCAACCAAATGAACGAGAATCCTGAAAGTAAACTAGGTCTAGCAACAGGAGGTACAATGGTAGATGTTTATTCTGACTTAGTTAAACTGATGGAATTAAATGACTTAGATGTTTCTAATGTAGAAACATTCAACTTAGATGAATATGTCGGTTTATCAGCCGATCATCCAGAAAGTTATCATCATTATATGCATGAAGTGCTATTCGATCGCTATCCACACTTCAAAGAAGAAAATGTGCATTTACCAATCGGTGATGCGAAAGATTTAAACGATGAAACTGCAAGATACGAACAACTGGTTAAGGATAAAGGGCCTGCAGATATCCAAATTTTAGGTATCGGGGAAAATGGTCATATCGGGTTCAATGAACCAGGTACAGAAAAAGACAGTATTACACGTGTCGTAGATTTAACTGAAAGTACGATTCAAGCCAATAGCCGTTACTTCGATAACGAAGAAGATGTGCCGAAACAAGCTATTTCAATGGGTCTTTCTACAATTTTATCTGCAAAACGTATTATCTTATTAGCGTTTGGCGAGAAAAAGAAAGATGCGATTACAAAACTTGCGAGCGGCATTCAAGACAAAGATGTCCCAGCAACAGTTTTATACGATCATCCTAATGTAGAGGTTTACGTAGATAACGCAGCTGCACCCGAACAGTAAAATTCACTGTTGTTTGTCAAAAACTAAAAAGGGTAAATAATCTAAGTAAAGCAAAAGTTACAACACATACATTATGAAAGGATGAATCATTTTGGAACTACAATTAGCAATTGATTTATTAAATAAAGAAGACGCTGCAGAGTTAGCTAACAAAGTGAAAGATTATGTCGATATCGTAGAAATCGGTACTCCTATCATATATAACGAAGGTCTGCCTGCCGTTCAATATATGGATGAAAACATCGATGGTGTTAAAGTTCTAGCAGATATGAAAATTATGGACGCTGCAGACTATGAAGTCAGCCAAGCAGTTAAATTCGGTGCTGACGTTGTAACAATCTTAGGTGTTGCTGAAGACGCTTCTATCAAAGCTGCTGTCGAAGAAGCACACAAAAATGACAAACAATTATTAGTAGATATGATTGCTGTTCAAGACATTAAACAACGCGCTAAAGAATTAGATGAAATGGGTGCTGATTATATCGCAGTACACATTGGTTATGACTTACAAGCTGAAGGTAAATCTCCATTAGATGATTTACACACAGTTAAATCTGTTATCAAAAATTCTAAAGTTGCCGTTGCTGGCGGTATCAAACCAGATACAATCAAAGATATCGTAGCTGAAGAACCAGACTTAGTGATTGTTGGTGGCGGTATCGCAAATGCCGACGACCCAGTAGAAGCAGCAAAAGCTTGCCGCGACGCAGTTGAAGGGAAATAAGCTATGGCAAAACTACAATATCAATTGATTTTAGATGAACTGAAAACGACGTTATCTAATGTTAAAGATCAAGATGTTGAAAACTTTGAACAAGCAATCAAAGATGCCAAAAATATTTTCGTAGCAGGTAAAGGTCGTTCTGGATTCGTCGCAAATGGATTTACAATGCGCTTGAATCAGCTTGAACAACCTGCATTTATCATTGGCGGTATTACAACACCTTCTATCCATGAAGGCGACTTGTTTATTGTCATTTCAGGTTCAGGCAGTACAGAACACTTACGCCTATTAGCTGAAAAAGCTAAAGATCAAGGTGCACAAGTGGCGTTAGTCACAACAAAACCTGATTCTAAAATCGGTGAATTGGCAGATGTCACAATCGAATTGCCTGCCGGAACAAAACATGATGCTGAAGGTTCAGCACAACCTTTAGGCAGTTTATTCGAACAAGCTGCACAATTATTCTTAGATGCTGTTGTATTAGATTTCATGAAAGACTTCAATATTGATGAAACTACGATGCAACAAAATCATGCGAATTTAGAATAAATCACATTAAAGGCCTGTAAGCTTTTGAGTTTATCTCTTTAACTTACAGGCCTTTTCTTTATGCTTTTTAGTAACCATATAACTTAACTATTTTACCTCTTCATAAAAAACCTCTGCTTAAATAGTCCACAAAGTAAAATCACCTTGCACCACCACTAAGCAGAGATTATCAAACAGGATATTTTATCAGCTGAACTAACACGCTTGCATCCTTTTATTTTAAATGTTCATAAGGACGGCTTTCTGCGAATGATACAATTTGTTCAACGAATAAACGAGAACGTAATTGGAATTCTTCGTCTTGTAAGAAGAATGTACCATCATCTAATTTGCCGTAATCTGAATCATGTGTCGCAATTTGGGTAGGCACTGCGATACCTAATAAGGTACGTACAATTAAGCGTAAGTGAGAAAGTGGTTCTGCACTTACAATACCGCCGCTGTTCCCCATTAAGCCGACTGGTTTCATTTTGAAGTCATCCATTGTCAGATGATCTAAAGCGTTCTTTAAGATACCAGAATATGAACCATGATAGTTCGGTGTACCTAAAATAATAAAGTCCGCTTCTCTCGCCTTCTCTTGTAAATCTTTCACATTAGCTTGATAATCATCTGGCGGATTACTTGCGCCAGAAACATCTAATGTATGGATTGGACGCTCAGCTAAATCAAAAATTTCCGCTTCAACATCCTTTTCATTGAATTGTCCCTTTAAGTATTGTGCCAGTGCTTTTGTGTGCGAATCAATACGCGCACTGCCTACGATAATGACACCTTTCATTCAATAGTCACCCCAGTTAATTTATTTTGATTGCTCTTCCAGCATTTTGTTGATTGCTTTGCCGACACCACTGTTTTGGTTGTTATCTGTCACATATTTTGCGTATTCTTTCACTTCAGGCATCGCATTTTCCATTGCGACAGGATAACCCGCTTTTTCAAGCATCGATACGTCATTCATGTTATCACCAATTGCCATGACATCTTCCATATTGATACCGAGTTGGTTTGCGATTTCTTCTAACGCAATCCCTTTTTGCGCATAAGCGTTTGTGATTTCGATATTACCTCGTGCTGATGATGAAATTGCTAAGTTTGTGTGTTTCGCAAGTTCTGCACTGACACGATCAATTTTACCGATATCACTGTCAAACGCTAAAATTTTCATCACAATTTCACCAGGTCTTTCACTGATTTGATCATAATTATCAACTACTTTTAATGTGCCTTGATCAATACGATGTTGAATATGACGATGTATTTTTTCTACATCTGCTTTTTGACCTGCATGTTCTGCAATATCAATATAAATATCTAAATCTCTTTGAGGATCTTCAGTATAAATACCAAGGTTAGTATAGACTTGGTAATAAATATCCTCTCGATCTAGAACATGTGTAATTTGTTCAATCATTTCATGATTCAAGCTTGATGTATGCATAATATCGAATGATTCATCACGAACCTCTGCACCATTCAAACAAATATATGGGACTTTCAATCCAGTCGGTTCCACAGGCGCATTGGCTTCATAGAAAGCACGACCTGTCGCAATCACGACCGTAATCCCTTGTGCCTGCGCTGCTTTAATCGCTTTAATATTTTCCTCTGAAATTTCATGTGCTGCATTTAATAATGTTCCGTCCATATCTGTCGCAATTAGTTTAATCATGAATTAACCTCGTTTCTTTTGTCTTAGCCGTAGTGTCGTAAAATTACTTTTCACAACAAAGTCTAACCTCATTCTATCAAATTTTGATAACAGACTTCTATCGTCTGTTTGTACGATTTATGAGGGTAGAAACTATCGGCATTACTCATTCTTAACTATCTCTTACTTTTTAACGCTTTTCAAACAAAAAGATGTCCACTTCTTAAAAGCAGACATCTTCATTCTTCTAAAGTTGTTTTAACTGTTCAAGTCATTAGCCTCTTGCGATTGCTTAGCTTGTTTCTTCTTGTTTCTTAATTGCTTGAAGAAGTTCCGCAACATATCACCGCATTCTTCTTCTAAAACACCACTCACAACTTCTGCACGATGGTTGAAACGCGATTCTTGAAGTAAATCCATTAAACTGCCGCTACAACCGCCCTTTGGATCAGCAGCGCCATAAACAACGCGTGGAATACGGCTCATAACAATCGCACCAGAACACATCACACAAGGTTCTAAAGTGACATATAAAGTACAATCTTCTAATCGCCAACTCCCTACTGCTTCAGCTGCTTTTTCTATCGCAATATGTTCCGCATGGGCTGTCGGAAGTTGAATCGTTTCTCTTAAATTATGTGCACGTGCTATAATTTCATCGTCTTTAACAATGAGTGCGCCAATCGGTACTTCACCGATAGCTTCAGCTTTTTTGGCTTCATCTAATGCAAGTTTCATATATTTTTCATCTATTGTCATATGTTCAATCCCTTACCATGTGATACAATTACTATTGTCTATTTTAACACTTGGAGTGTTGTTTATGAATCAACCTTATATCGCTATTGAAGGGCCTATAGGAGTAGGCAAATCCTCTTTAGCACATCGCTTAAGTCAATCTCTTGATTATCATGAAGCACAAGAAATCGTGGATGAAAATCCATTTTTATCTGATTTCTATGACGACATTTCAAAATGGAGTTTCCAGACTGAAATGTTCTTTTTATGTAACCGTTACAAACAGGTTCAAGATCTAGAACAACTACATAACGGTATTGTCAGTGACTATCATGTTTATAAAAACAAAATCTTTGCGCGTCAAACACTGACAGATACAGAATACAACAAGTTTGACCGTATTTACGATATTCTGACTGAGGATCTTATGATGCCGGACATCGTAATCTTCCTCGATGCAGATTTAGAAGTATTAAAACAACGTATCGCCAAACGCAATCGCAGCTTCGAAGCACAAATTGAAGATGATTATCTTTTAAATTTAAAAGAAGCTTATCATCACTTCTATGAATCTTTAGAAGCCGAAGGCAAAATGGTGAAACGCATCGATACAACAAACTTGGATTTCGTCAATCACGCTGACGATTACGAGTATCTATTAAACATTGTACAATCAATGATAGGAGGCAACACGCATGAATAATTATGGTATCCCTCAAGATGCGGTGATTACAATCGCAGGTACTGTAGGCGTCGGTAAATCGAGCTTAACACGTGCCTTAGCTAAAAAATTAAACTTCCGCACTTCTTTCGAGAATGTGGACCATAATCCTTATCTAGATAAATTCTATGATAACTTTGAACGTTGGAGTTTCCACCTTCAAATCTATTTCCTTGCGGAACGCTTTAAAGAACAAAAACGCATGTTTGAATATGGCGGGGGCTTTATCCAAGACCGTTCTATTTATGAAGACGTTGATATCTTCGCAAAAATGCATGAAGAACAAGGGACGATGACACCTGAAGACTTCAAAACATACTCAGAATTATTTGAAGCGATGGTCATGACACCTTACTTCCCAAAACCAGACGTTTTAATTTATTTAGAATGTGATTACGATGAAGTGATTGAGCGCATCAAACAACGCGGTCGCCAAATGGAAATTGATACAGATCCAGAATACTGGAAAAAATTATTCCGTCGTTACGAAGAATGGATTTCAAGCTTCAATGCCTGCCCTGTCGTACGCGTGAACATTAATGAATATGATCTGCATGAAAGTTTAGACACGCTAGATCCAGTGTTAGATAAAATTGCGCATGTGATTGATGTCTATCGTAATGTAGATACTAGAAAATAATAAGCAAACAAAAAATCATGTATCTCTGCTCTTAACTGAGCGAGATACATGATTTTCTTTTACTCTGAATAAACTTGTATGAAGTTATTTATCAAAGAAACGTTTAATTTCATCATTCAAACCTTTATAGTAATCATAACGTGTAACTGGGAATTTATCTTTCATATCATCATCTGTGCTATTATGCATCACAAACGGATGACCGATATGACTTAAATAAATCTCATCATTACCACTGTCACCGAAACCTAGTACACCTTCTGAATCAAGATCATACATATCTAACAGGTAACGCACAGCGAATAACTTGCCAGCGTTTTTAGGTGTAAAGTGTACATCATACGCATCTTCAGGGTCACCTGCTTTAGGATTCGTTTTATTATAATGTACCGCATAGTCATAAGCCGCTGCTTTATCTTGTAAATCTTTTAAATTCTGCTCGTCTTTTTCTTCATCGCCTTGTGCATAATAGTAATATTCATACAATGTTTCTTCATCTCTGAATTCTCTTTGCGGATGAAGTTCAACTTGGTGTTCTGACTCGAAGCTGTCGATAATTTCATCAACTTTTTCTTTAGTGAACGTTGTTTCTGAAACAGCTTCTTCATAATCTTTAGAACGTTGATATTCGTCTTTATCATCTAGTTCAAATAATTTGGAACATAAGTCAGAAAAGATAAAGTCTGGTTTATATTCCATTTCCGCATGTTTCATTTTCTCCATAATACTTTCAAAGATACTGCCTGATAACACTGCAGTAATCACTTGGTGCTTTTCTTCAGCTTGTTTCAGTGTCGATTCAAGTTCACGTAGTTCAGGAATATCTTCTTTCGTGGTTTGATGCTTATAATACGTTTCGTCAAAATCAAATAAAATTAATTGACGCATCATATCATCCCTCCAACCTTGGTTATAATTCTAACTCTTCGCGGTAAATCACAGGTTCATAATCGTCATCATTGATAGCTTTACTATAATAACCTTCATCTGTTTCTTTTAAACCAAAGGCTTCTGCCTTATCCGCTTCACTTGTGCCAATATAACTTTGACCTTTCGCATCAAAAAACAAATCAAAGAGCGTACCTCCATAACGTGCTTCATGTTTCAAATCATATAATGCATCGACTTCTTGACGTTTGACGTCTTTATAAAACAATGTATGACTCGAATACTTTGTTGTTTTCGCTTCAAAACCTAAAGACTGCGCTCCAGCATCCTCTGTGACCAAATGCAAAGTCTTGCCAAAGTCATTTAAGACGCGAAACACTTCTCCTTGATATTCTGCATAACGTCCATCTAATACTGTATGTTGTTCTTTCATGATTTTCACCTCATTTAATGTGTGACGATAACTTAGGATTCTGTATCTTCACCCTTTAAAATAGAAACAATTTCTGGCGCTTTCTCTACGACATAATCCGCATGTTTAAATTCATGTGCTTGACCTACGCCCGTCAATACAGCTACAGACAGTCCTAAGCCAGCGTTAACAGCGGTTTGTATATCATTAGGTGTATCGCCTACAATTGCGATTTCTTCCGCTTTAAGCCCCTTCTCTTGCGCAAAGAGCGGCTTTAATACAGCTGGGTCTGGCTTTTCAGCCGCATTAGATTCAGTAGAGATGACTAAATCAAAGAACGCTTCTGTATCTGTAGATTCAATAAATTGATCTGTGCCTTTCTTCGTATCACTCGTAATAATTCCAATATGATATCCATCTGCCTTTAATGTTTCTAACGCTTCCACCATCCCATCAATCCATTTAATTTCAGGAACTCTATGGTCAATGAGATACTGACTCGTCTTGCGTGTCCACTCGCCCACATCTTCTCCAGCTAACGCATTGAAATTCTGAATAATTTCATCTAGCGAACCACAGGCCATCGGTGTACCAGGTTCTATTTGATTCTTTTCTTTATTCACACCTAAAGTCTGGTAAGCATGTGCTTGATCTTCTTCTGAAATAAAACGTTCCACAAACTGATCTACCATTTGAATACCAATCTTCATCCAACTCATATCAAAATCAATGAGTGTGCCATCTTTATCAAATAAGATCCATTTAATTGTCATCAGTTTCCACGCTTCTTTCTTTATACTTTTATTTCATTTTATCAATTTATGAATTAAGAAGGAAATTAAAAAAGGCTTACACCCTTTATATTGGATGTAAGCACAAAATGCATCAACGATTAATCTTTCTCACAGTTTTGACGGTCCTTTGATGGTTCTGGTAACGTCTTGACTAACGTAAACAATACAATCGTTTGGAAGGTCACCATAATCAATAAACCAATTCTGATATAGAAGTTATCTAGCATATAAAGCGAAAATGCGATAACAATATATAAACTCAATAAAATTTTGAACTTCTTCTTTAAAGTAAAGCCTCTATCTCTTTTGAAGCTTTCCACATATTCACCGTAAACCTTTGTACTCACTAACCAACGATTAAATCTTTCAGAACTTCTTGAAAAACAAACAGCTGCTAAAAGTAAAAAAGGTGTAGTTGGCAACAAAGGTACAACGATTCCTATAAAACCAACGATAGCTGAAATTAAACCTATCGTAATTAAAATATATCTCATAAAAGCACCTCTACCGATAATCATTTTCAATTATACAATAGAATACAGACTAGTAAACAATAATATGTTTGCTTATTACTTTTATCTACCTTGAGTTTAGTTAGCACTTTCTGTAGGATAGTTTGTATGTCAAAATCTTAAGGAGAAACCTATATGAGATTACATAAAATGAAGCTTCAAGAAGCCAACTTTCCAAAAGCATTAGATATTTGGGAAAGCTCTGTCATCGCGACACATAACTTTTTAAAAGAAGAAGATAGAATCACTTTAAAACAAGAGATTCCTACTTACTTCCAACAAGTTGAAGCCTATTTGTGGTTTGATGAACAAGAAGCGATCGGCTTTTCTGGAACCCACAATCACAACTTAGAAATGCTTTTTATAGACCCAAAACACTTTAATCAAGGTTATGGTTCAGAAATCTTGCAATATTTAATCCAGCAAGGAAAAGTAAGTTATGTGGATGTTAACAAGGATAATGAACGCGCAATAGAATTCTATCTTAAAAATGGCTTTGAAGTTTATAAAACTTCTCAAACAGACGCCCAAGGTAGAAATTATCCTATTTTACATATGAAGTTATAAAGCACTCGGCAAAAACCTTTAATTATATTAATGACAAAACAGGTCAGAAACACACTGTTATCTGTGCTTCTGACCTGTTTTTTTATCACTATTTATAATTCTTATTCGAATTATTTTTTAGGAACTACAACTCTCCAGCCGTGTTTGTCTTCTAATTTACCACTTTGGATACCAGTATATTGGTCATATAAGTGTTGAGTGATTTTACCTGTTTCGTTATTATTGATAACGATTTCGCGGTCTTCGTATTTTAAGACACCTACAGGTGAAATAACTGCAGCTGTACCTGTTCCGAAGACTTCATCTAATTCACCTTTATCATACGCTTCGAATAATTCATCTACAGATACACGACGTTCTTCTACTTTATAGCCAAGTTCTTTAGCTAATTCGATTACTGTTTTACGTGTAATACCTGGTAAGATACTACCGTTTAATTCAGGTGTAACAAGTGTACCATTTTCAACGAAGAAGATGTTCATGCTTCCGACTTCTTCGATGTATTTTTGTTCTACACCGTCTAACCATAATACTTGGTCATAACCTTCTTTGTTTGCGTTAGATTGTGCTAATAAGCTTGCTGCGTAGTTACCAGCTACTTTCGCAAATCCAACACCACCACGTACGGCACGAACGTATTTATCTTCTACATAAATACGTGTTGGTTTTAATGCGTCTCCGCCATAGTATGAACCAGAAGGAGATAAGATAATTAATAATTTGTAGTGAGATGCTGGATGTACACCTAAACCTGCTTCAGTCGCAAAGACGAATGGACGAATGTATAATGATTGACCTTCCCCTTCAGGTACCCAGTCACGTTCAACATTCACAAGTTCTTTTAATCCTTCTAATAATAACTCTTCATCAATTTGCGGCATTTCTAAGCGTGCTAATGATTGATTAATACGTTTGAAGTTTTGGTCAGGTCTGAATAAATCAACCTCTCCATTATGTTTGTATGCTTTTAATCCTTCAAAGACTGCTTGGCCATAATGAAGTCCTTGTGCAGCGGGATCAAGTTCGATCGGTGCATAAGGAGTAATCTTCAAATCATGCCAACCACCTTTATCTTCATCGTAGTCATAACTTAACATGTAATCAGTGAAGTGTTGACCGAACCCTAAGTTACTTGGATCTGGTTTTTGTTTAAGCTCTTCACGTTTCTCGAATTTAACATTTTCTGACATGATTTCTGCCTCCTAAAATTGTGCTTATAAATAAGATAATACTAAAATTATAGCAATCTAAGCCTGTGTATTCAATGAGTTTTTAGAAAATTTAAAAAATACGCCCCTAATCAAATCCTCTATTGAACACAGTTATTTATATCTCTCTTTAACATTTCCCCATTGATACAAATTAAAAGTTGCTATATTCCTTACACTTCCATTATTGTACAGTCTATTTCTGAATGCAACTGTGAGCAATCTCATTTTCACTTTGCATGGACGTTCTATTCATTAAGAACATCCGCTTTCATTAATTTCAAAACTTCCTTTATCAGCATCTAATGTCGCACTGACTCCATATGGCAAGATACACTTTGGTTCATTATGGCCAAAGCTGCTATTAGCGATGACAATTTTATGTTCTAGGTTTTGTTCTCGCAAAATTTTTAACCATAACGCTTCTATCTCTTGATGATGTTGTCATCTAATCGTCACCCACTTAACATTAGTCTACTGCCGTTATACATAATAATTAACAGGACGAACATTTTCTATAGGTCCTAGAAAACATTCAGCCCTGTTGATTTAATTCATATACTTATATTATTTTTGTGTTGCTGCTTCTTTCTCTCTAACCCCTTGCAACATAGCTTCTGTCATCTTGTCTAAATCATATTTAGGTGAGAAGCCCCATTCATTTCTTGCACAACTTGTATCAATCGCATCTGGCCAGCTATCTGCAATACCTTGTCTGACTGGATCTACTTCATAGTGCATTTTGAATTCTGGAATTTGTTTACGAATAGATGCGGCAATTTCTTCTGGCTCGAAACTCATACCGCTTAAGTTAAAGGCACAACGATTTTCAATATTTTCTTCTGGTGCTTCCATCAATTTAATAATTGCGTCGATCGCATCATCCATAAACATCATATCCATGTAAGTATCTTTACCGATAAAGCTTGTATACTCACCTTTACGTACCGCCTCAAAATAAATCTCACAAGCGTAATCTGTTGTACCGCCGCCTGGTTCTTTCACAAATGAAATTAAGCCAGGGAAACGTACGCTTCGTGTATCTACACCAAACTTAGTATGGTAATACTCGCATAATAACTCACCTGATACTTTGTTTACACCGTACATAGATGTTGGTCGTTGAATCGTTAACGCAGGTGTATCACGTTTAGGTGTTGTTGGCCCGAATGCCCCGATAGAACTTGGTGTAAAGAACTGTACATTATGATGGCGTGCCGCTTCTAACGCATTGACTAAACCACCCATATTAATATTCCATGCCAGCATTGGATCTTTCTCAGCTGTCGCAGACAATAATGCGGCCATATGCATTAAAGCATCTGGTTGAAATTCCTCTACAACCTCATTCATGCGTGCTGCATCTGTTACATCTAATATCGCAAACGGTCCGTCTTTGATTAGAGAATCCGCTTCTGGTTCTCTAATATCCGTTGCTAAAACATTATCTGTTCCATAAATCTCACGACATTTTAATACAAGTTCAGTCCCGATTTGCCCTAGTGCGCCAGTAATCATAATTCTTTTCATATTTCTCTCTCCCCTTTGAAAAGTGCGCTAAAGAACTGTAGTATTTCTGAGGTGTACATTCTCTTGTTATTTAACACTATATTTTTATAAATGCTTATTAATGTATATACCATACGTACAAAAATAAGTAAAGCGCTTACATTTGAAAAGAGCAAAATTATACTTTTCTATTTATTTCAAAGATACATCATTTAGATAAACCATCAAATATTTTTACGGCAATGCTTTTGAAGAAATTCATAACCTTCTTTCTCATAGAAATCAACCGCTGCGTTATTTTTCCCCCAATAATCCAATTCTACTGTGTCACACCGCTCTTTTTCTGCTACCTCTTCTATATACTGCATGAGTGCATGCCCATAACCTTTATGCTGAAATTCTGGTTCAATACTGATTTGATGAATATACAACGTCTTCTGCCCATAACGAAATGGCGTTTCATATAACGTTACCAATTGCGCCCACAAGTACCCAGCAGCTACTCCTTTATCCGTTTCAATGACTAATAAATAATGCTCAGGTTGATGCATGAGCTTTTGAAATAGATCTAGCGTATCCAAATAATGATAAGGCTTAAAAATATCTGGGTAGGCTTGATGATGTATGTCATGGACAGTTTGATTTAAACGTGCTAATAAAGCTGCATCCTCACATATTTTAATTTCCAACAGTATCCCTCACTCTCAACACCTTATTGGCATTACTTTATTCGAAGTCTTGACTTGCGTCATGTTATGATTATTGTAACGTTTTTTTGTACTGATTACTGTTTTTAAGGAGGCACATTTATGTGTACGAGTTTTGCATTTACATCTCAATATGATGCGAACTATTTAGCACGCACCATGGATTTCTCATTTAGTTTGAATTCTTTCCCGAAAGCTATTCCTAGAAATTATGAATGGACAAGCAACAATGGTCGTGACTTTAAATTAAATTACGGCTTTGTAGGAACTGCAATGACAGTCAATGGTGTGGTATTCGGAGATGGCATAAACGAAAAAGGATTATCCATTGCTGTGTTATATTATCAAGGAGAAGCTTCTTATGCGACTTCTACTTCTAATGACAATATCAATCTAGAACCTGAAGAATTCATTATGTGGTTTTTAGGCATGAATGAATCTATCAGAGACTTTAAAGAACAAGCAGATAATGTTCGTTTACTTAAACAAGTAAATCCCGCATTAGACAGCGTTCCACCACTACACTTTATGATTACAGATCAATCTGGTCAAAGTATCGTTGCGATTCCTTCAGACGGTCAATTGATTATTAAAGAGAATCCCATTCGTGTATTAACGAATAACCCTAACTTAGAATGGCATTATCAAAATGTCAGACAGTATACACATTTCAATATCGAAGCGCCCTCACCGTCACTCTTAGGCATTGAGAGTGTAAAACCCTTTGGTGTTGAATCTGGTACTGAAGTTCTGCCAGGCGGTTATACTTCTCCGTCTCGTTTCGTTAAAATGGCTTATTTCCGTCAATTTATCGAAGATGCGGAAGATGAGAATAAACGACTCAACAACTTATTTAAATTACTCGATACTGTCAGTATTCCAAGAGGTGTCGTTTTAGACGAAGGAACGATTTATTACACACAATACCAAGCTATCGTCGATACACACCATCTCACTTATTACTTTAAAGACTATAACGGTTCAGATGTATACCAAATCAAACTGACTGATGAGATTTTAAACGCAAGTGATGCGATTACTTATACAGTAAAACCTAAATTAAATCTGGTTGATTTAACTGAAGAAGCTTCAGACCATCAGTAAATAGAACTAAACGGAGAAGCACATAGAGAAGCTGCTCCGTTTTTTCTATATCCATATGGTATTATCAATTTGATTATAACTTTTAATGGTATTAAGGGGCTGATACATATGTGTACGAGCTTTACCTTTACTTCACAATACGACACAACTTACTTAGCACGGACCATGGACTTTGCGTTTGAACTGAAAGCTTTTCCTAAAGTTATCCCAAGAAACTATCAGTGGGAAACAACTTATGGAAAAACCTTCACTTTTGACTATGGTTTTGTAGGCAGTGCGATGAAAATAGACGATGTGATGTTCGCAGATGGCATCAATGAAAAAGGTCTTTCTATCGCAATTTTAAACAACAATGACTTTGCGACATATAAGCCTGCACCCGCTTCACATCATATTAATTTAGGTCCAGAATCATTCATTATGTGGCTTTTAGGTACGAACGCATCTATTTCACATTTAAAAGAAACGATTGGTAATGTGAGGTTGATTGATGAACAAAACCCTGTACTTGGTAAAACACCTGCCTTTCATTTCATCGTCACTGATCAAACAGGTCAAAGTATTGTTCTTGTGCCAAATGGTGGTAAACTGATTTTGAAAGATAATCCGGTACAAGTTCTGACTAATCACCCTGACTTAGAATGGCACTACCAGAATTTACAACAGTACACAGCTTTTAAATTTGATCCATCAGCATCCATCACACTTGGTGATAAACTAGTAGATCCAATCCATGTCGAAACAAATACTGAAATATTGCCTGGAGGTTATACCTCGCCAGCACGTTTCGTTAAAACTGCTTATTTCCGTCAAATGATTGAAGATGCTGAAGACGACACGATGCGCTTAAATAACCTATTCAAATTATTAGACACTGTCAGTATTCCGAGAGGCATCGTACTCCACGAAGGGCAGCCTCATTATACGCAATATCAATGTATACTCGATTGTGAACACTTAACGTATTATTATAAAGACTATAACAGCTCAGATATTTATACGATTCAACTGACAGACGTCTTACTAGATTCAAAAGAAGAGAAAACATATGAAATTAAGCCACAATTAAATTTAAAAGATATCACCCTGTCACAACACGATTCACACCATGATGAAGGAGTAGATTAATATGTATGATGAACAATTTAAAAAAGAGTATCAAGCTGCTGTATGTGCTTATACTAAAAAGTTTAAAGATGCTCCTAGTAGAATGCTTTTACGGGGTATGCCTGCTGAAGATGCTTTGGAACTTATGAAAGACTGTGTGAAAGATAACGAACCATTGGAAAAGTTTTATTTAGATAATCACTACTTGAGTTAAGTACGTTCGTGTATTCACTCAACGGATAAAATGAATATATACGACACCTCTGAATCAACCACAAAGGAATGAAAAACTATGTATGATGACAAATTGATTGATGCCTATGAAGCTGCTGAAAAAGCTTATGAGAAAAAATTTGGAGAACCACCAGGCAGAATGTTTTTGAGACAAATGACACTTGAAGAATCATTAGAACGTATTGAACAATGCATCAAAGATAACGAGCCATTAGAGAAGTTTTATCTTGATCATAGATATATCACTTAAACAATAAAAGAAATGACTCAGCTAAGTATCTAATAGACTGATTTCTAAAATAAAAGCGGAACCGTTCAATTAACTGAACAGTTCCGCTTCATTGATTCTATAAAGCTACTTAGATTACGCCAAGTTCTTTACCTACTTTTTTATACGCCTCAAGTGCTTCATCTAACATTTCTTTAGTATGTGCAGCTGTAGGCATATTACGTACACGTCCTGTACCACGTGGTACTGTTGGGAAGACGATAGATTTCACATAAACTCCTTCGTCTTTTAGACGTTTACTGAATTCTTGTGTTTGTTTTTCATCACCAATAATTACAGGTGTGATTGGTGTTGCTGATTCACCAATATCATAACCTAGTTCTTTTAAGCCGTCTTTAAGATAATTCGCATTTTCCCAAAGTTTGTCATGCAGTTCTGTAGAATCCATAAGTTTACGTACAGCGGCAGTAATCGCTGCTGAAGATTCTGGTGTTAAAGATGTTGAGAATAAGAATGGACGTGATTGTACTTTCAACCAGTCGATTAACTCTTGTGTCCCAGCGACATAACCGCCGACCACACCAATTGCTTTAGATAATGTACCGATTTGGAAATCGATTTTATCTTGTAAACCGAAGTGTTTTACTGTGCCAGCACCTTTACCCATAACACCTGATCCGTGCGCATCATCGACATAAGTGATTAAGTCAAACTCTTCCGCAATCTCAACGATTTCAGGTAACTTTGCTACGTCACCATCCATACTGAACACACCATCAGTGATATACATCACTTTATTGTATTGACCTGATTCTACAGCTTCTTTCGCTTTTTGACGTAAGTCGTCCATATCTGAATGATTTACGCGAATAATTTTAGCTTTAGATAAGCGGCAACCATCGATAATAGAGGCATGGTTTAACTCATCTGAAAGAATCGCATCATTTTTATTCATAACCGCAGAAATCGCTGCCATATTACAATTAAAACCAGATTGATATGCAATCGCTGCTTCTGTTCCTTTAAATTCAGCTAATGTGTTTTCTAAAGTTTCATGAACATCTAGTGTACCGTTGATTGTACGTACTGCACCTGCACCGACACCATAATGATCGATTGCTTCTTTCGCAACTTTTTTCAAGTCTTCGTCTGTTGCTAAACCTAAGTAGTTGTTTGAAGAAAGATTGATATACTTTTCGCCGTTGATTGTAATTTCCGGTCCATTTGCCCCTTCGACAATATCAATCTCGTTGTATAATCCATTATCCTTTAAATATTGAATGTTTTCGTCTAAAAAACCATGTAATGATTGAACCATTGGTTGATTATCCCCCTTGTGTTAGATTACATATATCATAACGTATTTTATTATAATAGAAAAGTTAACACTGATTAGTTATTTTGAAAAAACAAAATTTTGTATATTAAAAGGTCGAAATGACGCGTTATTTTAACATGAACGTTTTAAGTTTATTCTGTGGAACGCGTGCTATAATAAGGACATCTATATTAATTACAGAAGAGGTGAATACCATGTTGAATTGGTATCAACTTGCGCACGATAAAGAAAAAACTATGATTCAACTCAGAAGACATCTCCATCAATATCCTGAGTTATCATTTGAAGAACATAACACCCACGACTATATCGTTAATCAGCTCGAACAATTAGACTGTACGATTCGTAGACCTGTAGGAAAAAACGGTATTGTCGCAACATTTAAAGGCCAAGGCGAAGGCCCGACAGTCGCCTTACGTGCTGACTTCGATGCCCTTCCGATTACTGAACTGAACGACAAACCTTATCGTTCTAAAAATGAAGGATGTATGCATGCGTGCGGTCACGATGGCCATACTGCGATTCTCTTAGGCGTTGCTCAAATAATTAATGAACATTTAGCACATTTAAAAGGCAACGTTGTATTAATCTTTCAATATGGTGAAGAAATTGTTCCTGGCGGTGCCCAACAAATGATTGATGATGGTGCTTTAGAAGGTGTAGACAGTGTTTACGGCAACCACCTATGGAGTGGTTATCCCACAGGCATCATTTATTCACGTCCAGGCGCCATGATGGCTTCACCTGATGAATTTACCGTTACCATCCAAGGTCAAGGCGGTCACGGTGCTAAACCGCATGAAACGATTGACCCGATTGTGATATTAGCTGAATTTATTCTAAGCGCACAAAAAATCGTTTCACGTACGGTCGATCCGATTAAACAAGCTGTGGTTACTTTCGGAATGATTCAAGCCGGTTCATCAGATAGTGTGATACCCGACTCTGCGATGTGTCGCGGTACAGTGCGCACATTTGATTCTGAGCTCCAAACACATATCATGAATAAACTTGATAAGCTTCTACAAGGGCTTGCGCTTGCGAATGATATTGAATACACAATGGATTATGAACGTGGCTATGTCCCTGTGCATAATAATGAACAAGCTTATGAAACAGTTAAGCAAGCCGCTCATGATATGAATTTACGCTTTACTGAAGCAGATATGATGATGGTAGGCGAAGATTTCTCAGCTTATCAACGTGTGAGACCTGGCGCTTTCTTTCTAACAGGATGTGGTAATGCGCAAAAAGGTACAGACTACCCTCATCATAACCCTTACTTTGATATTGATGAAGCTGCATTGAAATACGCAGCTGCCGAGTTCTTAAAAATATTAGAATTAGAAAATGTTTTATCTTCTGAACGTCTTTAAATCAAAACAAAAATGCGTACACATGTAGAAATGATGTGTACGCATTTTTTATGTTAAACAACACACGACTGAGCGTATCAATAGAAAAATATGTAAAAGAAAGAGCCCCTCAAAAGAGGAGCTCTCTATTAAAAATCAACTTAAGTTAAGTCGAAATTATGCTTGGATTTCAGTAACAACGCCTGATCCTACAGTACGTCCACCTTCACGGATAGAGAAACGAGTACCGTCTTCAATCGCGATTGGAGCGATCAATTCAACAGTCATTTCTACGTTATCGCCAGGCATAACCATTTCAGTACCTTCTGGTAAGTGAACAACGCCAGTTACGTCAGTAGTACGGAAGTAGAATTGTGGGCGGTAGTTAGTGAAGAATGGAGTATGACGTCCACCTTCTTCTTTAGATAAAACGTAAACATCAGCTTTGAATTTTGTGTGTGGAGTAATAGAGCCAGGAGCTGCTAATACTTGTCCACGTTGTACGTCTTCACGTGCAACACCACGTAATAAAGCACCGATGTTGTCACCAGCTTCAGCGTAGTCTAATAATTTACGGAACATTTCTACACCTGTAACTGTTGTTTTCTTGCTTTCTTCAGTGATACCGATGATTTCAACTTCTTCACCGACTTTGATTTGACCACGTTCAACACGGCCTGTTGCTACAGTACCACGACCAGTGATTGAGAATACGTCCTCAACTGGCATCATGAATGGTTTATCAGAGTCACGTTCTGGAGTTGGGATGTAGTCATCTACAGCTTGCATTAAGTCTAAGATTTTTTGTTCGTATTCTGGGTCGCCTTCTAAAGCTTTTAATGCAGAACCAACGATAACTGGTACATCGTCACCAGGGAAGTCGTATTCAGATAATAAGTCACGAACTTCCATTTCAACTAATTCTAATAATTCTTCGTCGTCAACCATGTCAGCTTTGTTTAAGAATACAACTAAAGCTGGTACACCAACGTTACGTGATAATAAGATGTGTTCACGAGTTTGTGGCATTGGACCATCTGCAGCAGATACTACTAAGATACCGCCGTCCATTTGAGCAGCACCAGTGATCATGTTTTTAACATAGTCAGCGTGTCCTGGGCAGTCAACGTGAGCATAGTGACGTTTGTCAGTTTGATACTCGATGTGTGAAGTATTGATTGTAATACCACGTTCTTTTTCTTCTGGAGCGTTGTCAATCATGTCGTATGATTGTGCTACAGTGTCACCATTTTTTGCTAATACAGTTGCGATTGCAGCTGTTAATGTTGTTTTACCATGGTCAACGTGACCGATAGTACCAATATTGGCATGTTCTTTTGAGCGATCGAATTTTTCTTTAGCCATTATGAAATCTCTCCTCTTCTTGTTAAAAAGTTATTTAAATTATCTCTCATGATAGTTTCTCACCATCATGAGAGCTTTATTGTTAAGTTGTATAAAGGACTAATTCCTTTATAAAGCATTTTCCGCAAAAAATCAATTCAGGAGACCTGTCAAGTCAGTTCTTGTGCAAGTTCCTAAAGGGAATTTAATTATTCACCTTTATTTTTCTTGATGATTTCTTCAGAAATTGATTTAGGTACTTCTTCATAGTGATCGAAGTACATAGTGTAAGTACCGCGACCTTGAGTGTTAGAACGTAATGAAGTTGCGTAACCGAACATTTCTGAAAGTGGTACGAATGCACGAACCATTTGAGCGTTACCACGAGGTTCCATACCATCAACACGTCCACGACGAGCTGTTACGTCACCCATGATGTCACCCATGTATTCTTCAGGCATTAAGATTTCAACTTTCATCATTGGTTCTAAGATTACTGGATCTGCAACTTTAGCAGCTTCTTTAAGTGCTAATGAAGCAGCGATTTTGAAGGCCATTTCAGATGAATCGACATCATGGTAAGAACCATCGTAAAGTTTAGCTTTAACGTCGATTAATGGATAACCAGCTAATACACCGTTTTCCATAGCATCTTTAAGACCAGCTTCAACTGATGGAATGTATTCACGTGGAACTACACCACCAACGATAGCGTTTTCGAATTCGAATCCTGCGCCAACTTCGTTTGGTGTGAATTCAATGTGAACATCACCGTATTGACCACGACCACCAGATTGACGAGAGAATTTACCTTGAACTTTAGCTGGTGTTTTGAATGTTTCACGGTATGAAACCATTGGCGCACCAACGTTAGCTTCAACGTTAAATTCTTTTTTCATACGGTCTACAAGAATGTCTAAGTGAAGCTCACCCATACCGCCGATGATAACTTGTCCAGTTTCTTCATCAGTGTGTGCATGGAATGTTGGGTCTTCTTCTTGTAATTTAACTAAAGCTTGAGTCATTTTATCTTGGTCAGCTTTAGATTTTGGTTCTACTGACAAGTGAATAACAGGTTCTGGGAATTCCATTGATTCCAAGATAATGTCATTTTTCTCACCACATAAAGTGTCACCAGTACCAGTTTCTTTAAGACCTACCGCAGCTGCGATATCGCCTGAGTAAACTGTGCTGATTTCTTTACGAGTGTTCGCGTGCATTTGTAGTAAACGACCTACACGTTCACGTTTGTCTTTAGTAGAGTTTTTCACGTATGAACCAGAGTTCATAGTACCTGAGTACACACGGAAGAATGTTAATTTACCAACGTAAGGGTCAGTCATAACTTTGAATGCTAATGCAGCGAATTCTGCATCATCATCTGCTCTAGCAACGATTTCTTCATCAGGATTGCTAGCACGGTGACCAATGATTGGTTTAACATCTAATGGTGATGGTAGGTAGTCAATTACAGCGTCAAGCATTAATTGAACACCTTTGTTTTTGAATGCAGTACCGCAAAGTACTGGGTAGAATTCGATATCTAAAGTAGCTTGACGGATTGCTGCTTTCAATTCGTCAACTGAAATTTCTTCACCTTCAAGATATTTTTCCATTAAGTCTTCGTTAACTTCTGCAACTGATTCGATTAATGTTTCGCGAGCTTCAGCTGCTTTCGCTTTGTAGTCTTCTGGAATTTCGATTTCTACGACTTCTTCACCGAATTCACCATTGTATTGGAAACATTTCATTGTAACTAAGTCAATGATTGCTTCGAATTCGTCTTCAGCACCGATTGGTAATTGAACAGCTTGAGCGTTTGCATCCAAACGATCATGTAAAGTGCTTACTGCGTATTCGAAGTTCGCACCGATTTTGTCCATTTTGTTTACGAATACGATACGAGGAACTCCATAAGTTGTAGCTTGACGCCAAACTGTTTCAGTTTGTGGTTCAACACCTGATTGAGCATCAAGTACTGTAACCGCACCGTCAAGTACACGTAATGAACGTTCAACCTCAACTGTGAAGTCTACGTGTCCTGGTGTATCGATAATGTTGACACGGTAATCATGCCATTGTGCAGTTGTTGCTGCTGATGTGATTGTGATACCACGGTCTTGTTCTTGTTCCATCCAGTCCATTTGTGCCCCACCATCGTGAGTTTCACCAATTTTGTGGATACGACCTGTGTAAAACAAGATACGTTCAGTTGTAGTTGTTTTACCAGCGTCAATGTGGGCCATGATACCAATGTTACGAGTTTTTTCCAAAGAAAAGTCTCTAGCCATTGTATTTTTTCTCCTTCCAGTAATTACTTGAGTAAATACTTTGAATATGGCGATGCCCTAAGCATGCCTTGGAATATACCATTTGAACACGCTCAGGGTTAAACCTTGAATCTTACCAGCGGTAATGAGCGAATGCTTTGTTCGCTTCAGCCATTTTGTGTACATCTTCACGTTTCTTAACTGCGCCACCTGTATTGTTAGCTGCATCTAAGATTTCGTTAGCTAAACGTTCTTCCATAGTTTTTTCACCACGAAGACGTGAATAGTTAACTAACCAACGTAAACCTAAAGTCGTACGACGCTCTGGACGTACTTCTACAGGTACTTGATAGTTAGAGCCACCTACACGGCGTGCTTTAACTTCTAATACTGGCATGATATTATTAATTGCTTCATCGAATACTTCCATTGCATCACGACCACTGCGTTCTTGTACAAGGTCAAATGCTGAATAAAGAATTCTTTGAGCTGTTCCGCGCTTACCATCTAACATGATTTTGTTAATCAATTTAGTCACTAACTTAGAGTTGTGAATTGGATCTGGTAAGACGTCTCTTTTTGGTACTGATCCTTTACGAGGCATAATCAGAGTCCTCCCTTCATATTATAGTATAATCTCAAAATTTATCTCGAAAATTTACGTAATCTTAAACTTATTTTTTAGGACGTTTTGTACCGTATAATGAACGGCTTTGCATACGACCTTCTACACCTGAAGTATCAAGTGCACCACGAACGATATGGTAACGCACACCAGGTAAGTCTTTTACACGACCTCCACGTACAAGTACAACACTGTGTTCTTGTAAGTTATGGCCGATACCAGGGATATATGCGTTTACTTCGATGTTGTTTGATAAACGAACACGAGCATATTTACGTAACGCTGAGTTAGGTTTTTTAGGTGTCATTGTACCAACACGAGTACATACGCCACGTTTTTGTGGTGAGTTCAAGTCAGTAAATTGTTTTCTCATACTGTTAAAACCTTTGTTCAAAGCTGGTGAATCTGATTTCTTAGCTTTGCTTTTTCTTGGTTTACGTACTAATTGGTTAATAGTAGGCATTTAAGATGTCCTCCTCTCCTGTTTTATAATCCCACACATCCAGGTGGTTCATTTTTAGGTTAAATAAAATTTAGTAAGCGCAATTACTTACTAATTCTCATTTCAATAGAGCAACGACTGCTGCATCTACGTTGATACCTGCATATTCTCCTAAAGCTTTTTTACTTTCGAAAAATGAAACAGGAATATCGCTATGATTGATCTTACTTAACACGTCTGACAGCAAATAAACTTCAACGTCTTGAGCAATAATCAATGATGTAACTTGGTTCTTCTTGAGTGCTTTGAGCGTCTCTTTCAAACCAACAACCTTATGGTGTTTGTTTAAGCGTGCAACTTTTTCATTAGACATTGATTATCCTCCAAAGTTCTGCTTGCATCAACCTTTATAATAGTAACACTTTCCATAGGTTGCGTCAACACAATTATTTAATATAATGCTGACTTTTTTAATGATAACAAATTCGGTGAAAATTTCAACAGATATCCTTAATCCTCTCTGTATTTCAAAGAATAGAAAAGCCAATACCGACTTTCTAATTCAGAAAGTGGTATTGGCTGATTTATAATCTAAAGTTTTTTATTGCGGTGTATTTGTATCCGCTGCAAGTTCCTCAACTGCTTCTTTTACTTGAGGGTCGATATGTTTTTCGTATTTAGCTTCGCTATAACGTCTCATACCTGTACCTGCAGGAATCAATTTACCGATAATAACGTTCTCTTTAAGGCCGAGTAAGTCATCGCGTTTACCTTTGATAGCTGCATCTGTAAGGACACGAGTTGTTTCTTGGAATGATGCTGCTGATAAGAAGCTTTCTGTTTCAAGAGACGCTTTCGTAATACCAAGCAATACTGGTTTTGCAGTTGCTGGACGTTTGCGGTCTTTGAATGCTTCTCTGTTTGCATCTGTAAAGTTGTGGATGTCTACTAATGAACCTGGTAATAGTTTTGTATCACCAGCTTCAATGATACGTACTTTACGTAACATTTGACGAACCATAACCTCAACGTGTTTATCGTCGATTTCTACACCTTGCATACGGTAAACTTTTTGAACTTCTTTAAGCAAGTAGCTTTCTGTCGCATTTAAGCCTGCTACTGATAAGTAGTTCTTAGGTTCGATAGAACCTTCAGTTAAGACTTCACCACGTTCAACGTGTTGGCCTTTTTCAACTTTAAGACGTGAAGTACCTGAAGCAAGATAAGATCTTGTTTCGTTAGCACCTTTGATCACGATTTCTTGTTGACGGTCTTTCGCAAGTTTGATGTCTTCGACTGTACCTTCAATGTCAGTAATAACTGCTTGACCTTTAGGGTTACGTGCTTCGAAGATCTCTTGGATACGTGGAAGACCTTGAGTGATATCGCTTCCGGCTACCCCACCTGTATGGAAGGTACGCATTGTAAGCTGTGTACCTGGTTCACCGATAGATTGTGCTGCGATTGTACCAACCGCTTCACCCACTTCAACTTTTTCACCAGTCGCAAGGTTTTTACCGTAACATTTTTCACATACACCATGACATGTATTACATGTAAATGCTGAACGGATGTACATTTGTTCAATGCCTGCATCAGTGATGCGTTTTGCGATTTCTGGTGTAATCAATTGATCTGGTTTCACAAGAACTTCATCAGTTTCTGGATGACGTACCGTTTCTTTAGAGTAACGGCCTTCAATACGTTCGATGAATGGTTCGATCATTTCTGTACCTTCTTTGATGTCAGATACAAGTAGACCACGGTCAGTTCCGCAATCTTCTTCACGAACGATAACATCTTGCGCAACGTCAACAAGACGACGAGTAAGGTAACCTGAATCGGCAGTTTTAAGTGCTGTATCAGCAAGACCTTTACGCGCACCGTGAGTAGAGATGAAGTACTCTAACACTGTTAAACCTTCACGGAATGAAGATGTGATTGGTAACTCGATGATTTTACCAGATGGTGCGGCCATCAGACCACGCATACCAGCTAACTGAGTAAAGTTAGATGCGTTACCACGGGCACCAGAGTCACTCATCATGAAGATTGGGTTCGTTTTTTCTAGGGATTTCATCAATTTACCTTGAATTTCATCCTTAGCATCTGTCCAAATTTCAACGACAGCATTGTAACGTTCTTCTTCAGTGATTAAACCACGGTTATATTGTTTTTGAACACGTTCAACTAATTTTTCGTGTTCATCTAAGATTTCTTGTTTATCAGGTAATACCACGATGTCAGATACACCAACAGTGATACCTGCTTTAGAAGAGTATTTGAAACCTAAGTCTTTCATACGGTCAAGCATCATTGATGTATCAGTAATGCTGAAGCGATTGAACACTTCTGCAATGATATTTCCTAAGAATTTTTTGTTGAATGGTTCAACAAGTTCTTGGTCTTCAAAGTATGCTTTTAAGCCGCCTTCGCCTAATTCGCTTGCGCTGACGAAGTATTTATCAGGTGTTTTATCTTCTAAGTTTGTTTGAGACGGTTCATTAATATAAGCAAATGAATCCGGAATGATTTCGTTAAAGATTACTTTACCGACAGTTGTCGTCAAGATCTTACGATTTTGTTCTTCAGTGAATGTAGGGTTATTGAATGAACCTGCATGTACACCAATACGTGTATGCAAGTGTACATAACCATTTTGGTATGCTTTCAATACTTCATTTGCATCGTTAAAGATTGCACCTGTATTCACTGCATCTTTACGTTCTAAAGTAAGGTAATAGTTACCAAGTACCATATCTTGTGATGGTGTAACAACTGGTTTACCATCTTTAGGGTTCAAGATGTTTTGAGCTGCAAGCATTAACATACGTGCTTCTGCTTGTGCTTCTTTAGATAAAGGTACGTGAACGGCCATTTGGTCACCATCGAAGTCAGCGTTATAAGCTGTTGTTACCAATGGATGTAAACGAATCGCACGGCCTTCAACTAATGTTGGTTCGAACGCTTGGATACCTAGTCTGTGCAATGTTGGAGCACGGTTAAGGAGTACTGGATGTTCTTTGATAACGTCTTCTAAAACATCCCATACTTCATCTTCCATACGTTCAATTTTGCTTTTCGCATTTTTGATGTTTGTCGCAATTTCGCGTTGAACTAATTCTTTCATTACGAAAGGTTTGAATAATTCTAACGCCATTTCTTTAGGTAGACCACATTGATACATTTTAAGTCCTGGACCTACTGCGATAACAGAACGACCAGAGTAGTCAACACGTTTACCTAATAAGTTTTGACGGAAACGACCTTGTTTACCTTTCAACATATGTGAAAGTGATTTTAATGGACGGTTACCTGGACCAGTTACTGGACGGCCACGACGACCATTATCGATTAATGCGTCTACTGCTTCTTGCAACATACGTTTTTCGTTTTGAACGATAATACCAGGCGCACCTAAGTCTAATAAACGTTTCAAACGGTTATTACGGTTGATAACACGACGGTATAAGTCGTTCAAGTCACTTGTCGCAAAACGTCCGCCGTCTAATTGAACCATTGGACGGATTTCTGGTGGGATAATTGGAAGTACATCCAAAATCATCCATGAAGGTTCGTTACCAGAGTTTCTGAATGATTCAACAACTTCTAAACGTTTGATTGCACGAGTCAATCTTTGTCCAGTTGCTGATTCTAATTCAGTACGTAAGTCTTTCAACTCTTCATCTAAGTCAATTTCAGATAATAGGTCTTTAATACCTTCAGCACCCATTTTCGCTACGAATTGACCAGGGAATTTATCATAATAGTCTCTGAATTCTGCTTCAGAAAGTAATGATTTTTTCTCAAGACCTGTTGGGCCTGGATCAACCACAACATATGATGCGAAGTAGATAACTTCTTCAAGTGATCTTGGAGACATATCTAATAGTAGACCCATACGACTTGGGATACCTTTGAAGTACCAAATGTGTGAAACTGGTGCCGCAAGTTCAATGTGGCCCATTCTTTCACGACGTACTTTTGATTTCGTTACTTCAACGCCGCAACGGTCACAAACCATGCCTTTATAACGTACACGTTTGTACTTACCGCAACTACATTCCCAGTCTTTTGTAGGTCCGAAAATTCTTTCACAGAATAAACCATCTTTTTCAGGTTTTAAAGTACGATAGTTGATTGTTTCAGGTTTCTTAACTTCACCGTATGACCATGAACGAATCTTTTCAGGTGAAGCAAGGCCGATTTTCATATAATGGAAATTATTTACATCAATCAAGGAGCCTACCTCCTTCAATTTAGATTAGCTGTGCTATTTGATTGATAAATGATCAATAAATTGAAAAATATTAAAGGTGCATAAAGGCAATGCAGTACATTGCCTAATGCAGCCTTGCAATATTTGAATTTTTAACATTACGCTATTTGCTTATTGAACACCGAAATGAATTAGTCAGTTGTTTCTTTTTGTGATTCAGGAATTGAAGATTGTTGGATGTTTACTTTATGATCGTGCACATCGTCTTCATCCATATCTGACATTTCAATTTCTTTATCATTTTCATCCATGACTTTAACATCAAGACCTAAACTTTGTAATTCTTTCATCAATACGCGGAATGATTCCGGAACACTTGGTCTAGAGATGTTTTCACCTTTAACGATCGCTTCATAAGTTTTTACACGACCTACAGTGTCATCAGATTTATAAGTTAGGATTTCTTGCAATGTGTATGCAGCACCATAAGCTTCAAGTGCCCATACCTCCATCTCACCGAAACGTTGTCCACCGAATTGTGCTTTACCACCAAGTGGTTGTTGTGTAACAAGTGAGTATGGTCCAGTTGAACGCGCATGTAATTTGTCGTCAACCATGTGTGCAAGTTTCAACATGTACATTACACCAACAGAGATACGGTTATCGAATGGTTCACCTGTACGTCCATCATATAATACAGTTTTACCATCTCTTGCCATACCTGCTTCTTCGATTGTAGACCATACATCATCATCGTTGGCACCATCGAATACTGGTGAAGCTACATGGATTCCTAAGTTTTTAGCCGCCATACCTAAGTGTAATTCAAGTACTTGTCCGATGTTCATACGTGATGGTACACCTAGTGGGTTTAACATGATATCGATTGGTGTGCCGTCTGGTAAGTAAGGCATATCTTCTTCAGGAACAATCTTAGAGATAACCCCTTTGTTACCGTGACGACCGCACATTTTATCCCCAACGTGGATTTTACGTTTTTGAACGATGTAAACACGTACTAATTGGTTTACACCTGGAGATAATGAATCATCGCCATCTTCACGATTGAAGACTTTGACATCTAGTACGATACCGCCTGCACCATGTGGTACACGTAATGACGTATCACGAACTTCACGTGCTTTTTCACCGAAGATTGCGTGTAATAAACGTTCCTCAGCAGTTAATTCAGTTACACCTTTAGGTGTTACTTTACCAACTAAGATGTCGCCATCTTTCACTTCTGCACCTACATAAACGATACCGCGTTCATCTAAGTTTTTAAGTGCGCTTTCAGCAACGTTAGGAATGTCACGTGTAATTTCTTCAGGTCCAAGTTTTGTATCACGTGCTTCAGATTCATATTCTTCAATATGAATAGAAGTATAAACGTCATCTTTAACAAGACGTTCACTCATGATAACAGCATCCTCATAGTTATAACCGTCCCAAGTCATGAATCCGACTACTACGTTACGTCCAAGTGCCATCTCACCAAGTTCCATTGAAGGACCATCTGCTAAGATTTCACCTTGAGATACAACGTCGCCGACTTTAACAATTGGGCGTTGGTTGTAACAAGTACCTGAGTTAGAACGTTTGAATTTAGCTAATCTATACGCATCTACTTCGCCTTCGTATTCTTGACCATCTTCTTCAATAATACGACGTACTTTAATTTCATTAGATTCTACATGTTCTACACGACCAAAATGCTTGTTGATTACAGCAGCACCTGAGTCACGTGCAGCCACATGTTCCATACCTGTACCTACGAATGGAGATTCAGGGTTCATCAATGGTACTGCTTGACGTTGCATGTTCGCACCCATTAACGCACGGTTAGAGTCATCGTTTTCTAAGAATGGGATACATGCTGTCGCTGCAGATACAACTTGTTTAGGAGAAACGTCCATATAGTCCATTTTCTCTCTATCCATAGTTGTGTTGTTACCACGGAAACGACAAACGATTTCTTCGTCTAAGAAACGACCTTCGTCATCTAAACGTGAGTTCGCTTGCGCAACAACATAGCTGTCTTCTTCGTCTGCAGTAAGGTAATCGATTTGATCTGTTACCGCATTTTTCTCATGGTCAACTTTACGATATGGTGTTTCAATGAAACCAAATTCATTAACACGCGCATAACTTGATAATGAGTTGATTAAACCGATGTTCGGACCCTCTGGTGTCTCGATTGGACACATACGGCCATAGTGAGAGTAATGCACGTCACGTACTTCCATTTGTGCACGTTCACGTGTTAAACCACCAGGTCCAAGTGCAGATAGACGACGTTTATGTGTCAACTCTGCTAATGGGTTCGCTTGGTCCATGAATTGTGATAATTGAGAGCTACCAAAGAATTCTTTGATAGATGCAATCACTGGACGAATGTTGATAAGTTGTTGTGGTGTAATAGAATCTGTATCTTGAATAGACATTCTTTCACGAACGACACGTTCCATTCTTGATAAACCGATTCTGAATTGGTTTTGAAGTAATTCGCCTACTGAACGTAAACGACGGTTACCTAAGTGGTCAATATCATCTGTTTGACCTACACCATACAATAAGTTGAAGAAGTAAGACATTGACGCAACAATGTCAGCTGGTGTAATACATTTCACTTCTGAATCAGGGAATGCATTACCGATAACTGTTGTTGTACGGCCTTCTTCATCATTTGGTACATAAATTTTAATTGATTGTGTTTCAACAGGTTCGTTTACGATGCTGTCATCTAACTCATCCACTTCGATGTTTGCGTTAGATTCTAAAACATCCATAATTTCGTCTAGTTTACGACGGTCTAAAACTGTGCCTTCTTCAGCAACAATTTCACCTGTTTCAGTATTAACAATCGGTTCAGCCAATTTTTGGTTGAATAAACGATGTTTCAAATGAAGTTTTTTGTTCATTTTATAGCGACCAACACTTGCTAAGTCATAACGTTTCGGATCGAAGAAACGAGAGTAAAGCAAGCTTTTCGCGTTTTCTACTGTAGGTGGTTCGCCAGGGCGTAAACGTTCATAAATTTCTAATAGTGCTTGATCTGTATTTTCAGTACCATCTTTTTCTAAAGTGTTACGTAGGTATTCGTTGTCACCTAATAAATCAATAATTGATTGATCAGTTGAATAACCTAAAGCACGTAATAATACAGTTAATGGTAATTTTCTTGTTCTATCGATACGAACATAAACGATGTCTTTCGCATCAGTTTCGAATTCTAACCAAGCACCACGGTTAGGAATTACTGTCGCATCATAGTTTTCACGACCATTTTTATCGATTTTTTCATTGAAGTATACGGATGGAGAACGAACTAATTGTGATACAATAACACGCTCAGCACCATTGATCACGAAAGTACCTGTATCAGTCATTAATGGGAAATCACCCATGAAGACTTCTTGGTCTTTCACTTCTCCTGTTTCTTTGTTAATAAGACGCACTTTGACACGAAGAGGTGCAGCATAAGTTGCGTCGCGGTTCTTAGATTCCTCTAAATCGTATTTCGGTTCACCCAATCTATAATCTACAAATTCTAAAGAAAGGTTGCCTGTGAAGTCTTCGATTGGAGAAATGTCACGGAACATTTCTAATAAGCCTTCTTTTAAGAACCATTCATAAGATTTAGTTTGAATTTCAATAAGGTTTGGTAATTCTAAAACCTCAGAAATTCTCGCGTAATTTCTACGTTTACGATGTCTTCCATATTGGACAAATTTACCTGCCAAACAGATTCACCCCTCAAAAATTGTTCGAATGTCTCTTACATATTAAAATAAACAAAACGGTAACAAGACAAAAAGAAAACGGCAGCACACCCGATGATACCATTTTCTATTCTGCGTTATTAAAGATTTACTTTGTTATTTTATACGTAAAAGTACACACTTCTTGAACATAAATTTTTACATTCTATAACTATATCAGAAATTAATATGGTTGTCAATGGTTAACGCTTGCTTTTCAAAATGTAATACCCTTTCTCTTTGGTTAAGGTTTCTACATTACCAAAAACAGCTTCCATCTTCTTTTTCGCCGAAGGCATACCTTGCTTTTTCTGAATTACAACGTATAATTCACCTTCAGCTCTCAACTTCTCATGTGCGTCTTCTAAAATGCCATGAACCACTGACTTCCCTGCCCTGATTGGCGGGTTCGTCACGATCATGTCACAAGAATTATCCGGAACTTCAGCTAAACCATCACTCTCTTTTACAGTGACATTTTCAATATGGTTTTTCTCACTATTTTCTTTTGCTAAATCTAGTGCTCGGTGGTTCACATCCAACATAATAACATGGTGATGCGGAGATACTTTCGCAATCATCAAACCAATCGGTCCATAACCGCAACCCACATCAACAATCGTCTTCTTAGGTCCTGGTGGATGTTCTTTTAAAAATGTACGAACTAATAAATCTGAGCCAAAGTCTATTTTCCCTTTAGAAAATACACCTGCATCAGTCACTAGATTCAATTCATTTTGATGATAATGGTATTTAAATGTCTCTTTATGACTTTCAACTTTAGGATCTTTGTCATAATAATGACTCATGCTTACACCTCATTACTTTACATTAGAAGCTGTTCGAGTATACTCTTCCATTTCAACAAAGACAAGTCTACCCTTTACTTTAAGGATACACATTTCATCAGTCATTTGCTATAAATACCTTTCGTTCTAAAATGAGTTGTACTCATTAGAAAAACCCCGTTAACTCAATAACGGGGTTTTCATTTCTCAAAGAATTCAGGCTGTGAAACTAAGTTTCACACATTAACAATGGTTATTAGCCTCGTTCTCTTTTCATTTAGTTATTGGCTGTGGCAATAGAATTATTTTAATTCTACAGTTGCGCCAACTTCTTCTAATGTTTCTTTAAGTTTTTCAGCTTCTTCTTTAGGTAAAGCTTCTTTGATTACTTTAGGAGCGTTGTCTACTAATTCTTTAGCGTCTTTCAATCCTAAACCAGTTGCGTCTTTAACAGCTTTAACAACTTTGATTTTAGATGAACCAGCTGAAGTTAACTCAACGTCAAATTCAGTTTTTTCTGCTGCTGCGTCTCCGCCGCCTGCTGCACCTGCTGCTGCTACTGGAGCTGCTGCAGTTACACCAAATTCTTCTTCGATTGCTTTTACTAAGTCATTTAATTCTAATACTGACATTTCTTTAATTGCTTCAATGATTTGTTCTTGATTAGCCATTATATATTTCCTCCATTTTTTAAATAATTAATTGTGTGTACTGATTATTCAGCACTTTCTTCTTCTTTAGATTCTCCAACTGCTTTAACCGCATAAGCGAAGTTGCGTACAGGAGCTTGTAATACAGAAAGTAACATAGAAACAAGACCGTCGTGTGATGGTAATGAACCAACAGTTTTAACTTCTTCTGCTGAGATAACGCTACCTTCCATTACGCCTGTTTTAACTTCTAAAGCTTCGTGATCTTTAGCAAATCCAGCGATAACTTTTGCAGGAGCAACTACATCATCAGTAGTTGTTGCAACAGCTGTTGGACCTGTTAAGAATTCGTCAAGACCTTCGATTCCCGCTTGTTCAGCAGCACGACGTAACATAGTGTTTTTGTAAACTTTGTACTCAACACCAGCTTCACGTAATTGTTTACGTAATTCTGTTACTTCTTCTACTGTTAAACCACGGTAATCTACGATTACTGTTGAAACAGAATTTTTAAGTTGATCAGCGATTTGTTCAACTAATTGTTTTTTCGCTTCAATAATTCCAGACATTTAGACACCTCCATACATATTTTGTTCGGTGCTTTTTTTGAGCTTTACCCAATAAAAAAGCACTTTCACCCTACGGCAAAAAGTGCTTGAAAGTTTCATAGTTCACGTTCAAGTCAATTTTAGCCTCGGTAGGATCAAGTTTTAAGTTATCTCTAACTCCTACTGTCTTAGGTAAAATAATCACATTTATCAATATAACTGTTTCAATGTGATATGTCAATAAGTAATTAAAAAACTAGAGAAAATATTTTCAGCTGTCTCAGATATGAATCGATACGATTGGCACTTTGCAACTTTTACATTTTCTCTAGTTCTTAAATTTCATTTATATTATAGTTTGAAGTTTGAAGTATCTACTTTAACACCAGGACCCATTGTAGTTGAAACTGCAACAGACTTGAAGTAAGTACCTTTAGCTGAAGCTGGTTTAGCTTTTGCTAATACATCTTGGATAGTGTTGAAGTTATCAACTAAATCCTCAGTACTGAATGATACTTTACCGATTGAAGCGTGGACGATACCAGCTTTCTCAGCACGGTATTCTACTTTACCTGCTTTGATTTCTTCAACCGCTTTTTTAACATCCATAGTTACTGTGCCAGTTTTAGGGTTAGGCATTAAACCTTTAGGTCCTAATACACGACCTAATTTACCAACTTCGCCCATCATGTCCGGTGTAGCTACAACTACATCGAAGTCGAACCAGCCTTGTTGGATTTTGTTAGCGTATTCTGATTCGCCTACGTAATCAGCGCCAGCTGCTTCTGCTTCAGCAGCTTTGTCACCTTTCGCGAATACTAATACACGTTGTGTTTTACCAGTACCGTGTGGTAATACTACTGCACCACGGATTTGCTGGTCATTTTTACGAGTATCGATACCTAAACGGAATGCTACTTCTACAGAAGCGTCGAAGTTTGCAACGCTAGTTTCTTTAGCTAAGCTGATTGCTTCTTCAACAGCGTAATAAGTATTACGGTCAACTTTTTTAGCAGCATCTAGATACTTTTTACCTTTTTTAGCCATTTATATTTCCTCCTTTAGTGGTTTTAGCGGAATGTCCTCCCACATTACTTGCTTATGCAAGTTAAGAGCAGATGACCTTGTGAGCTGTTCGCAATTTTTATTCATTGGATTAACTTTACTGTCATCTGCCATGTTTGTTTCACGTTTCTGATTGTTATTCGTTTCGTTAGATGAGCAAACTCATCTTTACGCTATTATTCTACAGTGATACCCATACTACGAGCAGTACCTTCAACAATACGCATTGCTGCTTCGATGTCTGCTGCGTTTAAATCAGGCATTTTAGTTTCAGCGATTTCACGTACTTGATCTTTAGTTACTGTAGCAACTTTGTTTTTGTTAGGTTCACCAGAACCTTTGTCAACGCCAGCTGCTTTTTTAAGTAGTACTGGAGCCGGTGGAGTTTTAGTGATGAATGTAAATGAGCGATCCTCATACACACTGATTTCTACCGGAATGATTAAACCTGCTTGTTCTTGTGTTCTCGCGTTGAATTCTTTACAGAATCCCATAATGTTCACACCTGCTTGACCTAATGCTGGACCAACTGGTGGTGCTGGGTTCGCTTTACCTGCAGGAATTTGCAATTTAACTACTTTTTCTACTTTTTTAGCCACGATGTGCACCTCCTTGATATCGTGATGTGGTCACAGGGCTCAATTTTGCCCTCCCACTCTTAAAACATTTCGTGACGAAATGGCCTCCTTCTTCCAAAGGACGACCATAGTATTATATCATTGAAAAATTGTAAAATCAACACCTATTCGAATTACAATTTTTCGATTTGATCAAACTCAACTTCAACCGGAGTTTCTCTGCCAAACATATCTACTAATACTGTAAGCTTGAATTTATCTGCTTCGATTTCTTGTACTTCACCGACTTGGTTGGCAAATGGGCCAGACTTGATACGAACTTGTTCTCCAACTTCGACTTCAACATCAATTGTTTTTTCTTTCATTCCCATTTGTTTTAAAATAAAGCGGACTTCATCCGGCAACAGCGGGTTAGGTTTTGATCCAGCACCTGCTGAACCAACAAATCCTGTTACACCTGGTGTATTACGTACTACATACCATGACTCATCTGTCATGACTAACTCTACCAAGACATAGCCAGGGAAAGTTTTTTTCGTGATTTTCTTCGCTTTACCGTCTTTAACTTGTGTTTCCTCTTCTTCAGGTATGACAACTCTGAAAATCTGTTCTGTCATATTCATTGATTCAACACGTTTTTCTAAATTTTTCTTAACTTTATTTTCATAGCCAGAGTAAGTATGCACGGCATACCAACGCTTTGCTCCAACTTCTTCAGACATGCTGTCACTCCTCATTAACTAATTAATTCTATTAATCTACCGATTCCCAAATCTAAGGCATAGAAGAAGATTAAGAAAAATAACACTGTAACAATTACAATTGTTGTGTATTTCACGAGTTCTTGACCAGTCGGCCAGCTCGTTTTCTCCATCTCAGATATAACGCCTTTGAAGAAACTCTCTTTTGGTGCTTTTGATTTTTTGTTTTTATCTTCAGCCATTGTCGTACCTCCAATTAATCAATAATTTCATCTTGGCCTTTAGCAATTACTTCGATTCCTTGTGTACTGTATGCGCATTGCACTTTTTGCAATACTTCTTCAACACGAGTCTTTCTGCAAGGTTGCTGTTCTTTGGTACGGTATAGTTTCTATTGCCGCAAATTTCACAGTTAAGCGGGACTTTCTTCATAATACCTTCACCTTACCTATATTAAATACTCACTAACTATACATAAGAAACCCTCAAATTGTCAAACGTCTAGTGAATTGTAAGTTGTATCTATAAGTGTAACGAAACGCAATTATGCATCCAATAATTCCTGCATTTTACGTAACTTCACTTTACTACGATGAAGGGCATTATAAACCGCCTTTTCACTTAAATCCATCGCTTGTGCTGTTTCACTTGGGGAATAATCATCCAATATATATTGTACTACTTCTCGCTCTAATTTGCTTAATTTCTTACAACAATTAAGCAGAATTTCCGAACGTTCTTTTAAAATGAGTTGTGCTTCGACAGATGGCAATTGCGTACGATAACTACACTCCGCTTCTTGAACAAGACAATCTTGTTGTAATCTCAGCCGCTTCTGTCTTCTGTAATAATCGTATTTAGAAGTGCTGACTAAGCGATTGAAATAATGTTCAAACGGAATCGTTTCTATCGTTTTAAAATGATAAATATTTCTGCTGATTCTTAAGGAGATGTCTTGTATCAAGTCATCACAATCATGCGGTGCAATCGAAGGATGAATCAGCCGACTGCGTATAAACGGCTGCAACACTTCTAGTAATTGATGCATCGCGTGATCGTCATGCATTTGTGCAAGATGTATAAGAGAGACAATATCTTGAGGTATGGAAGTTTTCTGCATTACGTAAGTTCGATCCTTTCATAAAAGTGAACTTATCATAGCGGAATGCTGATGAAATAAGCAATGTACAGAAATCTTATTTTTCTTGGTCGCCTCTTCTAATTTTTTCAAATTCTGATAATACTTCATCTGTGAGTTGGATACGTGTTCGAGGTTTATTATTATTGAACGTTTTCATTGATGACTCAACACTCGCTTCATTCAACTTAATGTTCTGCCACATTTCTCGAGACGAAATACGATAAGCACCCGTACCGAAGATAGCGTGCTGTTCACTCATATCACTCGTAACAACAGCAATATGGGTTGTATGTTTGTCATATAACCCATATACAAATCGTTCTATAAAGCTGTCAGCTGTTTCATGTTCTTTTGTGAAAATCGTTCGTACCCCGTGGTAATAAAATTCACTTTCATTACCTTCTTGTTCATAAGCGTCAAACACACATATCACATCGTCTGCCACAGTTGCTTTATAGTTGCCGATAGCCAGCAACAACTTTTCTCTGGCTTCTTCTAAATTCTCTTTAGCCAATTCTGATAAAGCACGACTATGACCAATCATATTGTAACCGTCGATGATTAAATACCGATCCTTGTGCTTCATAGCTTATTCTCCAACCGGGTGACGTTTTCGATAAATTTCATACATCATTAAGCTTGCGGCAACAGATGCATTCAAACTGTTAATATGACCGACCATAGGGATTTTTATATAAAAATCACACTTCTCTTTAACAAGTCGGCTCATACCATGTCCTTCGTTACCGATAACAATGGCAAGTGGCATATCTGCACTCATTTGACGGTAATCTGTTGCGTTATCAGCTGCAGTCCCTGCAATCCAATAACCTTCTTCTTTTAACTTATCCATCGTTTGAGATAAGTTTGTTACACGTGTTACCGGAATGTGTTGAATCGCACCTGCAGACGCTTTAGCAACTGTTTGTGTTAAAGCAACAGAACGACGTTTCGGTATAATGACACCATCTACACCTGCTGCATCCGCAGTTCTCAAAATGGAACCTAGGTTGTGCGGGTCTTCTAGACCATCCAGTAACATTAATGTTGGTAAATGATCTTGTGCTTTAAGTTTCGCAAGCAAATCATCTAGCTCTACATATTCATATGGCGCAACCAACGCTGCGACACCTTGGTGCGGTGCTTCAGCTAATCCGTCTAATTTCGTTTTTGGGACGGTCTGCACAATCAATTTTTGCTTTTTTGCATTTTTTAAGATTTCATCAAGTTGTTGCTTTTTCACGCCATCTTGAATCAGAATCTTGTTGATGGGATGCCCAGAAGTAATTGCTTCTTTCACGGCATGTCTCCCTACAATTACTGAATCTTCCACATCCTCACTCCCTTTCTTCGACTTCAGTCACAATACGCTCAAGCAATGATTCCAATCGGTCTGATTGATGATCTAAATATAAGAAACCAATCACCGCTTCCAAACCAGAGCTTTTACGATACGTCTGAATGTCAGTATTTTTCGCTTTTGTATGGCTTTTCGCATTACGCCCTCTGCGCACAATTTCTAATTCTTCTTCTGTAAACCAATCCGACTGCATCAAACTTTCCAACGTAATAGCCTGGCTTTTCGCAGACACAAAACGTTTTGCTTGTTGATGCAGACGATTCGGTTTTGCACGCAATTTCAAAATGATATGCGTTCTGACATATTGATCTAAAACTGCATCCCCCATATATGCTAAAGATAATGGGTTCAGCAGTTTGATATTTTCTTGATTATCCACGTTTGAATCTCACGCCTTGCGGTGTATCTTCAAGGATAATATTTTGTGCTTTTAATTCATCACGGATTTCATCCGCACGTGCATAATCTTTATTTTTACGCGCTTGATTACGCTCTTCAATCAAGGCTTCAATGTCTTCATCTAACAATTCATCATGTTGTTTGCCTTTTAATGGAACTCCTAAAACGTCGCTGAAGATTTGGAATACTTCTTTAAAGCGTTCAATCACTTTTTTAGATGTTGTGTTTTCCATCACATATTTATTCGCAAGTTTCGCTAAATCATACCAAGTTGTAATCGCATTAGCAGTATTGAAGTCATCATCCATAACCGTTTCAAATTGTTTTAACAATGCATCAATTTGTTCAATATAATCTGATTGATCTTCGATATCTGAAGCAATCGCTTCTCTTTCTTCAATCGCTTGATAACTATTACGGATACGTTCTAAACCGGCTTTCGCAGATTCGACTAATTCCATGTTGTAGTTGATTGGACTGCGGTAGTGTACGCTGATCATAAAGAAACGTAATACATCAGGGTCTACTTCTTTAATAATGTCATGTACAAGTACGAAGTTGCCTAATGACTTACTCATTTTTTCATTATTGATATTAATGAAACCATTGTGCATCCAGTAATTCGCAAATGTCGCATGGTTATGCGCTTCTGATTGTGCAATTTCGTTTTCATGGTGTGGGAATTGTAAGTCACTGCCGCCTGCGTGGATATCAATTGTTTCACCTAATTCATGATATGCCATCACTGAGCACTCGATATGCCAGCCTGGACGTCCTTTGCCGAATGGGCTGTCCCAGCTGATTTCTCCAGGTTTCGCTTTTTTCCATAACGTGAAGTCTAATGCATCTTCTTTTTGTTCGCCTGATTCAATACGTGCACCGACTTTTAAATCATCAATAGATTGATGACTTAATTTACCATATCCTTCAAACTTACGTGTTCTGAAATAAACATCGCCTTCACTTTCATAAGCATAACCTTGTTCTACTAGGTTTTGGATAAATGCGATGATATCATCCATATGGTTCATAACACGTGGATTAGATGTTGCTTTTTTGACATTCAACGCACCTGTATCTTCATAGAAAGCTTGAATGTAACGGTCAGCGATTTCTTGCACACTTTCATTCAACTCTTTTGAACGTTTGATTAATTTATCATCCACGTCCGTAAAGTTAGATACATAATTAACGTCATAACCTTTATATTCAAAATAACGACGTACAACATCATAGTTGATAGCTGGACGTGCATTACCGATATGAATATAGTTATAAACTGTTGGACCGCAGACATACATCTTAACCTTGCCTTCTTCTATCGGCTTAAACGGTTCTTTCTGTCTCGTCAATGTATTATATAATGTAATCATCTTGAATCTCTCCATTCTTCACTTGCTCTAGTTGCTTTTCTAATTGTTTCATTTGTTCGTAAATCGGGTCTGGTAAGTTGAAATGATCAAAGTTTTTACCGATACGTTTACCATGTTGTTTCACGATATGGCCAGGAATACCGACAACTGTGGAATAGCTTGGTACATTGGTTAATACAACTGAGTTCGCACCAATATTGACATTAGAGTCTACTTTGATATTTCCTAAAATCTTTGAACCTGCCGCAATTAAGACATTATCGCCAATGTCAGGGTGACGTTTACCTTTTTCTTTGCCAGTACCGCCAAGTGTGACACCTTGATAAATTGTAACGTTATCGCCAATCGTACAAGTTTCACCAATGACCACACCCATGCCGTGATCGATAAATAAACGTTTGCCGATTTTAGCACCTGGATGAATTTCAATACCAGTGAAAAAGCGTGATATTTGCGAAATAATACGTGCAGCCACGTAGTGCTTTTTATTATAAAGTTTATGTGCAAGCAAGTGATTCCATACTGCATGCAATCCTGCATACGTTGTTACTACCTCAAATGATGTCTTAGCTGCAGGATCTTGTTCGAATACCATTTTTATATCGTCTCTCATTCTTTTAAACAAGTTATTCCCCTCCTATTTATAACGAAAGCACCTCTAACAACTTAATGTCAGAGGTGCTTCGCACGGTTCCACTCTTCTTCAGCATACAAAAAACTATTTTTATATACTCTCTCAAATCCCGTATTTATCATTGTCTGAACCAAGGTGCATTCAATAATGTTCAAGATGTGCTCGCAGCAACCGCACACTCTCTGGACTTGAACCATTATCTACTAATCCTTAGTAGTAATTACTTTTAATAATAGGTGGTTTATGCTGAAAATTCAAGCAAGGTTACCCACTAAAATTATAGATATTTTTTCAAACGTTTTAATACCTTTTCTTTACCTAATACTTCCATTGTATTCGGTAATTCCGGTCCATGCATTTCGCCTGTTACCGCAACACGAATCGGCATAAATAATTGTTTACCTTTGATACCTGTTTCTTTTTGTACAGCTTTAATTGTTTTCTTAATTTCAGCCGCTTCAAATGGCTCTAATTCTTCTAGTTTGCCATATAAGTGTTCCATTAATTCTGGTACTTGTTCCCCATTGATGACTTCTTGTTCTTCTTCATTTAATGCAACTTCATCTCTGAAGAAAATTTCAGAAAGCGGTACGATTTCACCGGCATAACTCATTTCTTTTTGGTATAAACCAATTAACTTGCGACCCCAATCTAAATCTTCTTCTGAAGGTGATTCTGGAATCAACCCTGCATTGATTAAGTGAGGTAACGCTAATTCAAAGACAGTTTCTGAGTCTTTTTGTTTCATATATTGGTTGTTTACCCAAGCTAGTTTTTTCTTATCGAAGAATGCTGGTGATTTTTGTAAACGATTTTCATCGAATAATTTAATGAATTCTTCTTTAGAGAAGATTTCTTCTTCACCTTCTGGTGACCAACCAAGTAATGTGATGAAGTTGAACAATGCTTCTGGCAAGTAACCTAAGTCACGGTATTGCTCGATGAATTGTAAGATTTGGCCATCACGTTTACTTAATTTTTTACGTTGTTCGTTGACGATCAATGAAATATGGCCGAAACGTGGAGGTTCCCAACCGAATGCTTCATAAATCATTAATTGTTTTGGTGTATTTGATACATGGTCATCACCACGGATAACATCTGAGATTTCCATATAATGGTCATCTGCAGCTACCGCAAAGTTATAAGTCGGTACACCGTCTTTTTTCACAATAACCCAGTCGCCGATGTTATCAGATTCGAATGACACTTCACCTTTAACCATGTCATCAAATTTATATACTTTGCCTTTAGGCACACGGAAACGAATTGAAGGTTTGCGTCCTTCTGCTTCAAACGCTTCTTGTTCTTCTTTTGTTAAATGTGCGTGTTTACCACCATAACGAGGTGTTTCACCACGTGCGATTTGACCTTCACGTTCTGCTTCTAATTCTTCTTCAGTCATGTAACATTTATACGCTTTATCTTCTGCTAATAATTGTTCTACTAAAGGATTATAGAATTTACCACGTTCAGATTGACGATACGGACCATAACCTCCGTCTTTATCTACAGATTCATCCCAATCAAGACCTAACCATTTCAGGTTGCTGAATTGAGAAGATTCGCCGTCTTCTAAGTTACGTTTCTTATCCGTATCCTCAATACGTACGACAAAGTCCCCATCATAGTGTTTAGCAAATAAATAGTTGAATAGTGCTGTTCTAGCGTTTCCGATATGCAAATAACCAGTCGGACTTGGTGCATATCTGACTCTTACGCGTTCACTCATTATTTCGTTCACTCCTGTATTTTTAGATTATTGATTAAAGAAAGTTCGAGAACTCAACTATCTCTAATAATTCAGAGACAGTGATACTTCAGAATGTGCTTGATTATTCATGATAAACCAAGGTCAAAAGCAGTGATAAGACCTATCTGTTTGACTGACATAAATAGCCAGGCAGTTCTGTACCCATTCTTACTTATTGTAGCATTACAAGCCTTATTTGGTAAGCCCATTTGCTTACACGAATCAACTCTGTTTACCCTTCTGTTCCATGTGAAACAAGGGATGCTCACTGTTGAATTAATTTCGCAAAGACAATTCGTCCAGATGATGTTTGTAAAATACTAGTAATTTCAATTTTGACATGTTGGCCAACTAAGGTTTTCGCATCATCAATGACTACCATAGTGCCATCTTCTAAATAGCCGACACCTTGTCCAGGTTCTTTACCCATCTTAGTTATTAATAAATTCATATGGTCGCCTTGGCGCACAGCTGGTTTTACCGCTTCAGACAAATCATTCACATTCAACACTTTAATACCTTGTACACGTGAAATCTTATTCAAGTTGAAATCGGTCGTAATTAAATCAGCTTTATATTTATGCGCAAGTTTAATCAATAGCGCATCGATATGATTATAAGACTTCTGCGGATGGACAATGCGAGAAGGATGGTCTGCATCATGAATTTGGTTTAAAATATCCAAGCCGCGTTGTCCTTTTTCTCTTTTCACACTATCTGTCGAGTCTGCGACCACTTGCAGTTCATTGATTACACCTTGTGGAATCAAAATCTCTCCATCTAGAAAACCGCATTTGATTATCTCTAAAATCCGACCGTCAATGACTGCGCTCGTATCTAAAATTTTAGGGTTCGCACGTAAAGCATTCGTTGAGGCAGAACGTGCCATTTTCTCTGGTAAGAAAGCCAACATCTCATCACGTTTCTTCAAACCAAATTGAAAACCTAAATAACTTAAGAATACTGTAATGATAATAGGAAGAACATGAAGGAATAAAGATGATCCGATAATATTTAAAATAAATGCGATCATTACAGAAATAAAAAGTCCCATAATCAAACCTATGGCTGCAAAGAGGATTTCAATTGCGTTGTGTCGCATAATAAAACCTTCTAATTTACGCAAAGCTCTGGTGATTTTAGGAATCAACAAACCAAATAAAACAAAGAATATAATCATACCAATGATGCCAGCAATATATTTATTAGTCAGCCATACATAAGTATCTGCAAAACCTGTATCGTGCGCAATATCAGGTATGATTAATATCCCCAAACTGATACCTAAAATCATATAACTGATGATGACAATTGTCTTTACAATATTCATCTGATAGCCTCCTTTCTCTCTGTGGTATCAGCTTTTCATCAATGCAAAGTTCAGTGCTTCATGCACACTGGTTACACCGATAACTTGAATATTATCTGGGAAGTCCCAACCTCCTATATTGGTTTTAGGAATAATCACACGTTTGAAACCTAATTTCGCTGCTTCTTGAACACGTTGTTCAATACGTGAGACACGTCGTACTTCTCCTGTCAGACCTACTTCACCGACGAAACAATCCATGCCGTTGATAGGTTGGTCTTTAAAACTAGAAGCAACCGCTGCGATAATTGCTAAATCAACAGCTGGTTCTGTTAAACGCACGCCGCCTGCAACTTTGACATAAGCATCTTGTTGTTGCAGCAAGTAACTTTCTTTCTTCTCTAACACTGCCATTAATAAATTTAAGCGGTTATGATCGATACCAGTCGCCATACGTCTTGGGTTATTAAATGTTGTCGGTGTCACTAATGCTTGCACTTCAATTAATAAAGGACGTGTACCTTCCATTGTCGGAACAATTGTAGAGCCAGCTACATTCGTTGAACGTTCTTCTAAGAACATCTCTGAAGGGTTCTTAACTCCTTTCAAACCGCTATGTTTCATTTCGAAGATTCCCATTTCATTCGTTGAACCGAAACGGTTCTTCACTGCACGCAGAATTCTATATGCATGGTGTTCGTCCCCTTCGAAATATAGTACCGTATCTACCATATGTTCTAATAAACGTGGACCTGCAATTTGTCCTTCTTTCGTCACATGACCGACGATAAAGGTTGCGATATTCATTTGTTTCGCAATCCCCATCAGAATTTGCGTACTTTCTCGTACTTGTGAGACAGAACCAGGCGCTGAACTGATTTCCGGATGATACACTGTTTGAATCGAGTCTACTACCACTAAGTCTGGTTGTGTTTGTTTAACAGCTTCTTTAATAACTTCTAAATCTGTTTCCGCAAACACGTTTAATTGACTTGAATCTTCTTCTAAACGATCTGCTCGCAATTTCGTTTGATTCAGTGATTCCTCACCTGTAATATAAAGTACTTTTTTATTTTGAGATAACGCAGAACAAATTTGAAGTAATAATGTCGATTTACCAATACCAGGGTCCCCACCGATTAACACGAGCGAACCTTGGACAATACCGCCACCTAAGACACGATCAAATTCTCTCGAACTTGTATGGATACGCGGTGTAGATTCATGTTGGACATCATTTAACTTTGTTACTTTAGCTGTTTGTTCTCTTGTACGCATCCCTCTGCCACTTGGGGCTTCTTTTTGCGTCATAACTTCTTCCATTTGGTTCCAAGCACCACAATTCGGACATTTCCCCATCCATTTCGGTGATTGATAACCACATGCCATACATTCAAATGTCACTTTCTTTTTTGCCAAATTTACACCACCTATTTTTTCGTGAAAAACAAATCTATTTTACACCCTCTAGGGTTTAAAAGCTATCATTGATTATTTCTTATTCTAAACCTGAAAACACATTTCATACAATCATCTGACTCTCATCTTTAACCACATCATACCAAATTTCTTTAAAACTACATATTATATTCTCTTTAAACTATCAAAATCACAATATATAAAAAGACTCCTTTTAAGCAGCCATGTTATAAATACTGCTTAAAAAGGAGTCTTGATCTATTTATCTGGTTTAACCATTACGTTTATTACGCTTTTGTTTTTGTTTCTTCAGTTTCTTTTGTTTGGCGATCATTGATTTTGTATTCATATTTGTCGCCATTGTGATCCACAACTACGTCTTTACCTTCTAATTGGTTACCGTCTAGGATTAACTCACTTAAGTTATCCTCAACTGTTTTTTGAATTGCTCTGATAAGTGGACGTGCACCATATTGAGGATCGTAACCTTCTTCTGCGATTTTTTCTTTCGCAGCTTCTGTCACTTCGATATTAATATCTTGTTCAGATAGACGTTCAGTAAGGTTGCTGACCATTTTTGTTACGATTTCTTTCAATTCAGCTTTATCCAATTTGTGGAAGACAATAATATCATCAACACGGTTTAAGAATTCAGGACGGAATGCATTTTTCAATTCTTTCATCATTGTACTGCGAATTGTTTCGTAATCTGCACCTTCGTCGCTGCCGCCGCCGAAACCAGCAAAGCGTTGATCTTGTAATTCTTGTGCACCGACGTTTGAAGTCATGATAATGACTGTGTTACGGAAGTCTACACGACGACCTTTTGTATCAGTTAAGAAACCATCATCTAAGACTTGCAACATAATGTTGAAGACATCAGGATGTGCTTTTTCTACTTCGTCGAATAGAATAACTGAGTAAGGTTTACGTCTTACTTTTTCAGTCAATTGACCACCGTCATCATGACCTACATAGCCTGGAGGCGCTCCGACTAAACGGCTCACTGCGTGTTTTTCCATGAACTCACTCATGTCTACACGAATCATCGCATCTTCATCGCCGAACATTGATTCAGCTAATGCGCGTGCTAATTCTGTTTTACCTACACCTGTTGGTCCTAAGAAGATAAAGCTTCCGATTGGACGTTTAGGGTCTTTCAAGCCTGCACGTGCACGGCGTACTGCTTTACTGATAGATGTCACAGCATCTTTTTGACCAATAACACGTTTATGCAATGTGTCTTCTAAGTTCAACAGACGTTCTGATTCTGTTTCATTTAAGCGTGTTAATGGAATACCAGTCCAGCCCGCAATCACTTCAGCAATATCATTTTCTGTTAATGATGTGTTTGCGCCGCCTTGTTTGTTTTTCCATTCATTTTTCGCTTCTTCATATTGTTTTTCTAATTTTGTTTGTTTATCACGAAGGTTTGCAGCATTTTCGAACTCTTGTGAATGTACAGCTGCATCTTTTTCGTTTTTCACTTTTTCGATTTCTTGTTCAATTTCTTTTAAGTTTGAAGGAGTCGTATGACTTTTCAATCTTACTTTTGAACTTGCTTCATCGATTAAGTCGATTGCTTTGTCTGGTAAGAAACGATCTGAAACATAACGGTCACTTAAACGTGCTGCTGCTTCAACCGCTTCATCAGAAATGTTGATACGGTGATGCGCTTCATAACGATCACGTAATCCTTTTAGGATTAAGATTGTATCTTCAACTGTCGGTTCATCCACTTGTACAGGTTGGAAACGACGTTCTAAAGCTGCATCTTTTTCAATGTGTTTACGGTATTCATCTAATGTTGTTGCACCGATAGCTTGTAATTCACCACGTGCAAGTGCTGGTTTTAAGATGTTAGATGCGTCAATGGCACCTTCAGCACCGCCTGCACCGATTAATGTGTGCAATTCGTCGATGAATAAGATAACGTTACCTGCTTGATGAATTTCTTCCATAACTTTTTTCAGTCTTTCTTCGAATTCACCACGGTATTTTGTACCGGCAACAACTGTACCCATGTCTAGAGACATCACACGTTTACCTTTTAATGTCTCAGGCACTTCATTATTTACAATAGCTTGTGCTAAGCCTTCAGCAATTGCTGTTTTACCTACACCAGGCTCACCGATTAACACTGGGTTGTTTTTAGTACGACGGCTTAATACTTCGATGACACGTGTGATTTCTTTATCACGGCCGACAACAGGATCTAATGTGCCGTCTTTAGCAATCACTGTTAAGTCACGTGCTAAACCATCAAGTGTCGGTGTGTTGTTAGATTTTGCAGTTTGTGCATTTTTATTGCTCATTTCTGGGCTGCCAAGTGCTTTGACAACTTGAGCACGCGCTTTAGTGATATTTAAATCCAAGTTTGCGAATACACGTGCAGCTACACCTTCGTTTTCACGGATTAAACCAAGTAAAATGTGTTCTGTACCTACGAAATTATGGTGTAATTTACGTGCTTCATCCATTGAAAGTTCAATCACTTTTTTCGCTCTCGGTGTATAGTGCAATGTGCCGATGTGTTCTTGACCTTGACCAATTAATTTTTCTACTTCTGTAACAACAAGGTCTTCTGTGATACCGAAACTTTCTAATACTTTTGCGGCAATACCTTCTGGTTCTTTCATTAAACCAAGCAATAAGTGTTCAGTTCCGATATTTGAGTGATTCAAACGAATCGCTTCTTCTTGTGCATGTGCTAAGACACGTTGTGCACGTTCTGTTAATCTACCGAATAACATAGCAAAACCTCCTATTTTATATGTTCTCTAATAATATTTGCTCTTTGTTCTTTAATTGAAATTTGTTGTGCTTCGTCAATCAAGAATGGGGATTGAATCGCTACCATCATTTGATTGAAGTTGAATTCTGGTAAATCAATATAACCTAAATCAATACCTAACTTGACCTCACTGAGTCTCGTCGATGCTTCTTCCATAGACATTATGCGACTGTAGCGCAATAAACCAAGTGAGCGATAAATGCGGTCTTGCATCTCAACTAAGTTATGATAATCCAGTTGTTTGCGAATCTGCATTTCCTCCGCAATAATTTGTTGGACGATTTCAGTTAACGTTTCAATAATTTGTTCCTCAGTTCTTCCCAAGGTTAATTGGTTTGAAACTTGATAGATGTGACCATAAACTTGAGAACCTTCTCCGAAAATACCGCGAATCGTAAAGCCGAAACGGTTAATAGTTTGAGCAATGCGATTCATACGCTTCATGATAGAAAGTCCTGGAAGGTGCAGCATCACGCTTGCACGCATTCCTGTACCAATATTCGTTGGACACGTTGTTAAATAACCTAAATCTTCATCAAAACTGATATCAAGTGCTCTATCTAATTGGTCATCTATTTCTGAAGCTTCTTGATAAAGTGCTTCTAAATCCATATCTGAACTCATGGTTTGAATTCTAATATGATCCTCTTCATTTACCATTATGCTTAATGATTCATCATCATTCAACAATACCGCTGAAGCCGGCTGTTCAATCAGTTCTTTACTGATCAGATGCTTCGCTACTAATTTTAATTTATCTGTATGCGTGATGGTCTGCATATTTAATACTTTTAAATCAGGCAGTGCATCTTGGACTTCATTAATGACTTTTTGTCCTTCTACATCTGAAGTAAACATTAAGGGATGAACATGATTGTTCAAGTTTCTCGCAAGTCGTATACGTGAAGACATCACGACCGGCGTTGTTTCATTCTGCTGCATCCAACTACTCATGTACATTGAATGTTCGCTCATGTGTTATCCCTCGCTTTCTTCTTGTAGTGCTTTAATTTCATCACGAACGACAGCCGCTTCTTCAAACGCTTGTTGTTCTATTAATTCTTGTAAATATTTATTTTTAGCTTCTATTTTTTTCTTTAATGCGAGTTTGTGCTGAGAGGAGACAGGCGTTTTACCGACATGTTCAAATTGTCCGCCTTGCACACGTCTGACAATATCTACAATATCCTCTTTAAAGGTAGTGTAACATTGTGCACACCCAAACTTCCCTTTATACGCAATATCTTTCATTGTCATATGGCAAGTAGGACACTTCTTCTCTTCTCTGACGCTTAAGTCTTCTAATTGAATACCATGCTTAGACGCCAAATGTTGAAGTATTTGTTTTATAACAAAAGAGCCTTCCATGTCATCTTGATTGTTCTGCCATGTAGGTTCCTCTTCATTACTTTGTGCTTTAATTCTATTGTGTTCTTGTGACTTAAGTGCGTTTGTTTTTGTTCCATGTGCAAATGTGTCAGCCATGTGCAGCCTCCTAACTATTAATAGTAATTAATGACCGGCAATAGCTGTTTCAATATGTTTGCGCGGACAATGTCCCTTGCAGCAACATCCATTCTTAACGTATCTCTATCTACCACTGCAAGCATCATTTTCGCTTCGCGTAATGTTATATATTGATTATCAAGCAATCCTTCGATCACATAATGTGCTTGTTGTTGAGAGATTGAATCGCCGATGATTTGTAAGAGGTGATCAATATAACCTTTCGTATCCTTGGTTTCAACCTTAGTGATTCGGATATAACCTCCACCACCGCGTTTACTTTCGATTTCATAACCGTGTTCATTGGTGAATCTTGTCTTAATTACATAATTAAGTTGAGAAGGCACACAGTCAAAACGTTGAGCAATATTCGCTCGTTGTATCTCAACAACATCTTTATTTGATTCTTCAAATAAATGCTTAATGTACTGTTCTATGATGTCGGACATATTATGCATGGATATCACCCCTTTTTTGACCTTCTTTGACTATATTATATGACCAACTTTGACCTTTTTCAACCAATATGATTTAAAAAATTTGCAACATCGTCAAAAATAGGATGTTCGAAAGCGCTTTTTTCCTGTATGATATTGGATGAAATAAAAAATAAAAGGATGAGAAATAACATGCATATACTTATTGCTTTAATAGGGATTGTCTTCTTCTTAGCCCTCGCACTTGTTGTTAGTTCTGACAAGAAAAATGTTAAGTGGCATTACGTTGGTATCTTGCTTGTGATTCAATTTATCTTCGCGTTTGTTCTCTTAAAAACAAATGCAGGAATCACAGTCATCGGCGGTATTGCGAAAGGCTTCGCCTATCTGTTATCAAAAGCTGCAGAAGGAGTTAACTTTGTATTTGGAGGCTTTAAATACGTCAATCCAGATCAACCGCCATTCTTCTTCAACGTATTATTACCGATTGTCTTCATTTCAGCAATTATCGGTATCTTACAATACACTAAGATTTTACCAATGATTATTAATGGTTTAGGTTTCTTGATCTCTAAAATCAACGGCATGGGTCGTTTAGAATCATATAACGCAGTTGCAGCTGCTATTTTAGGACAATCAGAAGTATTCATTTCATTGAAGAAACAATTACCATACATTCCGAAGCACCGTTTATATACATTAACTGCTTCAGCAATGTCGACAGTATCCGCTTCAATTATCGGTGCTTACTTCACACTGTTAGACCCTAAATATGTCGTAACAGCAATTGTATTAAACTTATTCGGTGGATTTATTATCGCTTCAATTATCAATCCATATACAGTTGATGAAAAAGACGACAAATTATTAGTAGAAGAAACAGGACAAAAACAATCTTTCTTCGAAATGTTAGGTGAATACATTTTAGACGGATTTAAAGTTGCGGTTATTGTAGGGGCAATGTTAATTGGTTATATCGCAATTATTGCTTTACTTAATGGCCTTGTCAGCGGTATCTTTACAGCTGTATCAGGCGGTTCAATTAAATGGGACTTCCAAACATTAATCGGATTTGTCTTTGCGCCATTCGCATTCCTAACAGGTATTCCTTGGGATGACGCAGTTAAAGCAGGTTCATTAATGGCTACAAAATTATTATCAAACGAATTCGTTGCGATGTTAGACTTAGGTAAAATGCATGGTTTATCAGAACGTGCAATCGGTATTACTTCTGTCTTCTTAGTATCATTCGCAAACTTCAGTTCTATCGGTATCATTTCTGGTGCCATCAAATCATTAAATGATGAAAAAGGTGACTTGGTTGCACGTTTCGGACTTAAATTACTATTCGGTGCAACACTTGTATCATTCATCTCTGCAGCTATCGCAGGTCTATTCATGTAAATCATTTTTAAACGACTTCCGCAATCAGGGAGTCGTTTTTTCATATTGCATTCCAAACCACTTTCGTGTAAAGTAACACTTAATTATGGAGGTGTCATAATGAATATCGATGAATTTTGGGACAAATTCATAACTGAGTATCCTATTTATCAAGACGCTTCTTATACCGCCTGGCAATTCGGTGTCGATGCTACAGACTTAGCTGAGTTAGTCACACAAAGTATCAAAACTGCGACAACCAGCGGTTTAGCTTTCTACATTGAGGAAGAAGGGCCTCTACCAAAAGTCAACGATTTGAGTATCGTTCTAGATGCGCAAGATCATCCTGTTTGTATTATTAAAAATACTAAAGTATATCAAGTCCCTTTCTGTGAAGTATCAGAAAAACACGCATATAAAGAAGGAGAAGGTTCTCGAACCTTAACATATTGGAGAAACGTCCATCGCGACTTTTTCATACCTGAATACGCAAGCATTAATCAAACTTTTGATGAAGATCAAATCATGGTCTGTGAAGAATTTGAATGTCTATTTACTAAATAAATAAAGCAGGTGAAATTATGGACTTAAATAAGATACAAATCAGTAAATTTCAAGCATCAGATACACAAGCGGTTGTGGATTTAATATGTCATACACTCAGAACGACCAACATCAAAGATGAACCGAAAGAAGCTATTGAAAGTTACGTAACAGAAACCACGCCTGAAAGCATTCAACATAAAGCAGAGCATATCAACTTCTATGTCTTTAAATTAAACAATCAATTAATCGGTACAGGTGCGATTGGTCCTTACTATGGCAGTGAAACAGAATCATGCTTCTTTTCTATTTTTGTTTCTCCTGATTATCAAAAATTAGGTATAGGTAAACTGATTATGGATACTTTAGAAGATGACTATTATTATCATCGCGCAAAACGTCTCATTATCCCTGCTTCAATAACCGCAGTACAATTTTATCGAAAGCGCGGCTATGATTATATTAACCAAAACAGCACACCTGACCATGAAGGATTAATATACTTAGAAAAATTTCCAGACTAAAAAAACGAGCAACCGTTATGGCTGCTCGTTTTTTGAATGATTATACATTCGCTTTTTTACTTTCAGCAACAATATGTTCGATGAAGTACTGTGTTACTCGATAATCATCTGTTAATTCCGGATGGAAAGAAACACCTAAATAATTACCTTCTTTAACTGCGACAATTTTGTCGCCGACTGTACTTAATACTTCTACATTGTCACTGTTTACTTTTTCAATATGCGGCGCTCTGATGAAGACCGCTTCAATATCCTCTGCGATACCTTTAATATCTAATTCAGACTCAAAGCTGTCCACTTGTCGCCCAAACGAATTACGTTCTACAGTGATATCTAATTTCTTCAAATACCCTTCTTCACCGACGATGTCTTGTGCTAAGACAATCAATCCGGCACATGTACCGAACATCGGTAAATCTGAGTTGACTAAAGCTTCTTTAAATCCATACAGATTCATCAAACGACGTAATGTCGTTGATTCACCTCCTGGTAAAATTAAGCCGTCGATTTCTTCTAATTGTTCAACACGTTTGATTGCGATACCTTCGTGGCCGCTGAGCTCAATGTGGCGCAAATGTTCACGTACTGCGCCTTGTAGTGCGAGGACTCCGATTTTCATCTTACCAGCCACGCTCTTGCATACGTTCTTCTAATGAAAGTTGATTTACATCTAAGCCTCTCATTGCTTCACCAAGCTCTTGAGCTAATTTACCGATTAATTCGTAATCAGTGTAGTGTGTTGTTGCTTGAACAATTGCTTTTGCGAATTTTTCAGGGTCTTCTGATTTAAAGATACCTGAACCTACGAATACACCGTCAGCACCTAATTGCATCATTAACGCTGCGTCTTGAGGTGTCGCAACACCGCCTGCCGCAAAGTTAACTACTGGTAAACGACCATTGTCTTTAATTGATTTTAAGACTTCGTATGGTGCACCGATTTCTTTTGCGAATGTCATGATTTCATCATCTGGCATAACTGTTAATTTAGCCACTTCTGAATTCACTTGACGCATATGACGTACTGCTTCAACGATGTTACCAGTACCTGGTTCACCTTTCGTACGTAACATTGCTGCACCTTCACCGATACGACGTGCTGCTTCGCCTAAGTTACGGCAACCGCATACGAATGGTACAGTGTAGTCGCTTTTTAATAAATGATACTCTTCATCAGCAGGTGTTAATACTTCTGATTCATCGATGTAGTCTACACCCATTGCTTCTAACACACGTGCTTCTGTAATATGTCCGATACGGCATTTAGCCATAACTGGAATTGAAACAGCATCCATTACTTCTTGAACAATTTTAGGATTACATGCACGCGCAACACCGCCAGCTGCTCTGATATCTGATGGTACACGTTCAAGCGCCATAACTGCTACTGCGCCTGCTTCTTCTGCAATTTTAGCTTGTTCTGCATTGACAACGTCCATGATTACGCCGCCTTTTTGCATTTCAGCCATTCCACGTTTTACTCGATCTGAGCCTACAATTTTAGACATTCTAAATACCCCTTTTCTCATTGATTAAATCCAGTGTAAAGGATAAACTGATAGTGTTAAAGGACCAATTTCGATAAATATTAGGAGGCCAGTTGAATGAAACAACCTTTATATATGCAGCTTTATCAAAAGTTGAAGGAACAAATCATTGAAGGCCAGTATCAATCTGGTGACCGTTTCCCTTCTAAACGCCGACTTGCTGAACATCATTCACTCAGTAATACAACAATTGAACATGCATACCAATACTTACTAGATGAAGGTTATATCTATTCAAAGCCGCGGTCAGGCTATTATGTATCAGATATTGAATCACTGCCAGTAGTCACAAAAGAATCTCCAACTGCAGTGATTCAACAAACTCAAAAAGAAACAACTACACGTTATCGCTTTGATTTGGCACGTATTGATACAGAACACTTTCCGTGGCAACAATTTCGTAAGTATGCGCGTGATGTCTTTGATGAATCTATGCCAGATATTTTACAGCCTGGAGATCAACAAGGTGAATTCAGATTAAGACAAGCCATCGCACATTATCTCTTTAATAGTCGCGGTGTGAATTGTCATCCCGAACAAATCATTATCGGTTCATCCACTGAACAGTTAATCAACCAAGTAACAGATATACTCACTGATCGTTCTTACATCATTGAATATCCAAGCTATCCACCTATTAAGCAAGTGTTGGATAAAAAAGAATTAGCTTATAAACAAGTACCTGTTACTAAAAAAGGAATTGAGATGTCACAAGTTTTCAATTCCAATCGCCAAGTGGTATATGTGACACCCTCGCATCAATTCCCGACTGGCTATGTGATGAACTTAAAGACCCGTACACAACTTATCAACTGGGCCCAACAACATAAAGACCGTTTCATTATCGAGGATGATTATGATTCAGAGTTCCGCTATTTCAGTAAACCGATTCCTGCACTTCAAAGTTTAGATAAGACAGGAAAGGTTATTTATATCAGTACCTTTTCTAAATCATTATTCCCAAGTTGCCGTATTGCGTTTATGGTGCTGCCTAAAGCACTGATGAAAAATTATCACGATTTACCTAACAAAGAAGGTAATACAGTCCCTACCCCAATGCAGTATACAGTAGCGCAATTTATGGAAAACGGTTCATTTGATCGCCATTTGAATAAAATGCGTAAAGTTTATCGCCATAAACTGACTTATATCTTAGAAGCTTTAAAGCCCTATCAAAATCAACTCATGATTGAAGGTGCCACAACCGGCATGCATTTTACATTAACAGTTCAAAACGGCATGCATTTAGATGAGGTGTTACAACGTGCGAAACAAAATCATGTCAAACTCATCCCATTAATCAATTATATGAAGAAAGAGAATTATGATGTTACAGCACCGAAATTTATTATCGGGTTCGGGGGGATTCCAGATAATGAATTAGAAGCACATACTAGTGTATTGATTCAAACACTGACAAAATGACTTAAAGGAGAAAAACAATATGTCTGACGTTCAATTAGTCCCATATGATTCTAAATATGATCAAGACCTTGAGAAGTTTACAATTGCTGAAGCAGAAAGTGCTTTTGCGCTCTTACCCTTTGCGGCTCTTGAAGATTTAGCACCTGGAGAATATCCTGTCGTTGTTTTACATCAACAACATCCAGTTGGCTTTATGAGGCTGAATCAAAATGATGAAGGTGCATCCTTAGCACAAAATTCAAATGCTGTCTTAGTAAAGTCTTTCTCTATTACGGAACGTATGCAAGGTCAAGGTCTAGCACAAGCAGCTTTGGCACAATTACCTGACTATGTGCGTACACATTTTCCAAATACTGATGAAATCGTACTTTCAGTTAATTTTAAAAATCCTAAAGCCATTCATGTCTATCAAAAACTTGGCTATATCGATACTAAACGTATATTAGAAGGTCCAGCTGGTCCGCAACATGTGATGTCCTATCAATTTTAAATATGTCACCTTTTTATCAAACATCATATAGTGCATTGACGCTATTTAAAGGTTCACGTATAATCGAGTCCATATTTGCGAATTTTCGGAGGTGTCATTTTGAAGAAATATCCTATTGCGATATGGATGCTTGCGATCGGCGCATTTGCGATTGGAATGACAGAATTTGTCATCATGGGCTTATTACCCAATATCGCACGTGATTTCCATGTGACGGTCAGTCAAGCTGGTCAATTAATTACAGGCTATGCCTTAGGTGTCGCAATTGGCGGACCTATTTTGGTTATGATAACCATCAAACTTAATCGAAAATATTTATTAATGCTTTTAATGGCTATTTTCATTATTGGTAACTTAGCTTCATCATTCAGCACAAGTTACGGCTTCATGATGACAGCTAGAATTATCACTTCACTTGCGCATGGTTCTTTCTTTGGAATCGGATCTATTTTAGCCGCAAGTATGGTACAACCGCAATATCGCGCAAGTGCCATGGCGTTGATGTTCATGGGACTATCTTTAAGTAATATTTTAGGTGTACCTTTTGGAACATTAATCGGTCAACAATTCGGATGGGCGATGACTTTTGTGATTATAGCTATTATCGGAATATTAGCGTTGATTGGTATTATGATTTTTGTTCCTAATCAAAAAGAGCGTCAAGCTTCATCTGTATTAGACGAATTGAAAATCTTAAAAGAAAAGCGTTTATGGTTAACGCTCGCAGTAACCCTGTTTGGTTTCAGCAGTGTCTTTGCGTATTTTACTTACATTTCATCAGTATTAATAGATGTCACACATATTAAAGAAAATCTCATTTCCTTTATGTTGATTATCTTTGGTGTGGGTGTCACGCTAGGTAACTTAATCGGTGGTAAACTTGCGGATTGGAATTTGAATAAGGCGTTACAATTAATTTTTACAATCTTCATCCTCTATTTTGGAATTCTGTATTTCATGCAGTTCAATGGACTTGTAATGGTACTTGGCGTCTTTTTATTTGGAGTTATCGGATTTAGTATGAGTCCCTCTCTTCAATATAAGAGCACATTGATTTCACAAGATGCGCCTACGTTAGCCAGTACATTGAATCAATCTGCCTTCAACTTAGGCAATGCGTTAGGTGCGTTTGTAGGGGGTTTAGTTATCACACACTTACCTGTAGCCTCATTAAGTTTAATTGCACCTTTGCTTACACTCATCGGTTTGATGTTCTTATTAATATCTATTTATGTCGAAAAACAACATTCATCTATTACTTCATAAACATAATCGCCCACTCTGTGTACCATTAAATACAGAGCGGGCGATTTATTTATTCATACCATTATATAAGCATAAAAAAAGAGACCCTTTACAGGATCTCGTGTTTGCCTGGCAACGTCCTACTCTTGCGGAACGTAAGTCCGACTACCATCGGCGCTAAAGAGCTTAACTTCTGTGTTCGGCATGGGAACAGGTGTGACCTCTTTGCCATTGTCGCCAGACAATGGAATGTTTATACATTCAAAACTAGATAGTAAGTAAATTTCAATTCGACCAATCAAAACTTGAAATTTGATTAAGTCTTCGATCGATTAGTATTCGTCAGCTCCACATATCGCTATGCTTCCACCCCGAACCTATTAACCTCATCATCTTTGAGGGATCTTATAACCGAAGTTGGGGAAATCTCATCTTGAGGGGGGCTTCATGCTTAGATGCTTTCAGCACTTATCCCGTCCATACATAGCTACCCAGCTATGCCGTTGGC
>NZ_PPRU01000038.1 GCF_002902285.1 Staphylococcus simulans | reverse complement strand
ACATCTAACAATCATTGTTAAATTTTGAAAATTGTGATAAATTATCGTAAAATTGAATATTTTTAAACAAAGGGGGATTTTTATGCGAAGATTGGGGTACTTCGTGTTAGCCATGACAGTTATTTTAGCGAGCTGCGGTAAATCTGATGATAAGAAAACCGCAAAATCCAATACGTTTCCTGATGAAACTGTTGAGATTATAGCACCCGCTTCACCAGGCGGTGGCTGGGACACCACTGCACGCGCAATTCAGAAAGTCATGTTAGATGAAAAGCTGACAAATCAAAACATTACAGTTGTGAATAAGCCTGGAGGCGGCGGTGAAGTCGGTTGGCAATACTTAAAATCACGTTCACCAAATACAATCGCCATTAACTCAAGTCTATTACTGTCTAATAAAGAATTAGGGTTAAGTGACCTTGGAGATGATGACTTCACTCCTATTGCGATTCTTGCGACTGAATGGATTAGTTTAACCGCATCAAATAAATCTAATTTGAACTCTGGTAAAGAAGTGATGGAAAAGCTCAAGAAAGATCCAAAATCACTGACAATCGGTGTCGCACCTGGTTTAGGAAATAACGACCACCTTGCATTCGTACAAGCAGCGAAGCAATACGGTGTAGATGTCGATAAACTTGATTTCTTAGTGTATAAGAGTGGCGGAGATTTACAAACTGCCCTACTTGGCGGTCATGTAGATGTCGCTTCTACAGCAGTATCAGAAGTTAAAGAGCAACATCAAGTACATAAACTGAAAATGTTAGCAGTGTCATCTGATGAACGACTTGAAGGCATTAAGGATGTGCCGACTTGGCAAGAACAAGGTGTCGATATGGTGTTCCCTCATTGGCGCGGTGTCATGGGGACGAAAGATATGACAAAAGAAGAACGTGCTTATTGGGATAAGACCATGCGTAAAGTCGTACATTCTAAACAATGGCAAGAATTACGCAAAAACAATGATTGGGATAACTTCTATAAAGATAGTGCTGAATCTGAAAAATTCTTAAAAGAGCAACGCAAAAAATATGATCAGCTGATTAAAGATGCTGGTTTCTAAGGGGGAATTGTATGGCTCGTTTAATGCCGCCTATTTTACTTACGTTATTAGGCATCATCTATTTAGTTTTAACGCTGAATGTACAACGTTCACGCATTGGTGATCCAAACAGTCCAATGTACTTTCCACTGCTCATTTCAGTGTTATTGATTGTGATGAGTGTGATTTATTTCTTCCAAGAATATAAAAAAAGACATGAGCATTTTGAAATTCTAGACTTGTTACTTCAAAAGAAAACCTTAATACGCTTAGGCGCAACAGTAGCAATGATTATTATTTACGCATTGATTTTTGAACGCTTAGGTTTCTTGATTTCAACAATCCTCTTCTTAGGAGGCGTCTTGTTTTTAATCAATGGGGTGAAACACTGGCTTCAAAATATCATTGTGGCGCTCGTATTTTCAGGGATTACATGGTATACCTTCTCTCAATTATTAGATGTGAGTTTACCATAAGACAAGGGGGAGCAATATGGGAGATATCAATACGTTCTTAGAAGGTCTCACAACTGCCTTTCATCCTATGAATTTATTATGGGTGTTAATCGGCGGATTTTTAGGGACAATTGTAGGCATGCTGCCGGGGTTAGGTCCAGCAACCGCAGTCGCAGTATTAATTCCTGTGACATTCGGTATGGAACCTGTCAGTGCCTTAATTTTAATGATTGCGATTTATTATGGCGCGATGTATGGGGGATCGCGTAGTTCCATTTTACTGAATACACCAGGTGATGGTTCTGCGATTGCGGCTACTTTCGATGGATATCCTATGACTAAAAATAGGGAAGCGGGCAAAGCTTTAACGATTTCCGCAGTCGCTTCACTCATCGGTGGTATTGTGGCAGTTGTCGGGTTTATTGTACTCGCCAAACCACTATCAGATTTCTCACTTCAATTCGGACCACGTGAATACTTTGTATTATTCTTATTTACATTATCGACGATTGTCTCATTATCTATCGGTAAAATGGTCAAAGGTTTTATCGCTACTGCGATTGGACTCATGGTCAGTACAGTCGGCGTCGATTTACAAACAAGCGTTTACCGCTTCACCTTCGACATTCCACACCTAAGTGAAGGGATTAACTTCTTAGTTGTGATTATCGGTGTCTATGCGGTGGCAGAAGTGCTGTATAACTATATGCATCTAGAAGCATTGAAGCCGCCTGATGCGAAATTAGGATCAATGAAGTTGACTAAGACGGATTGGAAGCGGACATGGTGGACTATGTTAAGACAAAGTCCAATTGGATTCGTCATTGGTGTCTTACCAGGTGCTGGTGGTTCTATCGCTTCTATGTTGAGTTACTCTACTGAGCGGCAAGTGAACAAGAATGGTAAAGACTTTGGTAAAGGTGCGATTGAGGGGGTTGCGGCACCTGAGGCGTCTAACAACGCTGCTTCAGTCGGTGCACTGATTCCATTACTTACGATGGGTGTACCTGGTTCAGGAACAACCGCTGTTATTTTAGGTGCAGTTATTATGTTAGGTTTACAACCTGGTCCCTTACTTTTTGAAAATGAACCAGAAACCATTTGGACACTTATTAACAGTATGTTTATCGGTAATATTTTCTTAGTGATTATCAACATCGCACTCATAGGTGTGTTACTTAAGATTTTACGTACACCGCCTAAAGTACTTTATCCAATTATTTTAGTGTTAGCTTACTTAGGTACATACACTTTAGGTTATAGTGTTGTAGATTTCTATATTTTATTAATCTTTGGTTTATTAGGTTTAGGTTTAAAACTTTTAGACTTCCCGATGGCTCCGCTCATCTTGGCAGCTATTGTCGGATCAGATATGGAACAGAACTTCCGTAAAAGCTTAATTACCAGCAATAATAATGTGTTCGATATTTTCTTCGGGTCACCGATCAGTATTGTGTTGACGATTATGACAGTACTTTCATTAACATATCCATTGATAATGAAGATGGTGAAGAAGCGGAAGAAAGCAGAGTAAATGAAAGGCAATGATTTAACATTTTGAAAAACACCGTATAAAGCAGACACTTAAAAAGTGAAAACTTTATACGGTATTTTTTATGTTATCAGTTTTTATTCTTTATCATATTTCTTTGCGTTATATTGCTTATATTTATCGCCATCATTTTTATCTAATACCTTTATCAATGCAGGTCTATAAAGCTTATGACTATATCGCTCTAAACCAAATTTAGTTATACCATCAATGAACTCTCCAACAGTTACATCTAAATTGATTTTTGATCTTACAACTATATTTTTGTCGCAGCTTGGTTGATCGTATTGATTTTTATATATTTTGGCACTCTTATCAAATTTTCTATATTTATCAACTAAATCTTGATTAATTTTCATAATTTCTTGTATATCTTTATTAGATTCGTCTATATGATGACTCATCATTAAGATCAAGTTTTGTAGATGCATATCATACGCATTATAATCATCTGCAACCTCACTTAATATTTCATTAGTCGTTTGTCTATTTAAATTCGACATATCAAATGTAAGTTGGTTATTTCTTATTTTGGCTACTTGAAACACCAAAATATCTAGCATACTGACTAAATCATTTCCATAAGCCACTTCTTGTTCTCGCTTTTGTTTTTCAAACTGCAAATTAATACCATAAATTGTAATGACACATGTTGTAATAGCCCCGATGATTGCTGAAATAATTTCTACCATTTATACCATCTCCTAAACACTAATCTTCTTTTTTAGTATTACACAATATCAAACGTTTTGATATATTATTTACAAAAAAACAAGAAATAATGTTTCAGTTTAAAAATTTAGCATTTCTATTAAAGGTTCATGCCCTATAATATAATGATTTCTAATAAAGTAGCTGGCTCTCTCTGCTAACTGACAACAATTCTTACTACTCCTTCAATTTTTTATGTTAAAAGTCGATATTTACATTATATATTTATGTTAATTTTTATTGAATAAATAGTAAATATATATATTGTTATTATTTAAGTGATATTATTTAAGTGATATTATTGGAATGGGATGTTAGGGATGTTTGCTAATAAACGGAGGCCTAACCATGAATTTTAAAAAAGTTGCTTTCTCACTTTCTGCTTTAACTGTATTATTCAGTGTAACAAGTCAAACTTATATAGATGCTGTTGAATAAATATCTAGTGAAAACGAATCCTCAAGCTTTTATACTAATGAAGAATTAGATATGGAAGGTTTAACTAGGACATTATCTGCTATTGAACACATGCCAGACTCTGTTATTAATGAAGGAAAACCCGCAATTGAAAACTACTTAAATGAACAAGGAGTAGGTGTTCAAACTTACGGAGCAAGTGTCAGTAATTATGCAGCTTGTACAGGAGCAATAGGATATGCACTTGTCACTAATTTTACACCTGCTAAAATCGCAAAAGTAAAGTCTGCTTTAAAAGCTGCCGGGGGCACATTAACGTTTGTTAAGAAGATGTCTGGAGCATATAAACAGTTAAGAAAACTTGGTCATAGTAAACAAAGCGCTGTTAAGAACGCCGCAGCACAAGCTGCAAAAGCGGCTGGACCAGATGTTAAAGAAGCTTTATTAGATTTCTTCGGTATCGCAACAATTGTAGGCGCCTGTGCACCTATCTTTGAAAAATAAAACTACTGAGGTGAATGCCACTTGAATACCAAAAAGAAAGAAACACTTTATCTCATAGGATTCGTTATAATTTTGATTGTTTTATTCTTGCCTATCAGCACATTCATTAAAGCTGTTGTAACTATAGTATTATTAGTGTTGGCAGTAATATTAAGGTTTTTTGCGAAGAATAATGATGAAGATAGATAGATATAAAAATAGCCTCGTCCGTTTTTTGGACGAGGCTATTTAATCTTTATATTAGTCTAAGAAACCGTTAGGATAAACCATCACTTTTAATGAACCTTGTTTGTTGTTGAGTGCTCTTTCTAATGCTGCTTTTGTATCTTTAAGCTCATATGAATCTGTGAACATTGAGTCTAAATCTGCGTCTGTATTGTTTAACATTTCAATACCCATTGGATAAGTGTTTGCGTAACGGAAAACACCATAGATATTTAATTCACGGTTACCAATGAATGGAATGTTTAACGCAATTTCCTCTTGTTGTGGTAGACCAACGATAGATAAGCTGCCGCCTACTGCTAGAGATTGTACAGCTGATTGTAGTGCTGCTGGATGACCTGCTGTTTCAAAGGCATAGTCTGCACCTTTACCGTTTGTAATTTCTTGGATACGTTCTACTGGATCTTCTTTAGAGATATTAATTGTTTCAGTCGCACCAAGTTTTAACGCTTCTTCTAAACGAATATCTGCTAAGTCAGTTACGATAATACGTGTCGCACCAAATGCTTTAGCTGCCACAACCGCCATTAAACCAACTGGACCCATGCCTGTAATCACGACTGTTGAACCTGGTTGAACACCTGCACGTTTACAAGCTTGAATACCTACTGAGAATGGTTCGTTTAATGATGCTTGTTCATAAGATAATGAATCTGGAATTGGGAATAAGAAGTCTTCTGGATGTGCAATGTACTGTGCGAATGCACCATCAATCGGTGGTGTTGCTAGAAACTCAACATCTTGACATAAGTTGTATTGCCCTTTTTGACATTGTTCACATTTACCACAAGGTACACCTGGTTCTACCGCGACTCTGTCACCTACTGAAAACTTCGTCACATCTTCACCAACTGCCGCAACCATACCGGCACATTCGTGACCTAAGATTAATGGTTCTTTGACAATGAAATCACCGATTTTACCATGTTCATAGTAATGGACGTCAGAACCGCAAACACCCACTGCCATCATTTTAACTAAGACTTCCTTCGGTCCTAATTTAGGTACATCGACTTCTTTAATTTCAATATCGAATGGTTTATTTAATAAAGCTATCTGCATTTTTTCAGGAATATTATTTGTCATCTGTATAACCCCCGTGATTTTGTTGAATTGATAACAGATCCGCTGTCATCTGTTTCGTATTTCGATAAACGTCTTGATACACTTTGAAGTAACGTTCATAAGTTTCATGTTTTTGTGTGTTTGGTTTGAAAGTCGTGTCGTACTGAATAAAGGTTTCAACACAGTCTTTTAATGAATCGAACCAACCAACACCATATGCAGCTAGAATTGCTGCACCCATACTTGGTCCTTCTTCGTGTTTTAATTTCTTCACTTCTAAGTTAAAGACATCTGCTTGAAGTTGTAACCAGAAATCACTTTTAGCGCCGCCGCCAATTGAAGTGATGGTGTGGATCGCTGGATAAAACTGTCTGATATAATCTAATGATTCATAAAGCGAATACGTGATGCCTTCAATCACTGCACGTGAGAAATCTGCACGTGTTTGTTTACCACTGATACCGATAAAGCTGCCACGAATTTTTGCATCGCCATGTGGTGTACGTTCTCCCATTAAGTATGACGTGAATACTAAACCATTCGCACCTGGTGATGAACTTTCCGCATCTTTCGTAATGTCTTCAAAACTTTGTTCTGCATAGAAATTACGTTTATACCAGTCTAAACTGAAGCCTGCAGCAAGTGTAACCCCCATCGCATAAGAGATATCCGGTGTGACATGTTTAAAGTAGTGAATGTTGTTTTGATAATCACTATAATCTTTCTGACAAACGAGTACTACACCAGACGTACCGATACTGCACATCGCGTCTCCTTCACCGATAATACCGGCACCGAGTGCACCGTCAGCACCACCCGCTATCACTTTTGTTGAAGTTGGTAAGTTTAATTCCTGTGCAACTGTTTCAGTTACTTCACCCACTACATCTGTTGAATTAACGAGTTCCGGAAGTAAATGTGTAAGCTCATAATACTTGCTCGTTTCCTTATCCCACGCTTCACTTTCACTGTTGTAAAGCAGTGTACCGGATGCATCAGATTTCTCCATTTGAACCTTGCCAGTTAATGCATATCTGACATAATCCTTTGGAAGAATAAATGTTTCAGCTTTCTCAAAGTGTTGTGGTTCATGTGCTTTCACCCATAATAATTTTGGTAACGTGAAGCCTTCTAGAATAGGATTGCCCAGTAATTTATCTCCGAACTGTGCTTTAATTTCATCACATTGTTCAGTATTTCTAGTATCGTTCCATAAGATTGCCGGGCGAATAGGATGATTGTCTTTGTCTAATAACACTAAGCCATGCATTTGGCCTGAGAAAGACATGCCTTCTATTTGGTACTGACTGTCGTCTAACTGATCTGTCAGTGTTTGAATTGCTTGTTTTGTTGCTTGTACCCATTCATCTGGGTTTTGTTCACTATAACCATTTTGCGGTTGTGAAATACTGATAGGTTCACTGCTTGATGTCACAATCGAACCTTGTTGGTCAACCGCAATCACTTTAACTGAGCTTGTTCCTAAATCTATACCTAAAACAAGTGGTTTCAATATGTTTCATCTGCCTTTTTAAATATTTACATTATCCGGTTTAGGTTGGATTACTTTACGTGGTTTTTCTTTTAATCCTGGTTGATGTACTTTGATGAAGTACGTCAATACGGCACCAAAGAAGTATAATAATGCGAATGCCCATACCACACCGATTTCATTGAAGACTGGTAATAATACTGTCGCAATCACAGATGGTAAGAAGTTACTTAAACCAGCTGCTAAGTTATGTGAAGATAATGTCGCACCGATATGATTTGGTTCTAACGCTGTGAAAATCGCGAAAATCGGAACGAATGCTGATTGTGTAATACCGAATAACACAGCACATAATACGCCGATCAAGAATACGTCTCCGCTAATCATCGGTAAGTAATAGAATGTCAGTGTTGTGATACCGCAACCGACACAACCGAACCACATGACTTGGCGTTTCCAACCGATTTTGTCTGCAGTAATACCCCAGAATACGTCACCAACAATACAAGTGACGTGCATTGTACCCCAGATCCATAACCATTGTTGCATCGTAAAGCCGATTTCATCTGTAAATAAAACTGGGAAGATAATCACTAATCCAAAGAGTGATAGTTGGTTAATAATTCTTACAATGAATACTTTAATAATTTCAGGGTTCTTATAAACCACACCGATATCTTTAAGCACCTTCTTATAACGATCACTTACTGCTAAATCTGCGTTAGGTTTCACATTGTCTTTACCTACTGCGATATAAGCAATAATACCGCCAATCATAATCCATACGATAGATAGCCATAGTGTTCCCATGAAGCCCATATATGGAATTGTGAAACTTGGTAAGTATGAACCTACGACACCCATACCTACTGAGAACATCGCCCAGAACCAACCGATTGCTGTCGCAAGTCGTGCTTTATTTGTAATGTATGTCACCCATACTAAGAAACCGTATAAGAATAATGGGTATGCGATACCTCTGATACCGTACATCAATAACATCATGTTGTAATTTTCAACTTGCAAACCAAACGTCAAGAAGAGTACATGGAAGACAATCCATAATACAACACCGCTTGTCATTACTTTTCTTGGTCCATATACGTCAGATAAGACTGCCGCTAACCATGAACCCACTACTACCATCACACCATATACCGCAAAGACTAATGATGCTTGGCTTTTGCTGAATCCAATATCTACGATGTATTTAGACAAGAAGGCTTGTTCAATACCGTCTCCTGTCATAAAAATAAAGATTGCGATAATACCTAAGAATACAACTGTTGGTATTCCCATCCATAACTTTCTATTTTTCTCTATCGTCATTATAGATTTCCCCCTCATTTATAACTAACTTAAACGTTTAAGTTTGACGTTAAGAAAAAAGAACGAACTAGCGTTCATTTTTCTTAGCGCACGATGCTCTTATGGCTAAATGCGTTGATAACTCTACCGAAGTTGCAGGTTCATCGTTGTTCATTTCAATGATTAATTGTGCTGCACATTCACCGAGTTTACTTGCTGGTTGTTCTACGACCGTAATGGCTGGTGAATAAATTTCGTTCCAATGACTATTATCAAAACCGATAAATGAAATGTCTTTGCCGATTTGAATATCCAGTTCTTTAAAGGCTTGTAACGCACCGATCATCAATAAATAGTTCGTTGCGATTAACGCACTTGGCGCATCTTTTGAAGTCAGCCATTGCTTAGTCGCAAGATACCCGCTTCTTATCTGAGCCTCAGTCCCCAATTTATCATCACTAAAACTCATTAAACGCGCATCAACTGTTAACTGGTTATCCATTAACGCTTGTTCATATCCTGCTTGTCTATGGGTAGTTGTACTGATATTAGGATTTGCCAGTAAAATCGCAATAGACGCGTGGCCTAATTCCAATAAGTGTTTAGTTGCTTGATAACCAGCTGCTTGGTTATTCACCGTGACACTTGGCACATCACTCGCTTCTATCGTTCTGTCTACTGTCACAATTGGTGTCTTTTTCCATTCATCTTTTAATGTCAGGTGCGACGAAACAGGTGCTAACACAATCGCATTGACACGTTGTTTCACAAATAAATCTATCAATTCATTTTGTCGTTGTTCACTTTCTTCTGACGAAATCACAATCACTTGCAAGTTGTGTTCTAAACACACTGTAGTTAAACCGTTCAAAATATCCGTAAAGAATGGGTTTTGGTCAGGGACAATAAAGGCAACTAAGTTACTCTGGCCGCTTTTTAACTGACGGGCATACGTATTTGGTTGATAACCTAGCGACTCAACAGCTGCTTCTACTTTCGCTTTCGTTTTTTCGCTGACTTGTCCTTTTTTACCATTCATCACATTTGAAACGGTTGCTACAGAAACACCTGCTGCTTTTGCGACGTCGTGAAGTGTTGGATTATTGTTCATATTGATTACTTCCTTAAACGTTTAAGTTAAAACTGATTCTTATTTTAATGTATCCTAGCATAAATGTAAAGGCTTACATTTACAAAATACAATAAACCCGGCTCCTATGACTACTTAGGAACCGGGTACTGTGATGATTGTTGATGAATCATCTTATATTCACTAGGGGGTTGGGGTTTTATTGGATTATTTTTTAACTAAAGGAATGGATTTTTCCTTTTTTAATGGCAGTCAAAACGTTGATGTCTTCATCTACTAAAATGAGGTCTGCATCTTTGCCTGGTTTGATACTGCCTTTTTGATTATCTATTTTGAGTGCTTTCGCTTGGTTCAAACTCGTTGTTCTCCATGCGTTTTCTAAAGTGTCACCTGTAAAATCAAGTAGGTTTTTAAGTCCTTGATTCATTCTTAATATACTACCCGCAAGAGAACCTGTTTTTAATCTTGCTTCTTTTCCTTTCACTACGACAGTTTGGCCGCCAAGGTCGTATTCGCCTTCTGACATACCTTTCGCGCGCATCGCATCTGTAATCACATAAAAGTGTTCATTACCTTTCATTTTATAGGCAATTTTAATAGATGCCGGATGAGAGTGTACACCGTCTACAATCAATTCTGTACTTAAATCATCATTCGTCCAGGCAGCACCGAAATCACCAGGGGCACGGTGTAAGAATGGTGTACCTGCATTGTATAGATGAGTAATGTGTTTTGCGCCTTTGGCTACAGCGGCATTGACTTGGTCGAAGTCTGCTGTCGTATGGCCGATAGAGAAGATAATCTCATCTTTAAATGCTTCTAACATAACATCAGCACCTTCCACTTCGGGAGCGAAAGTGAGAATTTTGATATTATGATCTGCTGTTTCTTGGAAATGTTTCAGTTTCTCAACACTTGGTTGTTGCACGTAGGCTGGATTTTGTGCACCGATTTTATGTTCTGAAATAAACGGTCCTTCTAAATGGATACCGACAATTTCCGCAGCATTATAGCTGTTTTGTGTTGCTTTATACGCAACAATTGATTCTAACGCTTTATTAATATTTTCTTCAGATTGTGTCATTGTTGTCGCTAAGAAAGAAGTAGTCCCTTCGCTTAGTAAATTCTCAGCTAAGTGTTGCAACCCTTCAACAGATGCATCCATCGCATCATTGCCATATCCACCGTGGATATGAATATCTATAAATCCTGGAAGTAAAATTTTACCTTCCGCATCATGTTGAGTAAGCGGGCCTGTATACACACCACTTTCGACTGCTTCAATTTTACCGTCTTTAATATGGACATATCCTGATTCAATCACTTGATCTTCACTGTAAATCTTAGCGTTGCTAATTACATATTCTGACATGTTTCTACCTTCTTATTCGTAATCTATAATAATAAATCGTTTACTTTCACAATATACTCTTTCGTTTTTCCAACGATATCTTGTGCTTCTCCTAAGAGTTCACCATTTACATATGCGACAATCATCGGCAAGTTCATACCAGCATATAAATCAAACTGCTGACCTTGCATTAATAATTTAGCCGCAACATTGGCAGGTGTCCCGCCCATTAAATCCGCAAAGACTGTAAAGCCGTCTTCTTTGGCCATTTCCGCAAGTAATTTTGCTTGGAAGTCTTCTGCACTTTCTTCTGGTAATAACGGGACAGGAACGATATCAGGTTGTTCACCTAAAATCATTTCTGCACTTTCTTTTAAACCTTCACAAAATGCGCCATGACTGATTAATATTAATTTTTTCATCTCTTTGTTTCCACCTTTGAATTAAGCTTTACCGATAATGCCTAATGCAGATAAGATAATTGATACCACTAATACGATAAAGATGGCTTTAGTTGAACTCATTTTATTGCGTCCAAGTAACCAGTAAATCGCTAATACGATACCAAGTGGTAATAATTTAGGTAAGATCATATCGATATTGTTTTGAACATCAATTGTCAATTTACCGATGTGCGGCATCCAAGCGAACTTCACTTTAATCATCGTGGCGACGAGAGCTCCGACCATGAAGACCCCGAGCAATGTCGCTGCGTTCGTTAAGTTCTCAAGTCTGTGTTGCATTGTCGTAACAAGGGATACCCCTTCTTTATACGCGAATTCTAATTGTTTCCATCTGAATACCATAACGGCGATTTGAGCTGCTAACCAGATAAATGCGCCGATCGGGTTACCGTTGATTGCCATGTTGGCAGCTAAAGCACCGAAGATTGTCGGGATTAATGAGGCAAAGATTGAGTCACCGATTGCGGCGAATGGTCCCATTAAACCAACTTTCAAACCTTGTACTGAGTCTTTAGCTTTTACTTTTTCTTTCTCTTCCATTGCGATATCAATACCCATGATGATGGTATTGAAGAAGTTACTTGTGTTAAAGAATTGTGTATGAGTTTTCATCATTTCTTTAAGTTCTGGTGTGCCGTCGCCATAAATCTTTCTTAATTGCGGAAGGATAGTATACAAATAACCAGAGGCTTGCATACGTTCATAGTTCCACCCTAATTGATAGGCAAATAAGCTACGGCGATTGATTTGATTAAAATCTTTTTTGGTTAATTTATAAGATGTGCCGTTTTGATTATTAGAGTTCGTCATCCTCAATCTCTCCTTCGCTGTTATTATTCTGAGCTGCGCCACCATACTGCGGTACTGGACGGCTTTCTGATGTACGTTTGTATTCAATTGCGGCAAACGCGAAACCGATCAATGCGATACCTAACATTGATAAACCAGTGAATTTAATACCGAAGTGTTTATCTAAGCCAGCTACTGCTGTACCAAGTCCAGTCATACCATCAAATACAGTTACGAATAACGCTGTTAATACGAAACCTAAAATGAAGTATGGGAAATGTTTTTTAATAGGTAGATAACGTAAAAGGATTGCGAAACCTACAGCTGGTAAAACGGCACCGGCAACAGTTAAACCATCACCTAACCATTTCAAATCTGAGTTCAAGTAATTTACAACGGCTTTAACTACGCCGCCACCAAAAGCTAATGCTAAGAATACTGGAATCATTCTTGATAATGACCAAGGGATCATACCGTATAAATAGTTTCTTTCAATTGCTTTGTAATCAAATGATTCGATTTTCGCATCGATTCTATGCGCAAAGAATGTGTTAGCAAAACGTGCTAAAATATCTGTTTGAATCATTAAGCTCGCAACCGGCACGGCCAATGTTGCTAAAGCTTGTTGCGGGTTCATTCCAAGTGCTACTGAGAATGCGACCGCAAGTAAGGTACCAGAGTTGGCATCAATTCTTGATGCACCCCCGAATGTCCCTACACCTAAAATCGTTAATTGCATACTACCGCCGATAATCAACCCTGTTGTCACATCGCCCATAATCAAACCGGCGATTAATCCCGCAAATACAGGTTGGCTTAAAGATGAATAAATTTGGATTTCATCTAGGATTTGATACCCTGCATACAAGGTTAATAATAAAATCTGCCACCAAAGTATTTCCATGTTGTCTTCACTCCTGACTATCCCTTAATTAATGTCATAAAATCTTCTGCTTTATCGTTTGGAACCATTTGAGCAGTTATCTTAACGCCTTTTTGTTGAATTGCTTTAAAGTCGTTAATATCTTTATCCGTTACATTGATTGAACGGGTAATAGACTTTGTTTCATCTGTTTGAGACATATTACCTACGTTTAATACATCAAGGTCAACACCTTGATTGATCAGTTCTAAGAAACGATCTGGTTTCTTCGCAATGACCATTAAGCGTTGTGAATCGTATCTGCCTGCTAAAATATTTTCAGCTGCTTTTGCTACAGGCAAGACACTTAAACGCACACCTGCAGGTGTTGCTAATTTCAAGCCTTGCTTGTCAATTGTGCTTTGAGCGACTTCATCATCAATTACCATAAAACGTGTGATATTCAGTTTCGTTGCCCATAAGTTTGCGACTTGACCGTGAATTAAACGGCCGTCAATTCTGTTTGCTATAATCATGATGTTCTCTCCTTACGTTTTGAGGCTATATATTGAGGTGCTTGTAATAAGCGGATTTCCTCTGAGTACTGTCCTTCTGTTTCGAAAATAATGATGTCATTTTGACCTGGTTTCAATAATGCACCTGGGATATACAAAGAAAGTGTCGGGCCTATGTTCCAGTAACGACCTATGTTAAAACCGTTCACTAATACAACACCTTTACCGAAACCGCTTACATCTAAGTAAGTACTTTCAGGTGTTTCTATGTCAAATTGATATCTGTAGAAATTTGGTTGGTCTGCTTCCCATGCTTGTTCAAAGTGCTTGTCTTCTAACAAGTCAAAATCAATAGCGAATTGTTCCCATTGTTGTACAAAATGCAGGTCTTGCATCAAACCTTGACCAAGACCTTTGCGTTGTGTAGGCGCGACGAGTTTATATCCATAATTGACACGTCCCATGTGTTCGACTAGCACATCTGCTTGAACGACAGGTTGTTTTAATGCCACCTCAAACTTGTCGCCGATTTCTTCTTGATAGGCGGTATAGACTTTTTCATTGTCTAAGAACAATTGGACACGGTCTCTCGCATCCACGATTCTTAGATACTCTTGTCTAGTCGCTCGTTTCAACTGTGTACGATAAACCATGTAACCATAGCCTGTACCAGCAGTCTCCATGGATTCTGGATAGAAGCTTTCGCTGTGATGGCTGATATCTTCTAGGATGTTAAACAAGCTGACTTTATCAGTTAGCGTGATATGCTCTTTAGACATCAACGGTTTCACTTTCGGTGTTGTTTGTTGAATCTCTGGATGAAGCTTGTGTACCAGCTGTTGAATTTTGTAGTACTTCACGGTTGGATTGCCTGCTTCATCTAAAGGCGCATCGTAATCATAAGATGTCACTTGTGGTAAATCGATACGTCCTCGTGCAGAACAACCATTCCAAAATCCGAAATTCGTGCCGCCATGAAACATATAGAGATTAATGGAACCGCATTTTAATACTTCACCGATTTCATCAATCAGTTCATCGCTTTGACGTGTAATAATGCGGTCGCCCCAGCGGTTGAACCAGCCATCCCAAAATTCCATACTCATTAACGGCCACGTTTTGCCGAATTGTTGATGGAACTTGTGCAGGTTGTCTAAACGCTTTTGTGATTTCGAACCGAAGTTGCCTGTCGGTATGATGTCTGCTTCAGCGAGACTGCCGGCCTCTAAACATTGTTGCCATGAGCCGTCTGATGTGAATAGCGGTACTGTTACACCGCGGTCTCGCATCATGCGGGCGAGTGCACTGAGGTAGGTCTTGTCTTCACCATAAGAGCCGTATTCATTTTCGACTTGCATCATGAGGATGAGGCCGTGATGGTCGATTTGAAGCGGTGTTAAGATTTCAAATAAGCGGTCGTAATAACACTCCACATACTCTAAGAATTGCGGATCACGCGAACGCACACGTAAGTTTGGTTTTGTTAACAACCACGCTGGCAAACCACCGAATTCCCATTCTGCACAAATGTATGGAGAAGGTCTGATGATGACATAAAGACCAATAGCTTCAGCCGTATGAATGAAACGTTTGATATCTTTCGTCCCAGAAAAGTCGAACTCACCTTCAACGGTTTCGTGAAAATTCCACGGTACGTATGTCTCAACGGCGTTAAAGCCCAAGGCTTTCAAGTTGTACAAAGAATGTTCCCAGTCTTCAGGCAACACTCTGAAATAATGAATCGCACCTGACAAAATCTTCAAAGGCTTTCCATCTAACATAAATTCTTCTTCCACTGTGAATTTACTCAACAAGCTCGCCTCCTTGAATATTGTGTCTTAAGCTTCAAATGGATAAATCGTGACACCTTTAACGACACGGTTGATAAATCCATTTGGACTTGGATTATCTGGATTCAATCCTAATTGAACAGATTTATAAAACGCTAATAACTGTCCGAAAATCAAATACGCAAGCGTCAACTCTAAATCACTGTCATGTTCAGCATTTGGGAAAGTAAATGTGAATGCATCATCACTTGTTTTACCGTCTAACACTAAGATTTGATAGTTACGTTCTGGCATATCGATTTCATGAATCACATCTGCTTCATAACGACGTTGATAGTCATTTGCGCCTCTCAACATGATGAATAATGCATTGTCATTCAAACCTGCTTTAGGACCGTGTCTGAATCCAAGTGTAGTTTCTTTCGCAATTTCAATCGCACCTGCAGTCAACTCGTTTAGTTTCAAGCTGACTTCTTTGGTCAACTCACCTTGCATGCCTGTGCCGGCATAAAAGATTTTCTTGAACGGTTGCGCTGCAACTTCTCTTGCATGTGCATCAATCCAACTGAAGTTCTGTTCGACACGTTTAAAGTAAGCTTCATCGATTTCTTCTGAACTGAATAATAAGCATGCTGCCAATAACATAGTTGAGAAACTTGATGTCATTGCGAGTGATTTATCATTCGTTTCATCTGGCAAGATAACTTTGAATGCATTCTCAGTATCTGCGTAACGTCCTAAGAATCCTTCTTTATTGTTTGTGATGAAAACGTGATAAACGTGTTGTGACAATTGGTTAAATAATTCTACTGTGCCTTGCGTTTCAGGGCTATTACCTGATCTTGCGAAGGAAACCACTAAGTATGTTGTTGCATCGTCGATATATGTGCCCGGATTTGTCACAAAGTGTGTTGTCGGTACAGATTCAAAGCTCCATTTCGGGAATTTATTATTATCCACGGCCAAACGCGCAATGTCGCCGACATATGCACTTGAACCTGCGCCAGTGAAAATAACTTTAAATTTGTCAGTCGATTCATTATGTTCAATGGCTTCAATGAATCGTTTGAAATCCGCTGAAACATCATTTACAATATCGAACGTTTTCTTCCACACAGAAGGCTGTTGTTGTATTTCTCTATAAGTATCTGTTGTCTTCAAAATGATTCTACCTCCTACTATGTTGTTATGTTGTCATAACCAGTTGTATTATGAATACACAGAGCTTAAAGCAGCTGCACTGTGTATTTGTAATTATTACCACCTGCATAAGATTGCGTATACTCAATGATTTCACCTTTAACGTAACTGACACGTTCAATGAACATACAACTTGCGTTAATGCTTTCATTCAATAAATCCGCAATACTCTTATTCAATTTAATCGCACTTAATCTTTCATATGCATTATCAATCTGAATATCATAATACTGATCTAATGTTTCATAGAGTGAGTGATGGTTAAAATCGAATTTATCCAACCCTTCACATAATCTTACTGGTAAATATGTAATTTCATAAATCATCGGCTGGTCATTTGCGAGCCTTAAACGTATTAAACGGTACACTGAGTGAAATGATTTTAAGCCCATTTTCTCTTGTAAGAATGGCGTCGCATCAATACGTTCCATACTGATTACTTTCGTACTTGCCTGCTTTCCATTCTTCTCAATCTCATCTTTGAAACTATAAAGACTGTTTAACACTTGTGTATAATGATTTCCTAGTACAATCGAGCCCTTTCCATGTTCACGTCTGATCATTTGTTCCTGTTCCAAACGATCCAGTGACTCACGAATCGTAATACGACTCACATCATACAAATCACATAATTTTCTTTCAGATGGTAATTTTGCTCCTTCCTCATATTCACCGTTTACAATCCGAGTCTTTATATCTTCATACACTTGGAAATATAACGGAGCTTTAGAGTTATTCATTTTTATCACCTCTGGTTATAACCACTTTTATTATAATTGAGTTTGTAAGGGCTGTCATTACTTTTTTTGAAAAAATTTCAATTTTTCTTGCCCTATTAAAAAAGAGAACTGCTGAGTCATCAACAGTTCCACCCTACTATCAATTGCCTATCATTTTAACACATGTACATCATTATATACGTACCATTCATTAGTTATTCTCATAACTCGCTTCAATAAATGACTTAGCCTTTTCTAAATCCTTTTTGTTTCTCAATGTTAAGGCGACATTACCAGTGCCATAATGACCTATGTGTGTCATATCTTTACTAAATCCTGGTTCCCATTCTATATCTGTCGTGTCTATTCTGACATACATAAGAATAATACCTTTCTTCGGCAACATTTCAACGCACACAAAGTTCTTAATACGTTTAAAGGCACCATAGAACTTTTGTGCTTTAAACTGCACGTCATCCCCTAAGCTCATAACATAGTTATATAAATCATCGTATAACTGTGTTAGTTCATCTGAAGCTAACTCAACATTTATTAAAAACAAACTTTTATGACTCGCTTTATGATGACTTGTCGATTGTACAACTGGTTTCACTTGCGGTGTATTCACATTTACAAGTTCTAATAATAAGTAGCGATTATCATAATAGCTGTATCGATATAACTCAATATTACGATCAATCAATTGCACCGCATGTTCATCATACTTAGTAAAGTTACCAGCGATACAAACCAAACGTGGATTCGACCAATCAATCTCTTCAGATGCTGTTCTACCTAGTTGTTGCATTACTTTCATTTGAAATTCACCTTTATGATCAAGCAACCAATCCAAATAAAATAAGCCTTGGTTAATCACATTTTCATTAGTCGTACGTTTATATTCAATAATCACAGGTACATTATTTTCATCAATGCCTAATGTATCTATACGTCCGCCATGTCTTCTTCCTGTTGTATACTCACTTGCGAGAAATTTAACTCCTAAAAAAGTCTCCAAATGATTCTCAATCATCGTTTGAAGTTCCTTCTCAATTGTCACTGATTGCCCTGTTAATTCCCTTACATCGTCACCATTCACATCAAATAATTTAATATCAGCCATTTTCACGTCTCACCCTTATGTATATCTTGATAGTTTTCTTTTTTATTTTACTATAAGTCATGTAAAAACAGTGAGTTAACCAATGATTTTATAAACCTTTAAAATCAACACTAAAACAAATTATTATTGTTTGTTATAATTATTAAATAACAAGAACTTTTGAGAGGTGATTCTATGAAGGGGATTGTGAGATTCATACTATTCTACATACTAGCCTTGATTATTTACAACTCGATGATGTTTATCTTCGACAAAAAGATAGACTTATCTGATGCCTTCCTACTTCCTTTAGTGGTTACCTTAATTATGTTCCTTGTATTTAAAACCAAAGAAGATCGGTAGCTTTATCTTGAATTAAAGCATGTTAGTAATTTGAAACTGATGAACAAAAAACAAAAAATCAACAAGAGGAGAATTTTCATGAAAAACTATCAAATATTGTTTTAATACTCACTGTCATTTTATTTGTTGTTTGATGCAGCACAAATAAAACAGAAAGCGAAGAAAAAGAGAAGACAGTTAAAACAGCAAGTATTCCTACTCAATACTTTGATAAGAAAGCTACTCAATCTACCATTTCAAAGTCACAAATGAAAAAAGATATTCAACTGTATTTAGATAGTGATAAAAAATTAACAAAGGCAGGTAATTACTATGAAGTACTCTCTAATCCAGAAAAAGAATTAACTCAAAAAGACATCGATAAAATAAAGAAAGCCAGTCATATAAAAAAGAGAATGATCAAAACTTCTCAAATTATATTCAAAACAATAAGTTACCTAACAACTATCAATCTAATGCAGACCGTATAAGCAAATTCACCCAATCTAATAACAAAGTTATGATGAACCTTGATAAAAGTATTGAAAACTCATCTGACAAAATTAAAAACAGCAAATTACCTAAAGAAGAAATCAAAGCTTTACAACAATCTGCCAAATCAGTTAATGGCAAAGAACAAGCAAAGATTGAACAATTCCTAAACCAAGAAAACATTCATATTATGGCATTTGAAAAATTAAAAATATCGTAAATAAAATCCACCTCCATCACTTTTAAGCAGCATTTGAGGTGGATTTCTTGTTTTATAACGTCTTTGAAAATGACTTAACTTCTTGTTTCTCTTCAGGCTTTGGTTCAACTTTATCTTTACGATATTTATTATTCACAACTTTGCTTGGTAACAATGTAATTACAAAGCAATAGATACCTAATCCAAGTGTAACCGGTATAAATGAAATATGAATAATAAGCATAATTACTGTAATAAAGTTTGGATGACCTGTACCAAACTGATTGAATGTTAAATCCGGAAGATATGGAATAGTCATTGACATTACCATAAAAAGAATCGGGATGAACATTGATTTTCCATTATCATGAAATCGTCTTACTAATAAAGAAAGAATAAACGTAAACATTGTCAGAATGAACATACCTGCCATTCCCGCAAAATACATCATTCCAGACACATACCCTAGAAAACTGAAAAAGCCACCTATTGTAATTGGTGTAGTTAAGATAGCTACCCATGCGATCGTGTACCAATATTCTTGCCTTGATGTACATCCTTTAAAATTAAAATAGTTTTTCAAAAATAACCCGAAACACTGACCAAAACTTGCTTGTTCTCTCATGCTGCACCGTCCCTATTTGATTTGGTTATAACAACCACTTTATTATACTAAAGAAAGTTGAATTAAATCTATGTAATTTTGAAAAAGTTACTATAAAAAGCCAGATAAACTAAAGTCATAATAATAATGAAATCGATAAAGCTATACTTCGTGTCAGAAACAAGAAGGATGTTTTTAACTATATAGTTATCCTTAGTATACGGATAATGTTTCAAAAATTTGGAAACAACTATATACAGGTACTTAACAATCACATAGATCAAACCTACAACAACCAACAGCAATAAGAATCTCAACATAAATATCTTCCTCGTTAGTAATATTTATAAAACTTTATTATGTAATTATTATCAAAATATAATATTATTTTATAATAATGTTAAATATACCTTAATTGTCATTTTTTGTTCTTTCTTTTTCCATTTTCTAAGGAATCTCTATTTATTATTAAATATAAAGAACCAGCTACTCTACTCTGAATAGCTGGTTCTTAAAATTATGTTATTTACTTTCTGCTTTTTTATTCGCTCTGCCTTGTAAGATAAATGCTGCAGCACCAATGACTACAATCGCAATGATAGCGCCAATTAGTCCTAAGAATTTAACGATATTACCAAAGACAATACCTACAACTAAGAAGTCTGTATCTGAGAATGTTGTTGCAGCTACGCCTAAATCTCCTAGGAACGGTAAGAACAGTAATGGTAAGAATGTGATTAATAAACCATTAATGACTGCCCCTGCAACTGCACCTTTAATACCACCTCGTGCGTTACCGAATACACCTGCTGTAGCACCTAAGAAGAAGTGAGGAACTACACCTGGTAAGATAACTACACCACCAATTAGGAACATGATGAACATACCTAATACACCAGTGATGAAACTTACGAAGAACCCAATTAATACTGCGTTTTGTGCATATGGGAAGACAATCGGACAGTCTAAAGCTGGTTTAGAGTTCGGTACCAATTTCTCTGAAATTCCTTTGAATGCAGGTACAATTTCAGCCAAGATTAAACGTACACCAGTTAAGATGATGAATACACCTGCTGCGAATGTTACACCTTGGATTAATGAGAATACAATAAAGCTTTGACCATCACTGATTTCACTATGTACATAACCAGGTCCCGCAAACAGACAAGCGATAATGTACAATGCAATCATTGTTAATGAAATACTGATAGTACTTTCACGTAAGAAACTTAACCCTTTAGGGAATTTAATATCTTCCGTTGATTTAGATTTACCACTAAACAATTTACCTACAGCACCTGCTGCCCAGTAACTAATAGAACCAAAGTGTCCTAATGCGACTTGATCATTACCTGTAATCTTACGCATTGTCGGTTGAAGCAATGCTGGGAAGACTGCCATAATTAAACCTAAAATGATAGCCCCAATAATTACTGTTAATGAACCTTTAATATGACCTACTGTAAGTAAGATTGCTAAGAATGCTGCCATATAGAATGTATGGTGACCTGTTAAGAAAATGTATTTCAAGTTAGTGAAACGTGCAATTAAGATGTTCACTAACATACCACATACCATGATTAATGCAGCTGTTGTACCATAGTCTTTTAATGCTAATGAAATAATCGCTTCGTTATTTGGTACGACCCCTTGTACACCAAAAGCATGTTGGAAAATCTTACCGAATGGTTCTAATGATTTTACTACAACATCTGCACCAGCACTTAAGATTAAGAAACCTAAAATTGTCTTAATTGTACCTGTAGTAATTTGTGAAGCGGATTTCTTTTGAACAATTAAACCTACCAGTGCAATAAGCGCAACAAGAATTGCAGGTTGACTGAGTATATCGACAATAAAATCTAAGATCGCTTGCATGGCTTATCCCTCCCCTTCAATTAGATAAGGTTATCTTCTTTTAATTTAGCTTCTAATTTTTCTTGTAATTCATCTTTATCAAGAATGTTATCCAGTACTAACACGTTACCTAAACGTTCTGCGTTTTCTTCTAAGTCACGACCGCAGATAAATAAGTCTGCCATATCTGGACTAGCTGTCATAATGTCACTGTGTTCAACTTCAATATCTGATGGTGCATTAATATTTCTTAACGCCTCTTGTGCATTCATTTCTACCATGAAACTACTTCCTAATCCGTGTCCGCATACTACTAAAATTTTCATCTTAATCATTCTCCTTTATAATTTCGATAATTTCGTCGCTATTTTTTGATGCTAATAATTGATTTACAACTTCTTTATTACCTAAGAGACCTGCTAAACTTTGTAAGACATTTAAGTGTGATGTATTATCTGTCGCACTTAATACAAAGATTAATGAGGCGTAATGACTATCTTCAGCAAAATTGATAGATTCATTTAACTTCAGTAGGCTTAAACCTACTTTATTCACATTATCTTCTGGTCTCGCATGCGCAATCGCAATCTCTGGCGCAATCACAATGTAAGGTCCTAATTCTTTAACGCTGTCAATCATCGCGTCTATATAGCCTGTCTCGATGTAATCTTGTTCTAACAAAGGTTGTGCTGCTTCAGTAATCGCTTGTGACCAGTCTGGGACTTGGTCTTGCACTTTGATTTTATCTTTAGTCAAAATGTCGAGTGCCACGTGTTACTCCCCTTTCATACTCACTTGGTTAATATATTCATTTATTTCACTTACGTTTCCTTTTAGAAATGCTGCTTGAGAATCTTTGTTCATCAGTAATTCACTAAGTTGTCCTAATGCTTTCAAGTGAATCTTAGGTGATTTCGTCGCTAAGGTAATAACTACATGCACTGGGTCATGATTTGGATTTCCAAATGTAATACCATGCTTAAAGTAGGTCAGCGCAAACCCTGCACCTTGTATCACTTGTTCTGTACTCGCATGTATCAATGCGATATGTGGACTAATCACCATGTATGAACCGAATTTTTCAAACTGCATTTTAATTTCTTTCGCATATGCTGGTTTTACAATACTATCTTCAACAAGTGATTGAACTGAGACATCAATCGCTTGTGATTTGTTTAATGCCTCATTATTTATTGAAATACGATGCTTTGGTAGTAAAGCACGTAAGTCGTCACCCATCTCGTTCATCATCGCTATGCGTTGTTCTCTTGCTTGATTAATCATGTGATTCAGTTTATCTCGTGAATTTTTGTTTAGGAATGGATCCACGTGGATGACTGGAATGCTGTCGATATTAAAAGAAACTGTAGAGATGATGTAATCTACTTTTTCGTTTAATAGTTGTTGTTCGTTAATTTGATAAACTGAGTACGCATCTGCGATGTCTAGTTCCGGGTAAGTATTGGCGAGTTTACTTTTGAGTAGTTGGGAGGTGCCAATACCTGAACCGCATAATAGAACGACTTTGATTTTGTTGTTGTCGTGTGTTGAGACGCGTTCAATGCTAGATGCGAAGTGAATCGCGATGAAGGCGAGTTCGTCTTGGGAGAAGGTGATGTGAAGCGGTTCTTCCAAGATATCAATATGACTTTCAATCGCTTCTATAATGTTAGGATAACGTTGATATATTTCGTCTTTTAAGGGATTCTTTTGGGTCATATCAAACTTCAAACGATGTATTGCTGGCTTCATATGGATCATTAAGTTGTTGAGTAGTTTATGATCGTTTGTTAAATCGATACATAATATGATGCTGACTTGTTTAATTAACTCTGTGACCCACGTTTGTAATTCAGAATTATTTCCTGGGTTATCATCATCTGAAACTTTTGAACCTAATAGGTGTAAAGTAATAAAAATGGCTTCTGATTTTGGAAACTCGATTTTGAATTCTTTTTCTAGGTTCTCTTTCATCTTTGTAGCAATTTCATATTGAGATGTTTGAGATAATCGTTTAACTTCATCTTCTGGAATATCAAAAGAGAAGTCTTCCTTTAAGCGTTGCAAGGCAATTAACACATGATAGATCAGACCGTCGGTCGCTGATTGTACTAAGTGATAATGTTCATTCTTCAAAGTATCTACTACAGTTTGTCTCACTCTCATGAGTTCATCTTCAGAAAACAATCCAGAACGTGCAAAAGGAACAGCATTACGAAAATAAGCGCGAATCTGATGTGCATATGCTTTACGATAATCTTCTTCATGTCCCTGAATGTTAAAACCTTTATTCTTAATGTAGTTTAACTCCAAGTGGTAAGCATTTAACCATTCTTGAACGACCTTTAAGTCTTCAACGATTGTCCTTCTAGAAACGTTAACCATTTCAGCCAATGTATTAGAAGAAATCGGTGTTTCAGACTCAAATAATTTCAAAGTAATATTTAAAACACGTTCTTCTTTTGTATAATGCACACATAATGTATGAGAAGCATCATCCAACAAATAATTATCTAATGCTTCAACCTTCACTCCTGATGATTTATTACGATATACACGATAATTAAAACGATTTGCATGATCTTCAATACCTTCCAAATCATATTGGATAGTACGTTGAGATACATCAAACCGTTCAGCTAACTCCCCAATCGTTTTATACTCATCTTTCTCAATGAGAAGATGTAACATATTCATTTGTCTATTACTCAACAAGTTAATAGCCTCCCTATATCTTTATTGTAAGCGATTTCTTAACTATGTAGATGTGCAATCTATTGCATGGAAGAATCCGAAAAATTGCATAGCAAAAAGCACCCTTTTAAAAGGTGCTTTAGAAACAGCAAAAACATTAGCTATTTGAATATATCTTTTCCCAATATTCTTGTAAGTATTTTGCTTTTTGATCAATTTTTATATCTTCATTATCATTCATAAGATAGAATTTCGATGACACTATCATGCCATCATCATTTCTTTCTTTAATGAATATCTTTAAAGTATTATCATTTAATTCTTCAAATTCTTTAATTTTTATGTTACTTGTCGAGAAGAATTGAAATAAATTTAATGTTTGTTTGAAAAGCTCTATCTGCTTTTTTTCCTTCCAAGCGAACGTTGATATACCTTTTTCATTTTTTAATTTATTTTTCATCTCTTCTAATTCTTTATTATTAGAAAAATTGAGTTCAACACTTGTTATACTTCCCTGTTCTCTAATGCTTTCATTAAATAACAAAGAGACTATTAGTTTATCCAAAATTTCATTTTGCTCATTTGTTATTGGAAGCAAAACATTAAATTTAACTCCAAGAAGGTTTTCTATCTTTTTTACTTTCATCCAAAAATTCTTTCGTTTAAGTACAGTTAACACCTTATCTTGGTTGTACTCATGTTCATCTTTTTTATATTTATTTAAATTAATACCATTTATAAGTAGAACTTTTGTTAAAAAGGCATATTGAATCGCGTAAGTATCTAGAATGTGAGAAACACACGTCTGAGTATTCTTTTCTTCATTAGTTCTCATTGCCAGTGAAATATCATTTTTCTTTATAAACAATTCAATTTGTAAGCCATCTTTATCATATCCATACTTTTTTGTATACGCACTCTTTTTATTAGGTACTCTTTTTAAAATTATATTTTTCTCCTTACCATCATAACTTAGCTTCCAATCAACAACATCATTTTTATCAAATGGAGAAGGTGCTATAATCAATTCATAATCTTCAGGCTTTCCATTTTTATTAATTACTAATTGATGTAAATATATTTGATGGCCCTCTATAAACGCTTTATTATTAACCTCATCTAATTTTATTTCACTTTGAGAATTGTACAAGTAATTATCTAAATCATTAATGTTATTAACATCATCAGGCAGATTACTTTTGGGTATATTAATATTAAAAGTCATATCATGATCACTTGTTAATTTTAATTTGTCCATCGTTGAATCATACTTATATCTGGCGTTAGTTTCTCTTCTTAATAATTCCTCTAACAATTCATCACTGTAATATTCTTCTAACTTCTCTGGATATTTATTATTTTTTTCAAAATTTATTTTCATCAGAAATCATCCTCTATTTCTTCTTTTGAAATAATTTTAGTGATTAATTCAATTTGTTCACTTTGTGTTAGCTTTTTGTTGTTTGCAATTTCATTAGCAACAACATTTTTTTCACGATTTGTTGACACAATGATATATTTCACATCTATTGTAGCAAACGATAACAAATGTTTTTCATCTAAAGCGATTGAATGATTTAAATCGTCCAATTCAAAAGTAGGGTTAATATAAAATTGACTTAGTTCTTCATTCTCAAACAAATTCGGTATATATCTATGCTCTTGTTCATCTGTAAAAAATTTAATACTACCATCTTGGTAACCCGATTTTGGTTTAGTGAACATTAGTCTGTTGAAAATGTAATTTTGTATAACCCTATCTTCTTTTTCATTAGCATACTTAAATAATTCTCGAAACTCTTCAAAAACATCCGAGTTTTTAAATAAATAATGAACAGGAGATATTTTTTTGTTTTCTCCCCATTCTTTTGATAAAGCTATACCATGGTTTCCATAGGTACCGTAATGATTCTTTAGTTGTTTTAAGGGTATATCACAAAAACAAAGCATAGGTATTGCTATTTTATTCACATTTTTTCATGAAATTGTATATCTAAATAATCAAAATCTTCTATATAGAATCTAGGAGACATTCCCATTTTTCTCAAATCTCCGAGCAGATAATCAATTTTTTTCATACACCGTATCAAGCAGTTTGCATTTTGATAGCTCTTGTTAGAACTTCCAACTGGAACATCATTTAATTTTTCTTTTCTTATATCTTTTTTACTCATATGAACACCTTACGCAGTAACGTTTTTTTTCTTTCTCTTATCAATTCAATTTTCCGCTTTAAATCACTTATTTTATCGTTAATTTTATTAAATATTGTTATAATTTTATATTGCTCATTAGCATCTATAGGTAATCGAACTACTAACTCTCTAATTTCTTTTCCAGATATTGATTCGAAAGTGCTACCTTGAGAGATTCTACTCCACCAATTTACTTCTTTTAAGTATTCTAAATAAAAGTAAATGAACTTTGAACTCTTAATGCTACAAACACCTCTGCCAATAACAACTGGAAGCTGTGATATTCCGATTTCTCCCACTGGTGCCCTTACAGTTAATAATATATCGTTTGTATTTGTTATTTTTGTTTTTTCTTTAGTAAACAACCTAGGATATACTTTCCCATCTTTCAAATCGGCATTTCCTTGCACTAATACCATGTAATTTGAATCATTAGTATAGTTTTTACTTTTTGGGCTTTGTCCCATAGTTACTTCAGCAATTTCTCCTAATCTTTTCTCTTCCCACTCAGGATACTCATTTCCATTCTCATCTTTAAATCGCAATTCTTGAGAGAATATCTTTTGCATATAACCCTTCTTCTGTTCTTCTAACAATGCTAATTTCTCTTCTTCTAATTCAATTTGTCGATCTAGCTTACTAAAGAAATCACTAATTTTTTGTTGTTCCTCTATATTCGGATAATTAATTTTTATTTTTGCTAAATCTCCTAGGTATATTCCAGGTTGAGCTGATACTACTTGCTTTTTCTTTAATTCATTTTGAAACTTTTTAGCTTGCATTAGAAAAATTAAAAAGTCACTTTTTATTTCATCATTCATTCTGATTATAGCGACACTTCTTTGAAAGGCTATATTTTTATTGTTTTTTACTAAAGCCAATCTACCAATTGTTCCAACTATAGATAATAAAATATCATTGACCTCAAGGGAGTAATTTTTATATATACGATTGTAGTCCTCTATTGAGATTTTTCTATCACTTTCATCAATATATACTTTATTATTTTTTATATTTTTGGCACTTAATAACCAAGGACCACAGGTAACATCTTTATGTGTTCCATGCGTTCCATCTTTTAATAAGCTCGTTTTTTCACCCAAAGTAAATTCTTCCCACTCCCCACTAAACTCTGGGAAGCGTAGTTCAGGAACATTTGGTTTGTGTTGGTTTTGCTTACTCATTTTTATACACTCCCAATTCTTTTAAGTAGCCGTTGATTTCTTCTTCGAGTTGGGCTATTTCTTTATCGATGTCTGCGATGTCTTTTTGGACTTGATCAAGGTCTACAGGCTCTTCTTCGAATGTGTCAACGTAACGTGGAATGTTTAAGTTATAATCATTTTCTTCGATTTCTTCAAGGGTAGCTTTGTGACTGAATTTATCTATTTCTTCTCTATTTCTGTATGTGTCGACAATTTTATCTACATCTTCATCTGAAAGATGATTTTGGTTTTTACCTTTTTCAAATGATTGAGATGCATCGATAAATAAGACATCATCATCTGATTGACGACATTTTTTGAAAACTAAGATCGCTGTTGGAATACTTGTACCGAAGAATAAGTTCGCTGGTAAACCAATAACTGCGTCTAAATAGTTTTTCTCTTCAATTAAGTAACGACGAATTGTACCTTCAGCTGCACCACGGAATAACACACCATGCGGTAAGACAACAGCCATTGTACCTTTATCATCTAAGTGATAAATCATATGTTGAATAAACGCAAAATCCGCCTTAGATTTAGGTGCTAATTTACCATAGCTACTGAAACGCTCATCATCTAAGAACTTTTTATCCGCACTCCATTTAGCACTATATGGCGGGTTAGCCACAACCGCTTCAAACTTCTCTTCATTCGCAGCTGGATTTTCTAATGTATCTCCATTTTCAATTTGGAAACGTGTATAGTTCACATCATGTAGTAACATGTTCATTCGTGCTAAGTTAAACGTCGTACTATTAAACTCTTGCCCATAATAATTACGCACATTAGCTTCGCGTCCAACACGTAATAATAATGAACCAGATCCACATGTTGGGTCATATACACTACGTAAGTCAGTCTTACCAGTTGTGACTATCTTAGCTAAAATCTTAGACACTTGTTGGGGCGTATAGAATTCTCCTGCTTTCTTACCTGCAGTCGCCGCAAATTGTCCAATTAAGTATTCATATGCGTCACCTAACATATCGATTTCAATGTCAGCATGCATAAATGGTAATTCCGCAATATTCTTTACTACTTTTGCGATTAAATCTGATTTTTCTTTAAACGTTCTACCTAGTCTTGAAGATCTTAAGTCCATGTCATCAAATAAGTTAATAAAATCATCATGACTATCTTCACCTTGGGTAGACTTCTCTACTTCTTGAATTGCTTCAGCTAGTTTGTCTAATTCAAATTGATTATTACGTGCATCTTTCACAAACTTACTAAATAAGAATTCAGGTTTCACAAAGAAACCAATACGGTCTGTTAAAGCGTCTTTAAGCACTTCACGATATTCATCGTTTTCCCATGCCTCTTCGTATGTAATATCATCTTCTCTAAGTAAAATATCTACTTGTTCTTCTGTTTTTTCAGATAAGAAACGATAGAAGATTAAACCTAGGATATAATTTCTAAATTCACTCGCATCCATATTACCGCGTAAGTCATTCGCAATATCCCATAGTTTCTTTTGTAATTCCGCTGTTTGTTGACGTTGTTTTTCAGTCGTTGACATTAATGATTCCCCCTGAGTAATGTTTCTTTTAAATAACAATCCATAAGCTTTTCACGTTTTTGTTTTAAATATTTAAGTCGTCTTCTTTTTTCTGCAATGTCACCTATTAATTTTTGTCTTTTGTAAGGTGGTAAAGTGATTTTCATTTGTTGAAGTTGTTTAGCAGTAATTTTCTTAACTAAACTTCCGCCTTGTCTAAACAGATTCAGTTGTTTTAATGATTCCGGTGATTCGTTAAACCAATAAACAAAATACGCTGGATAAATCTTATTTCTATCTATCTCTATCTGCGTATAGTTATAAGGTAATAGCGCACCTGAATGCTTGTGACTGATTAACACACATTCAGCATTCATCATATTCACTACAATCTGGTTTTCATAGACATAGGTCGCATTATTATCTTCTTTTAAATATAAGGTGGTAGGTTGGTGTGATTCTGAAAGATAGTATCCTAAGTCTTCATTCATCATACTTTGATCATAAACAATGCGACAGATACCTTCTGCCTTACCAACTGTCTTTAATCGGTTTAATAATGAACCGCTTCGATAATCCTCTATAAAATTAATGACATCCACCTCACTATTATGTATTTTTTCATTACTACATTAAATATAGCTCATTTACCTCGTATAGTAAAGCTAGAATACAAACGTTTGTTCTCATTATACCTTAAAAAGTCCATTCTTTAAAATCGTCATAGCTTTTTACAATTCACCTAAGTTTTAACCGATTTTCTTTTTATATTATACATTTATATTAATAATATTTTCTAATTTGAGTGTGTGAAGTTCTACTTGTTTTTATTACATCATGAAAGGTCGTGTGCATTTGAAAGCTATTGTGTGGATTATCAATATACTGAATTATCTTCTTTTAATCGGTTTGATTAGCATTTCTGTTTTTACTGATCATGTTTCAGAACAGGGCCCAAATATTATTACATTATTTCTCACATTTACTTTAGCTTTGTTGGCTACTTTGCTTGTATTAAGTGTTCGTTTTAATAGAGATGATAGAATTAATAACTACTTTTATGTGAGTACGTTTTTAAACTTGTTCAACCTTTTTATTGTCTATCCAGCACTTGTTATCTTTCTCTTTTAATACATTTTTATTATGTGAAAAAGCAGACCTCTTATTCTCAGGTCTGCTTTTGATATCTAGCTTATGCTTGTGAATTTATTAACTGTGTTTTTAATAAACGTAGCGATTTGGTTCACTGTTTTGTTTCGTAATAACAAACTGCCTTTTGTTTCTTTATCTATCTCTGATTTATTGATTTGTCCGCTATATTCATATTCATTAATGAAGCGCTCTAACAGTTTAGCGGAGAACGCTTTAGCAATTGCAAACGATTTTATTTCTTCTCTTTTCTTACGCTCTTCAAAACGATAGTACATTTCTCTAATATCTGCGTCTACGCTTAATGTCGGGATAACATCATCTAAGAATTCACGGATTAAGTCAGATTTCAATCTTAAATGTTCATCATCTGCTTTATCGAGTAACTTACGTATTTCATCTGTATCTTCTTGTTGTGCTTTTTTATCTCTCAAGTTAATACGTGCAAGCAAGTCTAAAATGTAATCCACATTGATAACATCATTACGCATCAATTCAATTGAGAAATCGATATCTTCTAAAATAGACGCTTTTTCCCCAGCATTTTCTTCTCTTTGTTGTTTTCGTAGTTGTACTTGTCGATAGATTTCTTTATATTGACCGAGGTAATCCTCATATTCCTGATGATCAATACCGATTTCATCTAACGTAAACTCGAATTCTGGGAATGGTTTAATTTTGACTAATAGGAATGTTAAGTCTCTAAATGCTTTAACAAATTTTTCTTTGTCTTCATCACGTTCTAATTGTTGAATCGTTTCCGCTAGCGGCGCTATATCATAAACTGCAGCTAACGCTTTTTGGAAACGTTGTAATAACACGTGATAAGGCGGGCTTAACACTACATCTGTATTATCTGTTTTAGAGAATATTTCTATTGCTTTATCAGTGTTCGCTTTCAAGTTACGATAGCATACGATATTCCCATATGGCTTTGTTTCTTTTTCAACACGGTTAGTTCTTGAGAATGCTTGAATTAAGCCATGATGATATAAGTTTCTATCAACGTATAGTGTATTTAATAACTTACTGTCAAAACCAGTTAAGAAGATATTAACCACAATTAAGATATCTATCTTTTCACCTGGTATTACTTTCTTCATACGTTTAGAAACATCTGAAAAATAACCTGCATAGTTATAGGTATCAAAGTTAGTACCGAACTTTTGGTTATAGTCTCTCATGACATATTCTAATTCGTCACGTACATATACATGATCTTCTTTTTCTTTCGTGTCCTCATTTGGATCAGAACTTGTAAAGATTGATGATACTTTCAGGTTATGTTCTCCTGCTTCTTCTTTCTCTTTAAAGACACGAAAGTATTCCATTGCCCTTTCAATACTATCTACTGTAAAGATTGATGTGTATTTACCATCGTATGTTTTCTTTTTATAGTTTTCGATAATATCATCTACTATGATTTCATGACGCTCTTTATAGCCATAATATTCTGGTCTATCAATATCTTTAACTTCTCCATCATTCATATGCTTTTTAAGATGCGCAACTTTAACATAGTCTACTGAGAAGCCCAGTACGTTATTATCTCTAATAGCATCTTTAATTAAGTAATGATGTAAGCAACGACCAAAGATATCAGCTGTACTGCGGCCATCTTGGCTTTTATTCACTTCAAAGCGTGGTGTACCTGTAAAACCAAAATACTGTGCATTTTTAAAGTGTTTCTTCACATCACCATGCATACTTCCGAATTGTGAACGATGACATTCATCGATAATGAAAATGACTTTATCTGTCTCATAACGGTCCATTACTTTATTACCAGAGTTAACAGCTTTAGCCATTTTCTGCATTGTCGTTACGATGAGTTTATTTTCATCTGACCCTAGTTGTTTTAATAAAGTTCTCGTATTTTCTGTCGTATCTACGGATCCCTTATCGAATTTATTAAATTCTGATATGGTTTGACTGTCTAAATCTTGACGGTCAACTAAGAAAATCACTTTTTTGATATCATCTTTTTCAGCAAGCAACTGACTGACTTTAAATGATGTCAGTGTTTTACCACTTCCGGTTGTATGCCAAATATAACCATTATTATTTGTTTCAGTTGCTTGGTTTAAAATTTCTTCCACGGCATAAACCTGGTATGGCCGCAAGGCCATCAAGATACCTTCAGTTTGATTGATAACCATATAACGACTAATCATCTTAGCGATTTGACATGGTTCCAAGAAATCATCAATGAAGTCACGTAAATGTGTAATACGTTCATTTTCTTTATCTGTCCAATAGAACATATGACTCTTCAATAATTGCTTATCATTATTAGCAAGATAGCGTGTCTGTAATTTATTACTGATAACCAATATTTGTATGTACTTAAACAAGCCCGTATAGTTATAGCGTTGATAACGCTCAACTTGATTAAAGGCTTCAGTAATTGCGACACCGCTTCTCTTCAATTCAATTTGAACCAATGGTAAACCGTTAATTAGAATCGTCACATCATAACGGCTTTTATGTTTATCTTTAACAGTGACTTGGTTGGTCACTTGAAACTTATTTTGACACCATTTTTCTTTATTGAAGAACTCCAAATAAGCGATAGTACTGTCGTCTCTAACTAATTCATATTTATCTCGTAATTTCATCGCACTATCAAACACGGACTTATCCGAAATATCCACCATTAATCGTTTGAACTCTGTATCTGATAACGGTTCGCCCATTAACCGATCAGCATTACGTTCATTTAGAATCTGGCGGAAATTATTTTCTAACTGTTCTGTGTTATGAATCTTTACACGTTCATAACCTAAGTTGTTAAGTTGTTGCATTACTTCTTCTTCTAAAGCATGTTCACTCTGGTATGACATAGTCTCCCTCCACTCTATTCAGCATTTTATTGTTATACATTACCTGAATGCCTTTCTTCTCATTGTTCTTTTTTCCATTTTTTATAGTCAGTATCTTTAATAATATATACATTAGTTTCTGCACGTGTCAAAGCTACGTATAATCCATTTTTGGTTTTACCTGAAATAGACTGCCATTTTTCTAACTGGTCTAAGTTTTTTGTTAATATAACACATGTTTGTTTATAGGTATCACCTTTAGAATAGGACCAATTTATAAAATTTTCACCATTCACATGTGCTACTGTTTTATTCCATATTAATTTAGGTATAGTTTTATCTTTCATAATCTTGTCTATATCTTCTAAACTGCTCAAAAATTTTATTTTTCCATTCAATGCATTTTCTAGATCGGAGTAAATATCAATGTTTAAATTTTTCCTTATAAATTCACATACCTCTGGTGAAACTCTACGACTTTTATCCAATAAATTATCAACTATTTCTATTCTTTTAAAGTGCTTTTGTAAATCTTCTTTGCAATTGATTATTTTGAATGGAAATTCTCCATTGCTGGTAAACTCTCGAGTTGGGGTTAATTGACTTTGAAATATATCACCTACCGCTTCAACTTTGCATTCTACTTTTTCGAAAACATACTTCATTGCTTTAAAATCATTAGCTTTATAATCTTGAAATTCATCAAAATATATTGCATCAAAAAACATAGAAATCCTCTGAACTATCCGTTTCTTCAGCCCGCTTGATTGTTTATTAAAGAGTTTGGAAATTCGAGATATATACAATTTATTATTTGCATCCATATAGTGACGTTTATCATCTATTTTAATATATTTAGGCTTTCTAGAATCATCAACAGGAATATCAACAATATTGATTCCCTCACTTCTTTGACCTTTAAGTATTGGATATTCCGTTTCCATAGGTTTAACTAAAAAATTTAAGACAAAAGAATCGAAAGTCATGTATAATATATTTTTAAAATCTACTTCACCAAATCTATTAACCAACTCTTTTTTAATATTATTAACATTCGAATTGGTGAATGATATCAATAAAACCCTTTGTTTTTCTTCAAAGTCATTAGCAATATAATGTGTTTTACCAGAACCAGCTACAGCTAAAATTATTCTCTTATCCATTTCAAACCCTCCCTAATATATTCGGGAATAGTAATTTCATCTATTTTTTCTTCAATAACCAAAGCGTTTTCAGTCTTGTTTTTCAGCATGTGCGCTTTTGCCAGCTCCATCGATTCATTATTATAAGTAGGAACTGTACGTTTTTCCTTATATTCCTCATCAAAGAATTTTTTGTTAATGTTATAGAATGCTACCTCTAGCGTCCAGTTTTCAATGCTTGCATCAGTGAAAACCTTAAAGTGACTTGTTTCTTCAAAATTATTATCTTCTTTTTTATCATTATCTGTAAACACTAACACTTTTTTCCCCTTTAGATTACTGTTTACTTCAAAGTACCGTTTATAAGATATAGATCCCATAGATATTATATCGATGTTGTCTTTTTCTAAATCTTCATTAAAAATCTTTTTATATATAGCAGGAATCACTATATATTCTGCTGTACCTTCCACTAAAATAACCTTCTCTGCTACTATAAATCGTAATATATCAAGATTATCTGATTTCTTAAAATAATTATTAGTGTCATCTGATAGACTCTGTAGTGAACTAATATTATTTCCTGAAACAAACAATGTGTTTTTTAAGTTTAATCTACTCACTATAAGTGAACTATGAGAAGCTATAATTATTTGTGCATTTGAAACTGCTTTGATTTCTTCAACTAACTTTCTTGTGTTTGTATAACTTAAATGACTTTCTGGTTCATCTATTAAAATTAAATCAAATAAATTATTACTTATTGCTAACTCAGTACGTACAATATTTTCTTTACCTTTTCCCATGTCTTTTAATGAAATTTCGTTTTCGTAAATATCTAATATTCTGCTAATTTCTGTTTTATTCGCATCAAACCCTATGTTCTTTCCGTCATTTATACTTAATTCTTTTATATGATTATCTACAAATCTTGATAGAACCTTGTTAAAATCAGCAGATAGATACATGCTGTCTTGCTCTGTAACTTTACTTTCATAAATATTTTTGGCGTAATTCCCAAATAAATCATTTTTTCTAGTTGAATTGTCTAAATGTATAAATTTTAATGGCATCATTTTCCTTACATAACTTTTGCCTTGAAAGGTAGTCCATGAAGCATTGTAAAATTCAATAGGCAGTATTTTATGGGAAGCAAAGTCTATTAAATCTATTTGATTTTGAAATTCTCTATTGAATTCATACTTAAATTTAATACCAGTTTCTAATTGATTATTGTGATTAGAATAATGCAATCCATTAAACATTGCTTCTTTAGGTATTCGTTGCATATCAATAAAGAGCTCTATTTCTATACTTGGCAAAGTATCAACGGAAGGATTATTAAAAAAGTAATTTGCCATTTCTTTATTAATGTACCTTGATAAAGATGATTCATTACGCTGAAAAAACATTTGATTCAATACGATATCGATTGCAGATAATATAGTAGATTTACCACTTTCATTGTCCCCAATTAATACTGAGTAATCATCATTAAACTCTATTTCGATTTCACTGAATTTTTTGAAACCTCTAATTATAACTTTATTTATTTTCATTATCCAATCTCCTCTAAACATTTCAAATCTTAATACTTACTATTTAATTTTACAATAAAAGTTATATTAATGAATAATCCATTTAACAGTTTCACATACTCATATGTGTTATTTTCAACAACTTTACAATTTTTCTGGATGATGTTGCCCATTTATGTGAAAGTAAAAACTTTATATAGTTGCACAACACACTCTCCAATTCTTATATCTGTATCGTGTTGATATGTGGATTTAGCTAAACTTGAAAAATGGTGTGAGTAATATTTTCTATAGTTTTTAATTTACATTTTTAGTTCGATATTCAAACCAAAATAAAAGGAGTCCAGGCTTACTTCTCAAGCTTCCTAGACTCCTTTTACTTATATTTGATCAATGTTTTCAATAGCTTTGATGTATTGTCCATTTGTATAGACTTTGATGGTGTAGTCATTGTCTTTATTTTTATCGTAGTACCAAGTATCTCCACGTTTTTCATTTGGTACGTTATGGAAGTCGGTGAACTCTCTTGTTGTGACGTTAGAAGGAACAACGAAGACATGATCTACTTTGTTGTCATTGTCATAACTTACGGCAATATTGCCATATTTATTAGCGTCATGACCGTTAATATCTAGACTTTCTTCTGGCTCTCCATATTTCTTTTCAATCTTTTTCTTAGTATCTCCAATATGGAATCCTTTATAACCTGAAGAGTTATCTGCGTTCATAAAGTTAGCGCTGAAGTCATCTGAGTTTACTTCAACTTTAACTGTTTTTGTTTCTTGTTTTGATGTTGTTGCTTGTTCTTGTGTTGTATCGTTTTGTGCTGCTTTTTTGTCGTTATCTTCACGGATACTCATAAAGTGAGAGATAGCGAAAATCAACGCAGCAACCAAAACGAGGATAATAAGACTAATCACGATAATCCAACCTTTTGATAATTTCTTTTTAGATGACTGTATGCTGTGTGTGTCGTTTGTAGGTTTTGATTGTGCTGAATCACGCCTGTCTTTTTGCGGCACTTTTGCACCGCAGTTTGTACAGAAGAGTTCATCAGGTTCTAATTTCTTTCCACAATTTGTACAGTACTTCAAAGTTAAACTCCTTTCTATATTCAGATGACATAGATGCCGTTATTTTAAGTACAAACTATCACCTTTACAGTTTTCACAACTTGATAATGTACTTCAATTATACATCTTGTTATTTGAATTTATAGTACATTTTTTGTCTTTTTGAAAATTATTTCAATAACTTTAATTGTGTTATAGATATTGAAAAATGAGTGTGCTACTATGACATTAATCACATAAAATGTTGTGTATTATTTTTTATATTTAATTAAAAGTTAAGGGGGATTAACATGAAATGTCCAAAATGCGGAGCACCTGTTGAACAAGACGATCGTTTCTGCGGAGAATGCGGAATCGATTTAACTAAAGTATCAGCTGTTTCCTCACAAAATTCTACTGAATCAGAATCATCTCAAGCATTACATAACCACAATGAAAATGAACCAACACACTCTAATCAACAACCTAGTTTCGACAAAGAAAAATTTAATCAACATGCGAATGAAATTAAACACGAAGGGACGAGTTTCTTTTCACAACTCTTCAAATCACACGACAATGTGATTGCAGGTACTAAATCTTTCTCACTTAAATTTATCGGCATACTCTCTGCAGTATTTTTAATTTTGACACTGATTGTTTTAGCTATCTTCGTTCCAAGCGAAGTCAACTACATTGGATATGGCGTTACGAAATCAGGTATTGTCACAAAATCATTCTTCGGTATTTTATTGTTCTTAGTTATTTCTTATGGATTACTTGCTGGTGTGACACGCCTGGTAGTTAAAGACAACATCAGTTTTGCGAAGATTCTGTCTGACTTTGTATTCATTAATACTTTCTCATTCATTTTCTTCATTTTAGGATTACTGTTACTACGAGGGGAAATTTATTCAATCGGTTCATTCCTATTATTACTAGGAATTGTCAGTTTCTATGCATCAGCCGTTTATCTCATCACGAAATACTCTAGTTACCATACATTACGTATTCCAGTATTCTTCGGTATCATCATCTATATTGTCGTTCAATTTATCGTACTATCAATCTACGGTGAAATGCTTCGAAATACATTTGTAGATATCTTTGGAAGTATGCTTGAAGACCTGTTTAGATTTGGAGGTGGTTTCTAGTGAAGTTCTGTCGTAATTGCGGACACAAACTTAAAGAGGGACAGAAAGTTTGCCCACAATGCGGAACACCCACGAATCAAACACCTAAGCGCTCTAATCAAAACTATCACTCAGCACCACGCCAACCACAATCTAAAAAGATGTGGGTAATCATCGGTATTATTGCCGCAATCATTATTGTTTTACTGATACTCTTCTTTATCGGTAAACAACAAGCAAGTGTCACACATCAAGCAGATCAAGTCGCAGACGCGATTAAAGATAAAGACCCAAATAAAGTTAAAAAGTATGTCACGTCAGACGGTAAAAAGCTAAGTAAAGATGAGGCTAAAGCTTTTCTTGATATCTTAGAAGGTGGAAAACTTTATAAAACCGTCGGTAATGAAGTTAAGGAAAAAGGCGAAAGCATGAAACGTAATCATAAGTACAGTGATACTGTTAAATATGATAGCGAAACAATTATGAACATCGACCAAGATGGAAAGAAATGGCTCTTCTTTGATGATTATAAATTTGATATTCCAAACTACTCTATTAGTATGGATGATATTTCAGACGGTGGCACAATTACTTATGAATACGAAGGCAAGAAACACAAAGTAGATAGTAATGGTCATATCGGCTCGTTCCCACTTGGTCTTTATGAGTTAAAAGCTACGAAGAAAGTTAACGACAAAGACTATAAAGGACAACTTCAAATCTATGCATCACAACATTCTAGTCTTGCTCACTCAAACTTTGATCAAATCAAATTCAATGTCGAGTTAGATAATTACAGTATTAACGAAGAAGATACAACGCTTTACATCAACAACAAACCACATGACTTCGACTCTTCTACTGATTATGGTCCATATCCGCCAGATGAGAAAGTTGAAGTCTACGCAGTAGCTGATGTTGAAGGTAAGAACTTCACTTCAGACAAACAAGTAGTGAAATTCGAAGGTGATTCAGAAAGTCCAGAAACAGTAAAACTTTCTTTCGATGACAATGCAATCGATAAACAAATCGATAAAGCATTAGAAAAAGAAATGAGCAAAGATGACGATGATGACGAAAGCTCAGACGAAAAAGTCACACGTGAAAACGTCATCGACGTTGTAGAATCATTCGAAGGCAGCACACTTGATACAGACACATACACATATAAAGAACCAGAAAAAGATGGAGACGACTGGGGATTCTCATTCACAGATAAAGACGGTGACCTTGCCGGATCTTACATCATTGAACCAGACAAATACGTCACTAAATATGATGAAGACGGCGAAGAAATCGACTCTGGTTACGGAAAATAATTTCATATAACTATTAAAGCTGCATAACCTTGAAATTAAGGGCATGCAGCTTTTTTATTGATGATTTTTATCGTTAATTTTTGGTAAAAATAATGGCATTAGCTTTATATTTTAGTTCTTCGAATTTTTTACCTATTGGTTTGTCTTGTTTTTGTATGCTCTCGTTTATAAGTGCAGAACTCATATTATTAACATCCCGGTTTCCAAAAGTATAAAAATAACGTTTCTCAAGCCAATTTATATACTCATTTATTTCATCATTATTGACTTTATAATCTTTTTTCAAGACTTCAATCAATTGATTCTTCCAAGCTCTATCAAATCTTCTGAAAATAAATGCTGGGGTTTCTTTAGAGTTTTCTTTTAAGCTTAATGCTATTCTTCTTAAAATAATACGTGCACTAAATAAAGTTGTATTATTTTTATAACTCAATAACTCCCTGCCAAAATTCGCTTCTTCATCATCTCCTAGTTGAGGATTTCCTGAACGAAACGGAAATGATTCAACATTACAAATAGAAGCCTTTTTAATTTTTTCTTCTAACTCATCAGCATCTTCATTTGTTAAGCTTTCAGAAAGTTTAGATTGAAGTTTACGAAATGTAGTTTCCTTATTATATTCACCAAATAAAGGGTAAAAATACTTACCTAGGTAGTAATAATGTTCTGATAAAACATCCACACCCCTTAATATATCTGTAGACCTTCCTTTCAAACTATCATCTAAAAGCGACCTGAACTCAGACATTAAAATATTTTCATCGAAATCAATAATATGTTTGCTTACTTCAGCTTCACTAGGGAAGTTTTCTTTTTTTGAGCTTATATCTGCATCAGAAGTAAAAACATCAAAGTAGTGAGTTAATGACTCTATGAAATCTTTGAATTTCCTCTTCTTATAATATGCTCTAACAACGTGTTTATCTTCAACTTGAATATTAGGGTTCGTTAAACAAATAAATAAATTCGAGTTATCTATATCACCTTTAACATGATTAGGTAAACCAAAATCAATATTTGCTGGAATTCTGAATTCACGTGTTTTATCTGATAAAAACTCTTTTTCAAAAACTTCTTCTATAGCTAACCAAGAAAAATTCTCTTCATTAGTTTCATCAGATGATGTTTTCCCATTTATAATATCAGCAAAGTTTTGTATAACTTTTTTACCTCGCTCAGTTTGCCATGGATTATATTTGTCCAAAAATTCATCACGATCTAAAACATCATGCTTTAAAATAGTTTCTTCAAATTTATTGTTATCCAATTTTGCCTCATCCTATCACTTTGTTTTTATAATCGATACTAAAAGCCTAATCAATTAGCTCTATTAAACCATATGATTAGGACAGTGCATGTCCACTTAACAACAATATTTATAAACGAATAAACTCAACCATACAAGGCAGTCTCACGCTTGTCTGAAGTGAGTATGACGGCCGTATAAAATTGAGTTATTCGCATTAAAAAAGAACCACTAACCTGTATAGATTAGCAGTTCTTGTGTCATATTATTTTATTGTTTCTCCATTTTTCCTTTCGGTATTGTCACAAAGGATGCGACGAATGCGCTAAGCATTACGGCTGCACCTACAACGAAGGCAATACCTGCTGAGAATTCTGGTGTATGGTTTGGTGCGAGTGATGAGTAGACTGTTGTCAGGATTGCGATACCGAATGCGGCACCGAGTGTTGATGACATTTTAATGATACCTGAGGCAACCCCTACTTTTTCAGCTGGAACACTCGTTAATGCTGTATCAAGAACTGGTGTCGCGAAGAAACCAAGTCCAAGTCCAATGAATAAGAATCCGATGACTGATACGATGATATAAACTACATCTGGTAAGAATACTGTTGAGATAAGCAGTATACCTACTGCGATAGAAATCGGTCCTGCAAGCATTGGGAATCTTGGTCCTTTACGTTGTAAGTAACGTTCACCAATACGAATCATAGATAAGCTTCCAATTAAGTAAGTAATTGTGACGAAACCTGCTTTTAATCCTGAGAAACCTAATCCTGCTTGTGCATAGATATTAAATAATGCGAGTGATCCGATTACTGTATTTAACAAGAAGTTCGCTGATACTGTACCGATATACGTTTTATTTGAGAATACACTGAAGTCGATAAACGGTTGATGTTTTTGTCTTTCATAGAAGTAGAAGACAAAGACTGAAATAACGAAAATCGCATCGAGTGTTAAAGTAATCGGGTTCAACCAACCTAATCTCGTTCCTTGTGTTGTAACTACGTTGATACTTAACATCATAATTAAGAAGATAGCAATCCCTACAACGTCGAACTTCATATTTTTAGCGCCAGGCTCTTTTGATTCTGGAACTCCTCTAAATAAGTAGAGCGCGACGAAAGATAGGATAATTGATAATACGAAAATCCATTTCCATCCAAAGAATGTTGCGACAAGTCCTGCGAAGAATGACGCGATACCTGTTCCGCCATATGATCCGAATGACCAGAAACTTAACGCTTTTTGACGTTCTTCGTCATGATAGAACTGATTAATAATCGCAATCGTTGCCGGCATTAAACATGCGGCTGATAAACCTTGTAAGACACGGCCGATAATCAACAGTGCAGGAATACTTGAGATAATGACGGAAATAGATCCGACAATACTCAAGATAATTCCGACACGTGTCATTTTCACACGACCTAGCTTATCCGCTAAGCCACCTGCTACAACAATGAAGATACCTGTGAATAGTGAAGTTAAACTTACTGCGATATTCACGACAGTCATATCAATGTTGTAATCTTTTTGAACATGCGGTGCGATGTTCAAGAAGGATTGCGCGAATAACCAATACGTGAGGATGGATAAGATAATCGCAACGATGAGCTGTGTACCCGGTTTAAATGTTTGATGTTGTTTCTTATTTTGTGCCATTACTTGTTCCTCCTCATTTAGTGATTTTTAATAATGCTTTGACCTGCGATACGACCGTAAGTGAAGATGTCCGCAAGTGCGTTACCACCTAAACGGTTACCCGCGTGGATACCGCCCGCAACTTCACCTGCTGCGTATAAACCTTTGATTGGGTTGTTATCGATATCAATGACTTGTGCAGTTGTATCGATTTTCAGACCGCCCATTGTATGGTGAACTGCTGGTTTACGTGGTGTAGCGTAGAACGGTGCACGTTCAATCTTAAGATCGAATGCGTTCTTACTGAAGTCATCATCATGACCTTTATCCACGAAGTCGTTATAACGTTCAATTGTTTTCACAAAGTGGTCTGGATCCATATTTAATTGTCTTGCTAAATCTTCAAGCGTATCTGCTTTATAAAGCACTTTTTCTTCAATTTCTTTATCAATTTTTTCTTGAGATGTGTTCATCGCAAGTTCTTTAATATTTTCATCAGCAATGATGTAGAACAAGCCATCTTTTTGGTCTAATGCTGCTTTAGATAAGACGTCACGGCTTTCAAATTCGTTGACGAAACGGTCACCGTCTTTGTTGACGAAGACGAAGTTAGATGGTGTCACAATTAAGCCTGTGAATAATGCACCTGTTTTAGGGTCAGAAATCGGCATCATTTGTGAGAAGCCCATGCCGACTAAGTCAGCACCTACTTGAACACCTAATTTAATACCGTCACCTGTGATTGCTGGTGAGTTTGTTGTTTTAATATCATCAGGAATGTTATCCCAATATGTGTTATATTGTTGAATCATTTGTGTATTCGCACCGAATCCGCCTGCGGCGATAACCACACCATAACGTGTATGGATTCTAACTTTCGCACCATTATGTTTCGTTGCTTCTACACCGACAATTTTACCGTCTTCTTTAATCAGACGATCCGCTGTTGTTTCAGTCATGATTTGACCATGGTTCTTACGAACATAGTCACTTAGTGATTCAATGAACTCTAAACCTTGAGCTTTCATTGGTTTATGTCCACGTCTCCATAAAGCACCTACAGGCATATCTACAATTGTTCTATCGAAGTGTACGCCTTTTTCAGTTAACCATTTCACTGATTCTAAGACATTGTCTGTTAATGTCTTAACTAAGTCGTATTGACCTGTGATGACTTTACCGTTTCTATCCGCACGACGTCCGCCAAGGTACGTTTGGATACGGTGTAATTCAATAGAGTCGAACAAGTAATCTTGTCCTTCTTTTTGTGTTTCTAAATATTCTTTGATTTGTTGTTTTAATGTACGGAAGTCTTCAAGGTATTCTTCCTCAATGTCATTTTCATCATGGTTCATTAACGCTTCTAGTGTTTCTTGTTCACCATGTAATGATGGGAATGTATTTTGCCATGAAGGTTCAGGCGCGTTCACTTGGCCACCTGTACGGATTGTGTTACCACCAATAGCTGCGAATTTCTCAAGCATAATCACTTCTTTGCCTTGTTCTAAGACTGAAGCTGCTGCACTTAAACCAGCACCACCTGTACCGATGACTACAACATCTGTTGTTTCTTCGATAGTTTCGTCTGACCATTCTACAACTGGTTTTGGACGCGCACGTAAGATGTCTGGATTTTCGCCTGCTTGTTTAATCGCTTCTGCCACACCTTCAATAACCGCTTCACATGTCACTGTCGCACCAGAAATCACATCTACGTTCAATGTTTGACCATTAATGATTTCATTTGGTAAACGTTCAAACGCTGGGTTTGCGATACCTTCTGATTCATTACTGTCATCTACTTCAATAGACACGATTTCATCTTCAGAGAACACAACTTTCATTGGTAAGTTCGCATTGTGTCCTTGTGCGAAGACTTCATACGTACCTGGGTTATATTTAACCTTTTTATTTTGTAACGCTTTTAAGCGTTCATATTTACGTTGTTCTTCTTCTTTATCGACAATCATGAAGTCCATTACTTTCCATAACGGAGATGGAATGTGTAATAAACGTTGATCATGAATATCTACGAAATCTTCAACTTTTTCATTCTTTTCAATCTTTTCAGCCCAGTGTGGTTCAACTAAATAAGCTTTACCTACGCTGACTAAGTCGTATCCAAGTTCTAATGCTTCTTCAGCATCTTCACGTTGACCGATACTACCTACACCCATAATTGGAATGTCAGCTAACGTATCGCTTTGAAGTTTTAAATATTTTGAAATTAATGGTTCTTTATCCGCTGTATCTACAATAGATGTACGTTTATAGCTGTTCACAGAAATATGGAAGTAATCTGGATGTGCTTCTGCTAAAGTATTTAAAAGATACATTGTATCGTCAAAACGGATACCTGGTTCTTCTAATTCTTCTGGTGAGAAACGGTAACCGATAATGAAGTTTTCAGCACCATTATCTTTTGCTGCTTTTTGCACTTCTTTCAATACAGCCATTGGGAAATTCGTACGTTTTTGTCTGCTTCCTCCCCACTCATCTGTTCTACGGTTACTGTGAGGTGAGAAGAATTGTTGTAAGAGGTATGTGTTCGCACCATGAATTTCAACACCATCATAACCCGCTTCAATTGCTCTTCTTGTTGCTTCACCGAATTGGTGAATCATATCTTCAACTTGTAATGCTGTCATTTCACGAGGTACTGCCGCATTTGGACGAAGCGCCGCAACCGGACTCGCTGAAATTGGAGTCGCACCCCCGTTTAATTTAGGATCAGCCATTCTCCCTGCATGATATAACTGTAAAATTGCTTTAGATCCGTTTTCGTGAATCGCATCTGCTAAACGTTTTAAACCTGGAATCTTTTCATCTGTATCTATGCCGATAGCACCTGGGAAGCCACGGCCGTTGTCCATTACGAAACAACTTTCTACAATAATCGCACCCACTTTACCAGAGCGGTGTTTATAGTAATCAATCATCTCTGCCGTTACTGATCCATCAAAGTAAGCTGATTGGATGGTCATAGGTGCCATTGTAATCCTATTATCTAATTCAGCTCCTGAAGCTAATTTAACCTTTTCAAATAATGACTTTGTCATACCCTCTTCTCCTTTGTGAATATTTTCACATGATACCGCAAAATTTTTTTCTCATACCTAGCATATGAGAAGTTAACGAGTATCAAGTGATTCATTTTTTATATTTACCTTTGATTCACTGAAAGTATAACATAGAAAGAAAGTTTGTGAAATAGTTAACAAAGAGATGTTTAAATAAGTTTTACATAGCTTTCACACTTTTAAAATTTCCATCTATATTTATTTGTATATTTCTTACTGAAATAAATATACAGAAATAATCGACAATCTCCCTATCCCTTGATATAACAAGGCTCCTCTATCACTACATATTAAATCGAGCTATAGAGGAGCGTTACTAAATATCCAATATATATTATTTTAATATTTGTTATATTAACAAAGCATGATTAATCTACATTGTTTGCGACAACATCATAATTTTCGAGTTTACTGATTCTCTCTTTGTCACCTACAATAACAAATGCTTTCTTTGCACGTGTTACCGCAACATTAATTAAATTAGGTTTTTGACACGACCATTGAATTGCGCCGTTTTGTGTTTCATCTGTTCCTGTCACAAAATAAACCTTATCCGCTTCTTTCCCTTGGAACGTATGCACAGTACCGATAGATTTATTAGCCCAACTTCTCGCTTCTCTCCAAGTCATATCAAAGCTATCTTTCAAGCGATTACTTACTGCCTTTTGAATTTCACTTTTCACTTTAGTAAAGGGTGAAATCACAAACACACTTGGTATTTCCTCACCACTTGCTTTGGCTTGCTTCCAATCTTCTAATAAATGCTGAACAACTGCTTCACCTTGTTCTTTAACATATTGTTTTGGACCTGCTTTACCCTTGATATCTAACCAAGCAGCTTGTCCTGGTTTTTTCTTAATATAAGGCGGCAACACCATTTTTTCTTCATAAGCGATAATATTACTAATATCAAACATTGGATTTAAGCATCTTCTGTGTACCCTCAACGGAATACCAATCCATTCTTTTTCATCAGTGTCAGTACCTTTCCAATAACCATAAGCATTCGCATTATCTGCGAGACTTTGAACAGAAGCTTCCACACTCACGAGTCGTTCTGGTACATTATAAGCTTTACGTACAGAATTAATAAGATACGGATCTAGCGTAACTACAGGTTCAATCTGTATTGGATCTCCCACTGCAACAACCTTTCGAGAACGCTGTAAGGCACCGACTGCCGCTTGTGGTACAGCTTGTCCTGCTTCATCGATATATAAATAATCAATAAAATCTTTCGACATATCACGATACATATTTCTAAAGCTTGCAAACGTTGTACTCACTACTGGATAAACTAAATGTAATATATTCCAAGCATTCTCTACTTTTTCATACTTATCTTTAATATATTCATGACGTTTCACAAAGTCCCATAGCCCTGACTGTACAGATTTATAGTTCAAGATTAACAAAATTTTATGCAGTACCATTGCTTGTATAAACAAGAGGCCTCTGTAGAATTGGAGTTCATCTGACGTATTCAATACTTTCTCTTGTCTCTCATCATAATTAGTTTTTGCCCAGAAAGCATCATCCGAAAATTGAACATTATCATGTTGTTTTTTGAATTCGCTAAATTTCTGTAAGTCAGCTTTTAATTTTTCTAACGTTTTCTCATCTTCCTTAAGACGTCCTTCTGCATCACGTTTATGTTTTTCGAACTCTGTTTCTTTTTCTTTAATATCTTTACGCTTGGCTTTAAGTTGTTCTCTCTCATCCATCAACTTTGCCGCTTTTTCGCTTAAATTATGATTAGAAGAAGTTTGATTGTCACCATTGAACAATTGTGCCACTTTACCGAAAAGCCCTTTGTTTTTCTCTTGATCCATCGTATGATTTAGCAATTTAATTTCATCCGAACTTTCATCTAATTCTTTATCAACTTCCACTTTTAAAGTTTTTAATCGATTAAGTTCTTCATTTAACTTTTCAACAATTCTGGCATTTTGAACACTTTCTTTCTCTAATTGGCGAACTTTGGATTCAGCATTTTGATAATGAGCATTTAACTGAACTCCTTTTTCAATCTCTGTTTTTAGCTCATTAATTTTATCTAATGTTTGTTTAAATGCTTTTTTAGCTTCTTTCCAATCTTTATAGTCAGTGTTTTCTTTTTGTTCACTTAAATAGCTGGTTAAACCCTCTTCTTTACTGATGACGGCATACTTATTTGCAAGATCGATATTTTTCTTTTTACCAAGTGCAACTGAGAACATTCCCCAAGCAGGTTCCTCGATGATTTTCTCAGCAATATTAGCGAACCCTGCTAATTTTTCTGCTTCATCTTGATAAGCACGTTCATATTCTGGAAATTTAGAATCGCCGTCTTTACGAATTATCTCGTCTACTTTTGGTAAGTCTTTGGTAATATTTTCTACTGCACCATTGTTACTTGAGGCCACAACCATTTTAAATTGAGCAATATTTTCATTAAGGAAGTGCGTATCAAATCTATCTGTTTCATGTATCTTTCGCTTATCAAAAGCTTTATATGGACTAGAAAGCTTTATCATCTCTTTCGCTCTTTCCACGATGTTATGTGCAAAAATATCTTTGAGCAAAGTGGTTTTTCCAGTTCCTGGTGGTCCATTAACTGAATTCACCTTACTAGTACCACTTGTGATACGATTTACCGCAACTTGTTGCATCAATGAGAGACGGTGTTCAACTAAAGAAGGCCATCTACCGTCAGGATAATATTTAGGCTGTAATATTTCTTCAATCAACGCTCTGTTTTCATCTATTTCAGTCTTCTCTGTATCAGCAACCCCTTCTATGTACTGTGTTAATGTTGCGTTTGGAGAAGCTTTAGCTGCTTCAATATCACTTAAGAAAAAGCTGTTTAATTCATCCATTTCTTCTTCTGGCGTAACATATCTGATTGCGATTGCATGTTTAAAGAATCTAGAATACTGCGTTTCATAGCGCTCAAAATACTTCGTATACAATTTGTCCATTTTATTTAAACGTGCTTCTGTTAATGGATTATCACCTAAAATACCTTCACACTCTAATCTAAAGCGTTCCATATTATGTTCATATTCTGATTCTATATCAGCATTTTGATTCTTTTTGAGACCCTTCATTGCACTCATAAGCATTGGAACATAAATGGTGTCTGTTAAGACATTACCTTGTTTGTCTACCATGAAAGTGTAGCCATAGCAATCCTTTTGGCTTTCGTTATAAACTTCTTCCTCTTTAAACATTTGACGCAATGCTTTCTCAATTTCCGCAAACTTAAAACAATGGCGATACATTTGAAATTGTAATTGCCCTTGTTTAGCTGCGTACTCTTTTAATTTATAATCATCTTATTCCCATATAGGCTTGAATACTTCAAAGTTATGCATCACTTTTTGTTTATACTGTGCTTCAAAAATTTTCTTATCTAAATAATCATCAATACCCTCAACTTCACCTGGTTGCAATGTTTCAATGAGCGCCCAAGCTGATAAGGTATTTTGTACTAAATGACTCAATCAACCCACCCCCGGTTAAATTAATAATTATGATTCATTAAATTTGCGGAATATTTTCAATGGCTTCAATCATATTGTCTTTTGTATATACCTTAATACTGAATCCATTATCTTTCAGCGTATCGTAATACCAAATACTTCCATGATTTATATCAGGTGCGTTATGAAAACTTGTAAACTCAGTTTCAGACATATGAGATGGGATCACAAAGACATGGTCAATTTTATTGTCATTATCATAGCTGACACCCATATCGTCATATAATTCAACTTTGTTTCCACGAACTTCTTTTGTACCTTCTGATTTGCCGAACGTACTTTGTACATCTGATTTAGATTGACCAATTTCAAAGCCTTTATAGCCATGTGTATTCGATGATTTCATAAAGTTTTGACTAAACTCCGTTGAATTCACATTGACTGAGATTTTATCTGTGTCTGGCAAGTTATGATGCGTTGCTTGTTCATGATTATTTGCGCTTTGCTGGTGGTTTCCTGAACCTCCGCTATAGAAATAAAAAGCAAGATAAGCGCCGCCTATGATTAAAGCTAAGATAACTAAGCCTAACAGACTCCAACCGATGACTTTCCAAGGTGAAACTGATGTACGCTCGTGTAGAATTTCAGAACGTGAAAATTCATGATAATCTCTGTTTTCTTTACCGCAATTTGTGCAATAGTGTTCATCTGGTGCTAAAGGTTTCCCACAGTTTGTACAATATTTCATGTTTATAATTACCTCACAATTATTTTCTTGTGTTCATTATAATGTACATGAGTAACACACTTCTATATGTTTATTAAATTATATTCAACTTTCCTTTTACATTTCGGTATAATTTAATATCTATGTAAAATCAAATCAAAGTGAGATGCGTCATACGCTGTGTTGTGAAGACTTCACCATCTTTACTGATAATCACTGCTTCAATACCAGGAATTTCATTCAACACCGTAATCGCTTGATCAATTGACATCGCAAAACATACAGTTGTCCAAATCTCTCCATCAATAGATTGATCAGAAACAATCGTTATACTAGCAATGTCCCCTTCTACTGAATAACCTGTTTTTGAATCTAAAATATGATGATACAGTTTGCCATTTTTATAGAAGTATCGTTCATAAATACCAGAAGTCACTACAGATTGACCTGCGATTTCCACAACACCTACTAATCCTCCACGTTCAGAATCAGGTTGTTGAATTCCTACTGTCCACTTATCCTTGTCTAACGGACGGCCAATCGTTAAGACATTACCACCTAAATCAATAATGCCTGTTTGTACACCTTGTGAGACAAAGTAATCTTTTAATCGATCCGCAAAGTAACCTTTCGCAATGGCTCCTAAATCAATTTCCATACCAGATACTTTTAAATAAACCGTATACGCTTCATGATCTAATACTACATTTTCTGGTCGGATTTTTTGTAAACGCTCTTGAATGTCAGATTCATTTGGTAATTGAGCATCTTTAAAGCCGATTTTCCATAATTTAACTAATGGCCCAATCGTCAGATTAAACTTAGAATCAGAAGACAGACTGACCGCATGTGCCTGTGCAATCAATTCAAATAAATCTTCATCTACTTGTACAGGTTTAATGCCCGCATTTTGATTTACGTGCATTAAATCTGATTTATCATCATTTGCGCTAAAGCGTTTTTCATAGTCTTTCAACATCTCTTCAGCGTGATTTAATAGTACTTCTGCTTTAGGGTGTTCAATCTGTAAAGTAATTCGTGTACCCATGAGATTTAATACTTTCTGTTTCATTTCAGCAGCTCCTCAATACATAACAATAGATTTATCTTTATACTATCAAACTCTCTTTCATTCTCGAAATTCAAATTAAAAAGCGACACTCCTCTTTCAAGAAATGTCGTTTTCCCTATATATGATGATGTGTATTATTAATGTTCGTTCGGATCATTTTCTGCATCTTGGTGTGTTTTGTGTACAGTACCGAATTTATGGTCTGGACCACCGTAGATTGAGTAAAGTTTTAATGGTTCGTCACCTTTGTTTGTGACGTTATGCCATGTATCTGCAGGAACGATAATCGCATCGTCAGGATTGACTTCTTTTTCGAAATTCAAATTGTCTTCTGTTGGACCCATTTGGCATAAACCTTTACCTTGTTCAACACGTAGGAATTGTTCAATACCATGGTGGATTTCTAAACCGATGTCATCTCCTGGTTGAATTGTCATTAATGTAACTTGAATATTTGAACCAGTCCAAATGGTAGTACGATAGTTTTGATTTTCCAATGTCATACCTTCGATATTATCTACTACTGGTTTGTTACCTTGGTCTTCAAAATTATAAGTCATTTTAAAACCCTCCTTGATTTAATGCTTACATTTATATTGTACTCTGTTTTAATTCATTGAAACGACTTTTATAAAGAGTTCACAAATTCTTCAAGAACAGTTATTAATTTTTTCAAAGAACGAGTGCTATTCTTTAACAGTTTTTTTATGCGTCATGCTACAATCATTATAGATAGATTAGAATCATTCTAAATAAGGAGAGTTGAATATGAGTAAAGACAAATCAAAATTAACAGGTCTTTTCGGCCACCCCGTAGGAGATCGTGAAAACTCAGCAACAGCAGGTCCACGTGGTCCATTGCTAATGCAAGACGTATATTTCTTAGAATTATTAGCACACTTCGATCGTGAAGTTATCCCTGAACGACGTATGCACGCTAAAGGTTCAGGTGCATTCGGGACATTTACAGTAACTAATGATATTACACAATACACAGATGCGAGCATCTTCGCAGAAGTCGGTAAACAAACACCTATGTTTGCACGTTTCTCTACAGTAGCTGGTGAACGCGGTGCAGCTGATGCTGAACGTGACATCCGTGGCTTCGCATTAAAATTCTATACAGATGAAGGTAACTGGGACCTTGTAGGTAACAATACACCTGTCTTCTTCTTCAGAGACCCTAAATTATTCCCAAGTTTAAACCACGCAGTTAAACGTGACCCACGTACAAACATGCGTAGTGCACAAAACAACTGGGACTTCTGGACTTCATTACCTGAAGCATTACATCAAGTGACAATCTTAATGTCTGACCGTGGTATTCCTCGTGGCTATAGACACATGCACGGTTTCGGCTCACATACTTATTCTTTATTAAATAAAGATAACGAACGTGTATGGGTGAAATTCCACTTCCGTACACAACAAGGTATTGAAAACTTCTCACCAGAAGAAGCAGAACAAGTGATTGCGAAAGATCGTGAATCATCTCAACGTGACTTATTCGAAGCTATCGAAGAAGGCAACTTCCCTAAATGGAAAATGTACATTCAAGTCATGACAGAAGAACAAGCACGTAACCACAAAGACAATCCATTCGACCTAACTAAAGTTTGGTTTAAAGATGAATATCCATTAATTGAAGTCGGTGAGTTCGAATTAAACCGCAACCCTGACAACTACTTCATGGATGTTGAACAAGCAGCATTCGCACCAACTAATATTGTACCTGGTATCGACTTCTCACCAGATAAAATGTTGCAAGGCCGCTTATTCTCTTATGGAGATGCTCAACGTTACCGTTTAGGTGTTAACCACTGGCAAATCCCAGTCAACCAACCTAAAGGTGTAGGTGTTGAAAACTTATGTCCATTCGCACGTGATGGTCAAGGTCGCTTCTTAGACGGCAACCAAGGCGGTAAAACACATTACTACCCTAACAGCACAGGCGCAATGGAAAGCCAACCAGGTTACAAACGTCCACCAATGGATGTCGTAGATGGTCCAGCTTATGAATACGACTACCGTGAAGATGACGACAACTACTTCGAACAACCAGGTAAATTGTTCAGATTACAAACTCCTGAACAACAAGAACGCATCTTCCAAAACACAGCAAATGAAATGGAAGGCGTAACATTAGAAGTAAAAGAACGTCATATCCGTCATTGCTATAAAGCAGATCCTGAGTATGGTAAAGGTGTCGCAAAAGCAATGGGTATCGACATTAACAGTATTGATTTAAATGCTGAAGACTAAGCCGATTATTTCCTAGGCAATATATAAAGAAGAGGTAGCTTATTTATGATATTAGATAAAGTGAACCCAAATGACCTATTTCCAACCGAGTCACAACAAGCTTCAGTATTAGGCAAAATGGGTTATCCAATGAACGGTGAAATTAAAATCTTTGAAGCAGCTTACATCGCCACGAATGAACGTTTGATTTTAAACGTAGATATGGCTGGAGAGTTCTATTATCGCAACATCGCATACAATGAAATTAAAGCGATTGAACTCACAGAAAACACATTAAGTCTGACATTTGAAATTGGCACATTTAAATTAACTGATTTCAAACAAGATGAAGCTGAAAACTTCAAAGCCTATGTTACATCGCAAATAAAATAACTTTTAAAAGTTTTAGTGCAAGATCGAGGTACTACTAATTCTTTTAATAACAAAGAAGAAGCTATCATCTTTTCCGAGTTGATAGCTTCTTTACTTTATTTATATTGGAATATGAATTCTTCAATTTTAATCATTTGAAGGCTTTTCTGAAGAGTAATTACAAATTCTATTGTTTTCCAAACAAGACCTCATCTAATATTTCTACTGTCTCTTCCATTTTTTCATCTTCAATATTCGCGAATCCAATAATAATTACTTCCGCAAGTTGTTGAGAAATATCCTCTGCTATGAATCTTCGCAATGTGTATAATTCAAGCTTAAAATAGTTCGCTCTTTCTTCAATTTGTTTATAAGTGTAGGGAGAATTTACATAGATAACAAAATGCAGGCCGGCTTTAATATTTTTTATAGTAATAGTTTCGCGCAATTTATTTTTTAATATACGCACAAGCTTCTTCCTTTTTTCTTCGTAAATATGACTCATCTTCCGTATATATTTTTCATAGTGACCTTCATCTATAAACTTGGATAAAGTCAGTGCATTTAAAGTACTGATTTCTGAAACAGAGTCTTTAAAATAGTTATCAAACACTTCTACAATTGGTTTGGGTAAAATCATATAACTGATTCTTAACCCTGGTAGCAACGTTTTGGAAAATGTTCCTAAATAAATCACCCTATTATTTTTATCTAAACTGAATAAAGAAGGGATATTGTCAGTACCGTATTTATATTCACTGTCATAATCGTCTTCTATAATAAAATGTTCCGTTCGAGTGGCCCAGTTCAATAATTCAATCCTTCTAGAAACTGGCATTATCGTTCCAATTGGAAATTGGTGAGAAGGTGTAGTTAACATGAGGTGTGGATTGTTCTTTTTTATCGCACGAAAAGATGCCCCTTTATTGTCTAATGGAATATCTAAGATTTTGAAGTTTTGCTGTTGAATTAAATTACGCATTCGAGAATACCCAGGGTTTTCAATTCCAATTAATGACGATTGTTTAAATAACTTTAATATATACAACAGTAACGCATTTGTACCTGAACCAATGATAATTTGCTCCGTATCACAGTGAATACCGCGCTTAAATGAAACTAACTTTGCAATAGATTGCCTTAATTGAATAGGTCCTTTAATATACGGTACTTCAGATAAAATCGAACGTGACTCTTTAAAAACTTGTTTCTGCAATTTTCCCCATGTATCAATAGGAAATTTTGATAAATTTGTCGACATATGTGACAAAGTGAAATGATATTTTGTTTTATCTTCTTTTTTCTCTTTAAATACATTTCCTTCAATTTGTTGATTAGATTCTATAATGAGTTGGTTCAATGATTCAATAAAATAACCTTGTCTTTCTTTGGTGTAAATATATCCCTCAGCAATCAATTGTTCATATGCCGTTTTTACGCTGTTAATACTTACATTCATTTCTTTCGCTAAAGCCCTTTTAGACGGAAGCTTTTCATGACTTTCATACTTATGATCTAAGATATCTTTTTTCAGTTGTCTATAGATTCTTCTATATATAAAATCTTTTGTTTTTGTCATATTTTACACCTCTGGTACCATACTTTTTATTGTTCTGGTTCTTTTCATTGTACCAATATTTAGCGTATGATACTTCTAATCAACAAAACTGGAGGGGATTATTATGACATTAAGAGATAACCAAGCAAATAGAGAAGTAAGTAACGAGGCATTTATCGATTTGAGAAATCAATATGTTGCACGTGGGGTCGGCAACGGTAACTTAAATGTTGCAAAATATGCACAGGGTGCTACAGTTACAGATATCGAAGATAATAAATATATTGATTTCGCAGCCGCCATCGGCACTTTGAATGTAGGTCATAGCCATCCAAAGATTGTAAAACATATTCAAGAAAAAGTAGAAAACTTCATTCATCCAGGATTTAATGTCATTATGTATGAAAGCTACTTGAAGCTTGCAGAAAAGCTCGCTCACCTTACGCCAGGTGATTTTGATAAAAAAGTAATATTATTAAACTCTGGCGCCGAAGCTGTAGAAAATGCAGTGAAAATTGCTAGAAAGCATACTGGAAGAACAGGTGTTGTATCGTTTGTACGCGGTTTTCATGGGCGAACAAATTTAACAATGTCGATGACAAGTAAAGTACGTCCGTATAAATTAGGATTTGGTCCTTTTGCTTCTGATGTATATCAAGCACCATACCCTAATTTATCAGAAAAACCTGACAACTTAAGCGATGAAGAATACGTAGATTATATCATTCAACAATTAAACGATTTCTTTATTTCTGCAGTTGATCCTGAAACAGTAGCTTGCGTCGTAATGGAACCTGTTCAAGGCGAAGGCGGATTTATTATACCAGATAAAAAATTTGTTCAAGCTGTAAGAGAGATTTGTAATCAACATGGCATTGTATTTGTTGCTGATGAGATCCAATCTGGGTTTGCACGTACTGGAAAGATGTTCGCAATCGAACACTTCGATGTTGTACCTGACTTGGTGACTGTATCTAAATCATTAGCTGCAGGATTCCCACTCAGTGGTGTAATTGGTAAAGCGGAAATGATGGACAGTTCTAATCCTGGAGAATTAGGCGGTACGTATTGTGGTAATCCGATCGCCTGCGAAGCAGCCTTAAAAGTAATAGAAATTATTGATGAAGAGAATTTAAATGATAAGTCAGAAAAAGTGGGCACTGTTATTAAAGCAAAATTAAACAGCTTATCGCAAAAAGTTGATTTTATTGGAGATATTAGAGGCTTAGGTGCAATGGTGGCAGTGGAAATTGTAGATCCTGACACAGGAAAGCCAGATAAAGAGAAAACTACAGAAATTGTAAAACAAGCAAATAAAAAGGGATTACTCTTATTATCGGCTGGACTTAAAGGAAATGTCATCCGCTTCTTAACACCACTTGTCATCACGGATGATGAATTAAACAAAGGGTTAGAAATTTTAGAAGATGTTTGCAGAAACGTTTAAAAATAGATAAATAATTAAATGGGGTATGCGTTATGAAATCACATTTCAGTAAATCCATGAGTATAATGGATGTTTTGTTTTTAGCAATTGGTGCCATGCTCGGATGGGGATGGGTGGTACTATCAGGAGAATGGGTTTCTACAGCAGGGTTTTTAGGCAGCATCGTAGCATTTTTAATCGGAGGATTATTCGTTATATTTATTGGTCTCACATATGCAGAACTCGCGTCAGCCTTTCCAGAAACTGGCGGAGGATTTGTATTTGTTAAAAAGGCCTTTGCACCAGGTATCGCTTTTATTTCTGGTTGGTCTGTATTATTTGGGTATGTATCTGTTATTACATTCGAAGCTGTTGCTTTACCAACCGTTATAGACTATGTCATACCATTTAAACATTCCGGTTTCTTATGGAATATTCAAGGATGGGACGTCTATTTAACTTGGGTATTAATCGGATCAATTGGCAGTGTTGTTTTAACATCGCTTAATTATTTTGGTATTAAACCAGCTGCAATCACACAAACAGTTTTTACTGTTTTCATTGTTGCAGTAGGTCTATTGTTAGTTGGTGGTGCTGGAGTAAACGGTAACTTTCAAAACTTAAAGCCATTATTTGTCGATGGCTTCGGTGGCACAATGTCCATCTTGATAATGATTCCATTTTTATTTGTAGGGTTTGATGTTATTCCGCAAATTGCTGAAGAAGTTAAAGCGCCATCTCAAAAGATTGGTAAAATATTAATTATCTCTATTATTGCATCTGTGTTTTTCTACTTACTTATCGTATTTGGAGTAGCAACTGGGTTAACTCCTAAAGAATTAAACACGAGTAGTTTAGCTACTGCTGATGCAATGGTTAATTTATTTGGAAGTAGCGGCTTTGGTATCCTTCTTGTACTTGGAGGAGTAGCCGGTATTATTACCAGTTGGAATGCATTTATTATCGGAGGCAGCCGTATTTTATATGCTATGGCGAATAATGGGATGATTCCAAAGTGGTTTGCTTATATCCATCCAAAATATAAAACACCTACACATGGTATTATTTTCTTAGGAATACTTGCATTTGTTTCTCCCCTGCTTGGTCGTCCAGCTTTAGTGTGGATTGTGGACGCTGGGGGTATTGGAGTAGTAATTGGTTATTTATTGGTTGCACTCTCTTTCTTAAAGTTAAGAAAAGCAGCACCAGATTTAAAACGACCTTATAAAATCAAGAATGGTAAAGCAATAGGTGTCATCGCAATTATTTTAAGTTTATCGTTCATCATTATTTACTTGCCAGGAATGCCATCTTCATTAATATGGCCTTCTGAATGGCTAATTGTCTTTGTTTGGTATGGAATTGCAGCGATTTTATATTATGTACAAAAAAGGAAAAATAAGGTGATAGAAAATGACAAAATTAGAAGTTTTGAACCCAGCAACGAATGAAGTGATTGAAACACTTGAGTATACGGATGAAGCTACAATGAATAAGCAAATAGAAAAAGCACATGATGCCTTTCTATCTTGGCGTGAAGTAGATGCCCATACACGTTCTGAGAAACTATGGGCTTGGTCAAAATTAATTGATGAACATAAAGAGGAACTTGCTGAACTGATTACAAAAGAAGGCGGCAAACCTTTAAAAGAAGCTCTAGGTGAAGTTGATTATGCACGTTCCTACGTTGATTGGTATGCAGAAGAAGCAAAACGTCTATATGGACGTACTATTCCAGCAAATTCCACTTCAAAAAAGATCATTGTTCAATCTTTCCCTGTCGGAGTGGTCGGTGCGATTACACCTTGGAACTTCCCTGCAGCAATGATTACTCGTAAAATGGCACCTGCTTTAGCTGCAGGTTGTACGATTGTATGTAAACCAGCAGTACAAACACCACTGACTACAATCCGTTTAGTAGAACTAGCACATGAAGCAGGCATCCCAAAAGACGCTATTCAATACGTTATTATATCTGGTAAAGATGCTGGACGTATTTTTACTGAAAGTCCAATCATTCAAAAGATTACCTTTACAGGTTCTACACCTGTCGGCAAGAAATTGATTGAAGGCGCAGCTAGTTCTGTTAAGAATGTCACTATGGAACTCGGTGGTCTAGCACCCGTAATTGTGCACAAAGACGCAAATATTGATGATGCTGTCGATCAAACAATCGCAACTAAATTCAGAAATGCTGGTCAAACATGTATTTGTGCCAACCGTATTTATGTACATGAGGATATTGTCGATACGTATGTAGATAAATTAATACAAAAAGTACATGAATTAAAAGTAGGTAACGGTTTAGATAAAGGAGTAGACGTTGGCCCATTAATTAACCAAGATGGAGTAGATAAAGTCGTTCATCAAATTAAAGATGCAGAAGCTAAAGGCGGACAATTATCTCGTTCATTGGATGAAATTGAATCACTAGGCGGCAATTTCTTAAAACCAGTCGTCATTTCAAATGCGAATCAAGATATGGAAATTATGCATAAAGAAACATTTGGTCCTGTAGCGCCTGTTATGGCTTATGCTGATTTAGATGACGCAATCAAAATGGCGAATGACACTGAATTCGGTTTAGCTGCTTATTTCTTTACTAATAATTATAAAACTGGTTTCTACATCTATAATAATTTAGATTATGGTGTTATTGGATGGAACGATGGCGGCCCTTCTGCTGCACATGCCCCATTCGGCGGTATGAAAGAAAGTGGTTATGGCAGAGAAGGTGGCATTGAAGGTATTCAGCCATATTTAGAAACGAAATATTTATCTATCGGCGATATGTAAACGAGTTAAAAAACAAGTAATAAATCAAGTCTCAAATAAAAGATCGGTGAAAACCTTAAGTGTTTTCATCGATTTTTTATTGAGCCTATACATACTACTAAAATTAATATTACCAATTAAAGTTAAACGCCTCCTCAGTTTTAAAGCTGAGAAAATTTAAATACTAAGCGTATTTTTATATTGAATTCCTAGTATTTTAAAAGGATATTGACTTTCATATGAAAAGGGCATAATATAGGCATACGTTTAAAGTTTTCAGATTTTTTAAATAATAAGTCCGTCATCTGAAGAATCACACATTAGAGGAGAGAATAAAGATGAGTAACAACTTAATTTTACAATCAGATTTTGGTATAGAAGACGGTGCAGTCAGCGCAATGAAAGGTGTTGCACGTATGGTCAGTGACAATATCTTCATCAGTGATTTAACACATGACATTCCACCTTATGATATTTGGGTAGCTTCCTATCGTCTCTATCAAACTGTGAAATACTGGCCAAAAGGCACAGTCTTTGTTTCTGTCGTTGATCCTGGTGTAGGCAGTGATCGCAGAAGTATTGCTTGCTTGACCAAAACAGGTCACTATATCATTACACCAGATAACGGTTCACTGACACATATACTGCATTATGAAGGCATTGAATCAGTCATTGCGATAGATGAAGTCAAAAGTCGTTTACCGCATTCTGAAGAAAGCCATACTTTCCATGGTCGTGATATTTATGCCTATAATGGTGCACGCTTAGCTGCCGGTCAAATTGAATTTGAAGATTTAGGCCAGTCTATTGATTTAGACTCAATCAAACAACTTCCAATCAACGATTCTAGACAAGAAGGCGATACACTCATCGGTTATATTGATGTCTTAGATATCCGCTTCGGCTCTCTATGGACCAACATTCCACTTTCCTACTTTAAAGAGAATGATATTCATCATGGAGATAACCTGATTGTGACCATTTATAACCGTGAAAACAAAGTCTATCAAAACATCATGAAATTCGTACGTTCTTTTGCGGACGTCAACATTGGTGAACCTTTAGTTTATATTAACTCACTCGTTAATATAGGCGTTGCGGTCAACCAAAATTCATTTTCTAAACTCTATCATATTGGCACAGGAAATGACTGGCGTATCGAAATAACCAAAGGACCAACATTTTAACCTCTACTAGTGATTCTTATAATGATTAAAATATAGTTGAATAAATGTAAAAGAGAGCCTCAGTGCATTGAGGGCTCTCTTAGTTTCTTTTTCATTATTTTAGGTTTTATACAGGTTTTAATTTTACTTTTCAACCTCTTCCAATAACTTTTTGTATCTATTATATTCTTCAGAAGATTTATTGCTGCTAAAAGAGAACGAATCTGTTGATTTCTTTTGATATTAAAATATTCAACTGCCGTATTAGATTTTTCTACCTTATTAACTTCCATATAAGATTTTGCAAATTCATGTAAATCATCTAACAGACCAGAAAGTTTATCTATGCTAACTTCTTCTTTTATTAATTTGTATACAGAGTTTATATTTTCTGCTCTTTTTTTATATAGCATTTTGAAAAATGATTAATCAAACTGTCAATATCCGATAAATTTTTGGTGATTTCTATTAAATCATTCCACTTGTTTTTTGAGTGATCAATAAAATCATCCGTTCTAGGGTGGACATATTTCATTATATGATTCTTTAGTAACTCCATTTGTTTCAACTTTTGTCCCCTAGCATTTAACACTTCGAAAATGTTATAAATTTCCTCTTCTTCTCCAGATACAATTTCGACAATATTAATCTTTAGTAGTTGGTTTAAGAACATGTCTGTTTCTTCAAAGCTTTTCTCTTTTATATAATCATCAAAGTAGTTAAAAACATGATACAGAGTGTTGTTGCTCTTTTCTAGCTTTACTTTTGAGTCTTTGCTTATATAATCTAAGATTGAAAGGAGTGACGAATGAAGATCTGGATTGTTAATTTTAGAAATTGTTTCATTAGTCGATTTTAAAGTTGTTAAATAAGTATTTTTTATAAATTTAGCACGGTTTTCAGCTTCTTCATTATCCATATCATTTAAGTGTTTTACAATAACTGCAAAAATAACAAAGATTGTAGTCAAACGTTGTTGACCATCAATAATCTCATAATAATCCACCCCTGGATCCTTAGCTGTTCCCAAATTTTTATTTTTATCATTTAAAACTATTGTTCCAAGAAAGTGAGACCAATTAGCGTCAGAATCTGTGTTAATTGTAAAAGTAACATCTGTTAAAAGCTCTGACCAATTATTTTCTTTCCATACATAAGTTCTTTGGTATCTTGGTACTTTATATTCAGCTGCTCGTTGAAATATATCCTTAATTGTTCTGTTTTCAGTATTAAAACTCATACTTATACCCTTTTTTATTATTAAGTAATTACTGACATCCTCTTTTATATATTTATTTTCAATCAAAATTTTTTATCTAGCATCAATCCTTAATAATTGTTACTTTTTTACTCATTTAGATTTCTTTATAGATTTCCAATACTCTTCGAACTAACCATAGTAAACATTTGTCTAAACCTATACAACTTCAACAATTTTATCGATTCAAAATGACTTCATTCTATTTTCTGTGTCCCTTATAAATTGATGCAATTCAAATCTCACTATCTTTAACATTTTAAGATATTTTGAACTTTGATATTTTGGTTGAAGTGTCATTATTCTCGAAAAGTATATAATATTATGT
>NZ_PPRU01000037.1 GCF_002902285.1 Staphylococcus simulans | reverse complement strand
TTAAAAAATAGAGAACAATAGGTGATGAGATGAAAAAAACTAACCCATATATTCTTAGCTTAGACATTGGAACAGCAAGTATTGGTTATGCTTGTATGGATTTAGATTTTAATATTTTAAAATACCATGATAAAGATGCGATAGGTGTGCTTACATTTGAAGGTGCAGATACAGCAGCTGAAAGGCGTGGATTTAGAACAAGTAGAAGACGTAAAAATAGAAGAATTAAACGTCTTGGATTATTACAGGAAGTTTTAGCACCATTAGTAAAGAATCCTAATTTTTACCAATTATTAAACTTGCATAAATGGAAAAATTCAAATGAGGATTTTAAACATCGCAGTTTATCTGAAGTCTTAAAAGCTTTAGGGAAGAACCCTAAAGCTTATCCTACGATTTATCATTTACAACAAGACATTCAGAACCATCCAGAAAAGAAATTTGAACCAGAATTAATATTTTTAGCACTTTACCACTTAGTTAAGTACCGTGGTCATTTCTTATTTAATAATTTAAGTTTTGATAAAGGAAAAACAGTAGATAATGAAGCGCAACTATCAGAGCTTTTAGAACAATATCAGAGTATTAATCCATATGAAGACTCTATTTCAAATAAAGATATTAAAGTGATTGTTGATACTTTGAAAGATGATCAGTTAACAAGAAATGATAAATCTAAAGAATTAAAGAAAAATGTGTCTAAAACACATGCAGAGCTATTTAAAATGTTAGTTGGCCTTAAATTTAAGCAAAGTATTTTATTTGAAAATATAGAAAATGCAGAAGATATAAAAGAAAGTGCTACAGGTAGTGATGCAATTTCGTTATCTGATGATTATTATGAAAATTTATCAGAGTTTCTTACAGACGAACAACTGAATTTTATTGAGTCGGCTAATACGTTCTTTATGGGTATTATGTTAGACAGAATATTAAAAGGTGCAACAAGTATCTCTGCAGCCAAAGTGAGAGATTATAAGATTTTCAAAAATCAATTGAAGTTAATTAAAGATATCGTTTATCAAAATAAGTATGATAAATATCATGAGTTTTTCGTGACAAGTAAAGAAGATATGAGAGCATATCAAGAAAACCCTGATGCGAAAACGTTCGGGAAGCTATCTAAGTTTGATCAATATCTCATTCATCCTAAAGATCAGTATGCGAAATTGATGAAGGACTTAAAAGGGATAGTGCCTAAAAAATATACTGAGGTTTTAAATTTAATAGATGAACAAAAGTTCTTAGTGGTCCAAAATACGACGGATAATGCGAGTATACCGTATCAAAATAATGTGTTTGAAGCGGAAAATATACTTAGAAATCAACAAAAATATTATCCTGAAATTACTGAAGAGATGATTGGTAAAGTTATCAATTTAATTTCATTTAGAATTCCATACTATGTAGGTCCGCTCACTAATAAAAATGGGCAATCTGATTTTGCGTGGATGATTCGAAAAACAGATGAACAAGCTTTACCATGGAACTTTGACAAAGTTATTGATAAATCTAAGAGTGCTGAAAAATTCATCAGACGTATGACAAGTAAGTGTACTTATTTGTTAGAAGAAGATGTATTACCAAAACACAGTCTGTTATACCAAGAGATGGAAGTACTCAATGAACTTAATAATGTGCAACTTAGAGGAGAAAATGAACCTAAGCATAGAATCCATAGACTTGATCCTAAAGTTAAACAATTTATTTATCATAATCTGTTCCAAAAGAAAAAGAATGTCACGCATAAAGATTTAATCACCTTACTGCAAAACTCTGAACATAGAAATACTTTAAACAAAACAAGTGGTCAAAAATTAAAAGTGTTTGGTACGCAAAATGATTCAAAATTTGCGTCAAAACTCTCTACTTATAATGATATGAAAGCTATTTTTGGTTCTGTTGAAAATAAAAGACAGATGATTGAAGAGTTAGTTTTATGGGTTACAATCTTTGAAGATAAAGCGATATTGAAACAGAAAATTGGTGAAAAGTATCCAAATATTACTGAGAAACAACTTAATCAAATTGTTAAACTGAATTATTCTGGATGGGGAAGACTAAGTGAAAAATTACTAACTAAAGAAGTGAATGGTCGTTCTTTAATAGATTTGATGTATAGTACAGAAAATAACTTTATGGAAATTATCACAGATAAAACTTTAGGATTTGATTGTTTCATTAAAAATAGTAATAAGGTAAAAAATGCTAAAATTTCTTATAAAGATGTTGCTGAATTAAGAACTTCTCCTGCACTTAAAAAGGGCATTTGGAACGCGATAAAAATGGTAAGAGAAATTAGCAATTTATTTGGTGCACCAGAGAAAATTATTATTGAATTTGCGACAGAAGATCAAGTAAAAGGTAAACGCCAAAAGTCACGTAGCGAACTTTGGGATGATTTGGTTAAAAAGAATAACCTAAAACGAAATAAAGAGTTCAAAGGTTTGTTTGAAGAAATAAAAGCTTATCCTGATTTAGATTTTTCTAATCCTAAATTATGGCTTTATATTCATCAAAACGGTAAATGTATGTATACCAAGAAGCCGATAGATTTAGAAAGATTATTGTCAGATACGAATAATCAACTCTATGAAATAGATCATATTTTACCGAGAACATTTGTAAAGGACGATAGTATTAACAATAAAGTGCTTGTTATACAAAGTGCTAACCAGAAAAAATCAGGCGATAAAATGCCGCTGGAAATTTTTGATAATCATGTACTTGTTCCATTTTGGAAGATGCTATATGAAAATGACCTAATTAGCAGTAGTAAGCTTTCAAAATTAATGAAGAAAGAATTTAATGATTTGGATAAAGAAGGTTTTATTCAAAGACAACTTGTTGAAACAAGACAGATTATTTCTCATGTAAGTGACTTCTTAACAGAAGAATATCCATCAACAACTGTAGTGCCTATGAAAGCAAACGTCGTTTCTGAATTAAGACGTAAATTTGATATACCTAAAATTCGTCAACTTAATGATTGGCATCATGCGGTAGATGCATATTTAAATGGTTTCGTATATCAAGCTGCTCGTGTCTTTTATCCTAAAGTTAATCTATTTGAATTTAACTTCAAGTGGGAAAAAGTACGTGAAAAATGGAGACAATTAGGCGAGTTCAATGAGAATAATAAGAAAAGAGAATTCTTCCTATTCAAGCGTATGGATAATTATGTTAATGAATATGGTGAAGGTATGATTTCTAAATTGATATTTGACTTAGATAATTTTAAGTTCAATTATTCAAGAAAAGTAGAAAGCACAGAAAGTGCATTCTATAAACAAAGTGCTTTTTCTCCTAAAAATACGACTGCACAGTATGACTCGGATAAAAGTAAAACAGCTGTTTATAAAGAAATGAAAAATAAACGTGGTATTGTAGTTAGCTACATTTATGTCAAAAAAGATCAGGAGTTAATAGGTTACGGCGTATTTAATGAAACGGTATTCGAATATGTAAATAATGCTGATGTAGATATGAATACACGTGCATTGAAAATTGTTAGAAAAGCATTTCCTAAATTAGACATTAAAAAAGCACAATACCTGTTTAGTATTAATAAGGGCGATGCACTACTTGTCAATGGACATCCATTCTTATTTGTTTCTGCATATGAACGCATTAATGGTAAACAATTAGAGTTTGATATCGCAATGCAACGTAAAATAAAACAGGCATTAAGTCCATATAATAATATGACAGAACAAGAAAAAGTAGAGTTTTATAATCAGTTTGCAGAAAAAGTTATTGAAGAGTTCAGAAATAGTATTGGATTACAATCTAGAGATAGAAAGGTTAACTTAATAAAAAATCTGTTTAACAATACAGAAAAGTCTAACGACTCAATGACTCAATCTATATTAGAAGTTTTGAAGATGACTAAAGTCTCAGCTGAGAGATCAAAAGAATTAAAGATACGATGGAATGGATAAACGCCAAACACATTTATAGATACTAAAAATAATGCTGAAATACAATATAAATCTATTACTGGTTTAAAAACAACTAAACCTAAATCTATTTTCAAATTAGCGGAGTCTAAAAATGAGCTTTAGGACTGTCATAATTACTAAAGAATCAAAGTTGTCCTTGAGAATGAATCATTTAATAGTAAAAGCTGATGAATTGTATAAAATTCCACTCCAAGAAATTCTATGCTTGGTGATAGAAAATCCAAGCGTTTCTATTACTGGACATTTATTAAATGCCTTGTCTGAAAATAAGATTATTACGCTTTTATGTGATAAAAAACATTTACCTTCATCGTTTGTGGTGCCAATTTATGGGCATCACAAACAATCTAGGCATATTGCTAAACAATTGAACTGGAATAAGGAATATAAATCATTACTTTGGCAGAGGATTATAAAAAATAAAATTGCTAAACAAAAACAAGTAATTCAATATTTTTATAGAAATATTGATACCTCATTCTTTGATAACTGTGTTCATGAAACCAAATTAAATGATAGTACAAATAGAGAGGGACTGGCCGCAAAGTCTTATTTCAATATTATATTAGATTCAGGTGTTTCTAGAAATTCAGATGAATTTGTGAATGCAGGACTGGATTATGGCTATCAAGTATTATTAGCTATATTTGTACGAACTATTGTTAGTAAAGGTTATTTAACTGAGATAGGGATAAAACATAAAAATGAATTTAACCCTTTTAACTTAGCGTGTGATTTTATGGAAGTATTTAGACCGATGGTAGATTTTTTGGTTCTACAAAATGTGTACGATAAATTTGAAAAAGAGGAAAAAAGAGCGATTTTAAACATGTTTAATGAGAAAGTTAAGTTAAACAAAAAGAATTACTTTTTAGTTAATGCGATTGAAATTTATTTGGATGGAATTTTTAAATTCTTGGAAAGTGGAGATATCAACTTTATGAAGATGCCTGTTTTTAACTTCTAAAAATTGGGTGTTTGAAAGGAGTATTATGAGATTCTTGAGACTTTTTATTATGTTTGATTTACCTGTTGAGACTTCGAGAGAACGACGTGAATATAGAAAGTTTGTTAAATTTTTGTTGAATGAAGGATATGTCAGAAGCCAATATTCAATTTATTGTAAATTGATATTAAATAGAGGTACATTAAACCATCAAATAAGTAAGCTTAAACAAAACTTACCTGCGCATGGAATTGTGCAATCGTTAATTGTCACTGAAAAACAATTTTCAGACATGACCTATCTAGTTGGCGAACCTAGAACGAAATATGATGTAAATACAACAGAAAGAATTCTTGAATTATGAAATTAGTTGGAGAATTTAATAAACCGATTGAAATAGCAAAGCAAAGATTAAATGTGATTTCTTTTCAGAATACTAGTAAATTGAATGCTTTAACTGAGGGACTTATAAAGTATAGTCAGTCTAAATCTAAAAATTATGATGAAAACGTTAGACTTGTAGCAGATGATTATCAAACAATATTACCTAATAATGTAAACTTAATTATTGTTCCGTGCGGTGATATAAACCTCTTTGATAGTAAAATATTCAAAGAAGTATTATATCATCGTTTCGAACAACAAATTTTTAACGAAGAAACGACTAATTTATTATATAATAAGGTAGAGTCAACGATAGAAAGTTTCTTAAACTCATTAGAAATAAAGAATGAAAGTTATCAAGTTGACTTTCAATCCTCTAATATTGTTTTGAAAAAGTTGCTTGGCATGTTTAAACCAGACTTTCATAATGATTTAAATGATTTAAATGCGATAGAGCAACGCAAATTATTTATAGACACATTAACATCAACAGAAAAAGAAAATGTGCTGGTTTTGTTATTTCCTGAAGCTCATTTAGGGCTTTCGGATATGAAGGCATTTAAAAAATATCTGCAGACTCTAAATATGTTTAGTATTATTGTTACGAGCCATCCTTATTTTATTATCGAGTCAGATACATTAGCGCTTATTAAAATGAATGGAGAACCGGTGAATACTCAACAAATAAGAGAAGAGTTATTGTTGTTTAAAGAAAAAGAATCAATAACTGATTTGGATAAGACAAGCAAAATGATAGCTTATCATGAATTTTGCCAACATCCATATCTTGATGATGAGTTCTTCATTCAATTTATGAACAAATATTAGTTTACTGTCATTATAAAGGTCTCTAAAACCTTGATTTCTCATTGTTTAAGGTTTTAGAATTATGATCTTTTAGAATGAAGTAGAACTTGAAAGAAAATATATCAGCAACACAGATGTTTTAGAATTATGATCTTTTAGAATGAAGTAGAACACTTCCTAATTCTTTTATTCGTTTATCATAGTTTTAGAATTATGATCTTTTAGAATGAAGTAGAACGAGGTTTTTAAAAGCAAGTGAGCAAAACGCGTTTTAGAATTATGATCTTTTAGAATGAAGTAGAACTCTAATGATTCCTACACGAGTAATGGAAGTGTTTTAGAATTATGATCTTTTAGAATGAAGTAGAACGTTGAAGCAGTTAGGTACAACATACGACAGTTTTAGAATTATGATCTTTTAGAATGAAGTAGAACTTCGTATTTAACTCTTCCGTCGCTCCAACGGTTTTAGAATTATGATCTTTTAGAATGAAGTAGAACCTTCCTACGTGATTTACATTCTTGTTTAGGTTTTAGAATTATGATCTTTTAGAATGAAGTAGAACTTATTTCAATGACAGAGGGTCGATACAACGTTTTAGAATTATGATCTTTTAGAATGAAGTAGAACTGAAGCGGAACAATACGCCGAACAGCTAGGGTTTTAGAATTATGATCTTTTAGAATGAAGTAGAACGATAAGTACCACAACAAATCACTAGAGTTAGTTTTAGAATTGTGATCTTTTAGAATGATTTAAACAAGCGGGTATAACTTAACTATTTATCGTGCTTGTTTGAATGGAAAAATCTTTATATTTGTTTTGGAAATGTCTTTGACTTTTCATCTATCTGTGTTAAACTTAGTACAGTTTAATAAAGAAATCGTAAGTCTTTAATTGAGAGTACAGAGATGCTCCGAAGGCAGATAATTTACATGTTGAAACTAGAGAAAGTAACTAAGTAAACACTTTATTAAGAGGTAATTTTGTATGAACACGCAATTCACCAACCCTGATTGCCATACAAATTTAGTAAAGTAACCGACAAAACAGTTACTGATTTAAATAGTTGAGATAGTAAATCTCGCATGTTCTTCGTGTCCCGTGTCTCTCAATTGAGATACGGGATTTTTTTATGGAAAGGTGAGTGCGGGAATGACAGAACGTATTGTATTAGATGATGCAGGCATGCAGCGGACTTTAACACGTATCGCACATGAAATTTTAGAGTATAACAAAGGTACTGAAAATCTTGTGTTGCTTGGTGTGAAAACACGCGGAGAATTTTTAGCGAAACGTATTCAAACGAAGATTCAACAAATTGAAGACGTAAGTGTTCCTACAGGAACATTAGACATCACGCAATTCAGAGATGACTTAGAGTTACCGACACCTAAAATGTCTGAGAAGTCTTATGTCATTGATGTAGACCTTAAAGACAAAGTCGTTATCATCATTGATGATGTGCTTTATACAGGTCGAACTGTACGTGCGTCACTCGATGCAATCTTACTACATTCTCGACCACAAAAAATCGGGTTAGCAACATTAGTGGATCGCGGACACCGCGAATTACCAATACGCGCTGACTTCGTAGGTAAAAATATTCCAACTGCGAAAGACGAAGAAGTTTTAGTCTATGTAGACGAAACAGATGGTCGCAACGCAGTTATAATTGAATAGCTTACCCTTTTAAATCAGTACGAGAGACTGACAAAGGGTTAGATAAGAACTGTTGTCGACTTACAAAACTAGCACGAGAGGCTACAAAGCTTGTAAGAAACAACTTCTAAAGAGGTACACGTGTATCTCAAACAGACAACACCTTCTTATCTTTCCCCCACAATGTCTCTTTGCACGCTGATTGCTGTAAAGAGATTTTTTTATGAAAGGAAGAAAGAGAAATGGAAAATGAACAAATGTTTGAGCGAACGGTGAAACCCGTACTAGATGTCAATGAAAAGCCGAAAGCAGGCCAATGGGCCTTCCTCAGTTTACAACATCTATTCGCGATGTTCGGCGCGACAGTCTTAGTACCATTCCTAACAGGCTTGCCAATTTCAGCGGCATTGCTTGCATCAGGAATCGGAACATTGCTTTATATCTTAATTACAAAATCAATGATTCCAGCATACTTAGGCTCAAGCTTCGCCTTCATCACACCGATTATTACAGGATTAAGTACACACAGCTTAGGAGACATGCTTGTGGCACTCTTCATGAGTGGTGTAATGTATGTCATCATCGGAATCTTAATCAAATTAAGCGGAATCGGTTGGCTTATGCATTTGTTACCGCCCGTTGTAGTAGGACCAGTCATCATGGTTATTGGATTAAGTCTTGCGCCAACAGCTGCCAACATGGCAATGTTTGAAAACACTGCAGACATGAAAGGTTACAACGTTACTTACTTGATTGTCGCAATGATCACGTTAATCACAACATTAGTTGTTCAAGGCTACATGAAAGGGTTCTTCTCACTGATTCCAGTCTTAATCGGAATCATTGTAGGATACATCGCAGGCATCATCTTCGGCATCGTAGATTTCAAACCAGTGATGAAAGCATCATGGTTCGACTGGCCGCACATCTATGTACCATTTGTAGATTATCATCCAAGCTTCCACTTCGGGCTGGTGCTCTTAATGGTTCCGATTGTATTCGTCACAGTCAGTGAGCACATCGGACATCAAATGGTCATCAACAAGATTGTCGGCAGAAACTTCTTCGAGAAACCAGGTCTTCACAGATCAATTATCGGAGACGGTGTATCTACAATGTTTGCAAGTATTATCGGCGGACCGCCAAGTACAACATACGGTGAAAACATCGGCGTACTTGCGATAACAAAGATTTACAGTATCTACGTTATCGGCGGTGCAGCAGTCATTGCGATTATCCTGGCATTTGTAGGTAAGTTCACAGCATTGATTTCATCAATCCCAACACCAGTCATGGGTGGGGTATCCATTCTCTTATTCGGTATCATCGCTTCAAGCGGCTTAAGAATGCTGGTTGAAAGCAAGGTAGATTTTTCGGAAAACCGTAACTTAGTAATCGCGTCAGTTATTCTTGTGGTGGGTATCGGAAACTTAATGTTCGATATTCACGGCGTCAAAGTTGAAGGTATGGCACTTGCAGCACTTTCAGGTATCGTATTGAACCTAATTTTACCTAAAGTAAAACCGGAAACATCAAATAAATAAACTTTATCCAATTCTTAGGGGGAATTAACAATGAAACAATTAGTATCTATGGAACATTTATCAAATGAAGAAATCTATTCACTTATCGAAACAGCAATCGAATATAAACAAGGTAAGAAAGTTCATAAATTAAATGACACATACGTAGCAAACTTATTTTTCGAAAACTCAACACGCACAAAATGCAGCTTCGAAATGGCAGAACATCGCTTAGGTATGCAAGAAATTCCATTTGAAACTAGTACTTCATCTGTTAAAAAAGGTGAGTCATTATATGACACATGCAAAACTTTAGAAAGCATCGGTGTAGACGCATTAGTTATCCGTCACCCACAAAATGATTACTACAAAGAATTAGAGGGATTAAACATCCCAGTCATTAATGGCGGAGACGGCAGTGGTCAACACCCAACACAAAGCTTACTTGACATCATGACAATCTATGAAGAATACAAAAAATTCAAAGGCTTGAACGTGTTAATCTGCGGAGATATTAAAAACTCACGTGTAGCACGCAGTAACTACCAAGCACTTACAGCTTTAGGTGCTAACGTTAAATTCGCAGCACCAGATGAATGGGTTGACGATACTCTAGATGCACCTTATGTCAAAATTGATGATGTCATCGAAGAAACGGATATTGTGATGTTATTACGTGTACAACACGAAAGACATGACGGAGAATTGAACTTTGATCCACATGAATACCATGAAAAATACGGTTTAACAAAAGAAAGATACAACCGCATGAAACCAAACGCAATTGTAATGCACCCAGCACCAGTGAACAGAGGCGTTGAAATTGATACAGAATTAGTAGAAGCGCCAAAAGCACGTATCTTCAAACAAATGAAAAACGGCATGTTCTTACGTATGTCAGTCATCAGCCATATTATTGCGGAACAACAGAAAGGGGTTCTTATCGATGTTGCTAATTAAGAATGCAAAAGTATTAAAAGACGGTAAATTAACAGAGGCTTCTATTTTAGTAGAAGACGACAAAGTAAAAGAAATCGCACCAGAAATCACAGTAGGTTCAGAAGTTGAAGTGATCGACGCAAAAGGTCGCTTCGCAGCACCTGGCTTAGTTGATGTACACGTACATTTAAGAGAACCAGGCGGAGAACATAAAGAAACAATTGAAACAGGTACAAAAGCAGCAGCACGCGGTGGATTCACAACAGTTTGTCCAATGCCGAATACTCGCCCAGTACCAGATACAGTTGAACATTTAGAAAAACTCAACAAATTAATTGAAGATAACGCACGCGTTCGTGTATTACCATACGCTTCAATTACAATCAGACAAGCAGGCAGCGAATTAGTTGATTTCAAAGGGTTAGCTGAGCACGGTGCATTTGCGTTCACAGATGACGGTGTAGGGGTACAAACAGCCGGCACAATGTATGAAGCAATGCAACAAGCAGCCAAATTAAACAAAGCAGTGGTTGCACACTGTGAAGATAACAGTTTAATCTATGGCGGCGCTATGCACGAGGGGATTCGCAGTAAAGAATTAGGTATTCCAGGTATTCCAAACATTTGTGAAGCTGTACAAATCGCACGTGACGTATTATTAGCTGAAGCAGCAGATTGTCACTACCACGTATGTCACGTTTCAACAAAAGAAAGTGTACGTGCTATCCGTGATGCGAAAGCAGCAGGTATCAAAGTCACTGCTGAAGTGACACCGCACCACTTATTAATGACAGAAGACGATGTCCCTGGTGACAACGCAATGTACAAAATGAATCCTCCTTTAAGAAGTAAAGAAGACAGAGATGCGCTGATTGAAGGATTGTTAGACGGCACAATTGATTGTATCGCAACTGACCATGCACCACATGCAGCTGACGAAAAAGCACAACCAATGACAAAAGCACCATTCGGTATTGTCGGCAGTGAAACAGCATTCCCATTACTTTACACACACTTTGTAAAAAATGGAGATTGGTCATTACAACAATTAGTTGACTACTTAACAATTAAACCTGCACAGATCTTTGACTTGCCATACGGCATCCTAGAAGAAGGCAAAACAGCAGACTTAACATTAATCGATTTAGAAGAAGAGAGAGAAATCAAAGCAGAAGATTTCCATTCAAAAGCAAGCAACACACCATTCATCGGTTATAAAGTATACGGCAACCCTGTATTAACAATGGTAGCTGGAGAAGTGGCATTCAAGGAGGAATAAACAACAATGTTAGAAAAACGATATCTTGTATTTGAAGATGGTTCAATTTATGAAGGAAGAAAGCTGGGATCAGACAATCTGACTAAAGGTGAGATTGTCTTCAACACAGCAATGACGGGTTATCAAGAAACAATTTCTGACCCGTCTTACACAGGTCAAATCATTACATTCACTTATCCTTTAATCGGGAATTACGGTATTAACAGAGATGATTTTGAATCATTAGTACCGACATTAAGTGGCGTAGTCGTAAAAGAAGCGAGTACGCATCCTAGCAACTTCCGTCAACAAAAGACTTTCAACGATGTATTAGTTCAATATGATATTCCAGGTATTTCTGGTGTAGATACACGTAGTATCACACGTAAAATACGTGAACATGGAGTACTTAAAGCAGGTTTTACAGACCACGCTGAAGATATTCCAGCATTCATAGAAGAACTTAAACAATTTGAACTCTCTCGTGACGAAGTACCGATGGTATCGACGAAAACACCTTATGTATCAACTGGCTCAGACTTAAGCGTCGTATTGGTAGACTTCGGAAAGAAACAAAATATCGTTAGAGAACTTAACGCACGCGGTTGTAATGTAACTGTCGTGCCATACAATACACCAGCTGAAATTATTCTTGGCATGTCACCTGACGGTGTTATGTTATCGAATGGCCCAGGAGATCCTGAAGATGTACCAGAAGCTGTGGAAATGATTCAAGGTATCTTAGGAAAAATTCCATTCTTCGGTATTTGTTTAGGTCACCAGCTATTTGCATTATCACAAGGTGCCGAAGCTTTCAAAATGAAGTTTGGTCACCGTGGTGCAAACCATCCAGTTAAAGACTTAGCAACAGGAAAAATTGCTTTAACAAGTCAAAACCATGGTTACGCAATTGATGAAGCTTCAGTTGCACACACAGATTTAGAAGTCACACATATTGCCTTAAATGATGGCACAGTGGAAGGATTAAAACATAAAACGCTTCCTGCTTTTTCAGTACAATATCATCCAGAAGCATGCCCAGGACCTACTGATTCAAATTACTTATTCGATCAATTCATTGATATGATGAAAGAATTCAAAGCGAAGGAGCGTACAGTCAATGCCTAGAAATAATGACATCAAAACCATTTTAGTGATTGGTTCAGGACCTATCATCATCGGCCAAGCTGCAGAGTTTGATTATGCCGGTACACAAGCGTGTTTAGCCTTAAAAGAAGAAGGTTACCGCGTTATCTTAGTCAATTCAAACCCAGCAACAATTATGACTGACAAAGAAATTGCAGATAAAGTTTATATCGAACCTTTAACACACGACTTTATCGCACGTATCATCCGTAAAGAACAACCTGATGCACTCTTACCAACACTTGGTGGACAAACAGGTTTGAACATGGCCATTCAACTTCATGACAGCGGTGTTTTAGAAGCGAACAATGTACGTTTATTAGGAACAAAATTAAGCTCAATTCAACAAGCAGAAGACCGTGAATTATTCAGAAGTTTGATGAATGACTTAGATGTACCTGTTCCTGAAAGTGACATCGTCCACACCGTAGAACAAGCTTTTGCGTTTAAAGAACAAGTGGGATATCCATTAATCGTCCGCCCAGCATTTACAATGGGTGGTACAGGCGGCGGTATTTGTCATAACGACGAAGAATTAAAAGAAGTTGTGACAAACGGCTTGCATTATAGCCCAGCTACACAATGTTTGATTGAAAAATCTATCGCAGGATTTAAGGAAATTGAATATGAAGTAATGCGTGATAAAAACGATAACGCCATTGTGGTTTGTAATATGGAAAATATCGACCCAGTTGGTATCCATACAGGTGACTCTATCGTTGTTGCGCCAAGTCAAACTTTGACAGATGTTGAATATCAAATGTTACGTGACGTATCATTAAAAGTTATTCGTGCTTTAGGTATCGAAGGTGGTTGTAACGTACAATTAGCACTTGATCCATATTCAATGAATTACTATATCATTGAAGTTAATCCACGTGTATCACGTTCATCAGCCTTAGCATCAAAAGCAACAGGTTATCCGATTGCGAAATTAGCAGCTAAAATTGCGGTTGGTTTAACATTGGATGAAATGTTAAATCCTGTCACAGGCACATCTTATGCGGCGTTTGAACCAGCTTTAGACTATGTGATTTCTAAAATTCCACGTTTCCCATTTGATAAATTTGAAAAAGGTGAACGTGTACTTGGAACACAAATGAAAGCAACAGGTGAAGTTATGGCTATCGGCCGTACGTATGAAGAATCATTATTAAAAGCCATTCGTTCATTAGAATATGGTGTCCATCATCTAGGATTACCGAATGGAGAAAGTTACGATTTAGACTACATAAAAGAACGTATCTTACAACAAGATGATGAACGTCTTTTCTTCATCGGTGAAGCGATTCGACGTGGTACAACACTCGAAGAAATTCACGAGATGACTAAAATCGATTACTTCTTCCTTAACAAATTCCAACATATTATCGATATCGAACGTGAATTAAAAGCACATAAAGGTGATATCGAATATCTTAAATATGCGAAAGACTATGGTTTCAGCGATAAAGTCATCGCACATAGATTTGATATGGAAGAAGAAGATGTTTATCGACTCCGCCATGAAAATGATATTAAACCAGTATACAAAATGGTAGATACATGTGCTGCAGAATTTGAATCTGCGACACCGTACTACTATGGAACATATGAAAGAGATAACGAATCCATCGTAACAGATAAAGAAAAAGTGATTGTACTTGGTTCTGGTCCGATCCGTATCGGTCAAGGTGTTGAATTCGACTATGCGACAGTTCATGCCGTTTGGGCAATCCAAAATGCAGGCTATGAAGCAATCATCGTCAACAACAACCCTGAAACAGTGTCAACTGACTTTTCAATTTCAGATAAACTTTACTTCGAACCATTAACTGAAGAAGATGTCATGAACATTATTGAACTCGAACAACCTAAAGGTGTTGTAGTTCAATTCGGTGGCCAAACTGCCATCAATTTAGCAGAAAAACTTGCGAAACACGGTGTGCAAATCTTAGGTACATCTTTAGAGAATTTAAACCGTGCTGAAGATAGAAAAGAGTTTGAAGAACTCTTAAATACCATCGATGTACCGCAACCGAAAGGGAAAACTGCAACTTCCCCTGCAGAAGCTTTAGACAATGCACGAGAAATCGGTTATCCAGTTGTTGTACGTCCATCGTATGTATTAGGTGGCCGTGCGATGGAAATCGTGTATAATGATGCAGAGTTAGAAAACTACATGAGAGAAGCTGTAAAAGCGAGTCCTGAACATCCTGTACTTGTTGACCGTTACTTAACAGGTAAAGAAATTGAAGTTGATGCGATTTCAGATGGGGAAACAGTGATTATTCCAGGTATTATGGAACATATTGAACGTGCAGGGGTGCACTCAGGCGACTCTATCGCGGTTTATCCGCCTCAAACGTTATCTGATGAAGTGATTCAAACTTTAGAAGCGTATACAACGAAACTTGCGAAAGGTTTGGATATTATCGGTTTAATCAATATCCAATTCGTATTAGCACATGATGGTGTCTATGTGTTAGAAGTGAACCCAAGATCAAGTCGTACAGTACCGTTCTTAAGTAAGATTACAGATATTCCAATGGCACAACTTGCGATGCGTGCCATCTTAGGAGAAAAACTAAGTGAATTAGGTTACAAACCAGGACTTCAACCTTATTCAGAAGGGGTTTATGTTAAAGCGCCAGTATTCAGTTTTAATAAATTGAAAAATGTCGACATTACGCTTGGACCTGAAATGAAATCAACAGGTGAAGTCATGGGTAAAGATTTAACTTTAGAAAAAGCATTGTTCAAAGGTTTAACTGCGAGCGGTGTCGAAGTAAAAGATCATGGTACAGTGTTAATTACTGTCAGTGATAAAGATAAAGAAAAAATGGTTAAAATCGCAAAACGTTTACATGAAGTGGGATATAAAGTACTCGCAACTTCAGGTACAGCTGCGAAATTAGCTGAAAATCATATTCCGGTTGAAACAGTGGGTAAAATCGGCGGTGAAGATGATTTATTAAATCGCATTCAAAATGGTGACGTACAAATTGTCATTAACACGATGACAAAAGGGAAAACGATTGAAAGAGATGGTTTCCAAATCAGACGTGCATCTGTAGAAAATGGTGTGCCATGTTTAACATCATTAGATACAGCGAATGCGTTAACGAATGTGATTGAAAGTATGACATTCACAATGAGAAGTATGTAAAAGTAGTTAAAGTGGCTATAATGAAGATAGATTCAAGATTAAAAGGAGGATTTAACAGTGGAACAAAACATTATCGTATCCAATCGAGAAATTGCGGACCGCATTTTTGAAATTAAAGTAAAAGGACCTGTGACACGTAAAATGACACAACCTGGACAATTCGTTCATATTAAAGTAGGTGAAGGTTCACTGCATATGTTGAGACGCCCGATCTCAATTTGTCATATCGAACCTGAAATTGAAACCTTTACGATGTTATATCGTGCAGAAGGTGCTGGGACACAACGTCTGTCTCAAATGCGTGAGAATGATGCGATTGATATTATTGCACCTTTAGGTAATGGTTTCCCTGTTGAAAAAGCAGAACGTAAAGCGCTTCTTGTAGGCGGCGGTATTGGTGTTCCTCCTTTATATGAACTATCTAAACAACTCAATCGTCAAGGTATTGAGACAGTACATGTTTTAGGTTTCAGAAGTAAAAAAGATGTCTTCTACGCAGATGAATTTGCGCAATTAGGTGAAACGCACATTGTGACTGAAGATGGCACAATGGGATCAAAGGGCTTTGTGACAAATGTGATTTCTGAGTTGCCGGTAGATTATGATATTTACTATACATGCGGACCTAAACCGATGTTAAAAGCCATTAAAGAACATGACAAATTAGCAGATGTTGAAGGTTTCTTATCACTTGAAGAACGCATGGGTTGCGGTATCGGCGCATGTTACGCATGTGTCTGCCATACACCTGAATCTGAAACAAGTTATGTCAAAGTTTGTACAGAGGGACCTGTATTTGAGAAAGGAGCAGTCATCCTATGAGTCGATTAAATGTAGAAATTCCAGGATTAGAGTTAAAGAACCCGATTATGCCAGCAAGCGGTTGTTTTGCTTTCGGTGCTGAGTTCAGTCAATTTTATGACTTAAGCGAACTAGGTGCCATTATGATTAAAGCCGCTACGAAAGAAGCACGTTATGGTAATGAAACACCACGTGTTGCTGAAACTGATAGTGGTATGATTAATGCGATTGGGTTACAAAACCCTGGTGTGCATCACATTATTGAACATGAACTTAAGAAGTTAGAACAATTTGATGTACCGATTATCGCAAACGTTGCGGGTTCTACTGAAGAAGACTATGTATACGTGGCTGAACATATTTCAAAAGCACCAAATGTGAAAGCGTTGGAATTAAACATCTCTTGTCCGAACGTGAAAGAAGGCGGTATGCAGTTTGGTGTGGATCCAGTGGTTGCTGCTGAATTGACACGTAAAGTTAAAGCAGTTTCTGAAGTGCCTGTATACGTGAAACTTTCACCAAACGTAACAGATATTGTCGCAATGGCTAAAGCAATCGCGCAATATGCGGATGGTTTAACAATGATTAATACATTAGTCGGCTTACGTATTGATGCGAAAACAGGGCGTCCAATTATCGCAAATACAGTCGGTGGCTTAAGCGGACCAGCAATCAAACCTGTCGCAATGCGAATGGTTTATCAAGTCAGACAAGCTGTAGATATTCCAATTATCGCAATGGGCGGTGTTCAAAACGCACAAGATGTTATAGACTATATTTCAGTGGGTGCGAATGCGGTAGCAGTTGGAACAGCTAACTTCCAAAATCCAATGGTTTGTAAAGAAATCATTGATGAACTGCCAGCATTGCTCGACGACTTAGGTGTAAACCATATTAATGAATTGTACAAAAGGACTTTTGAGGTGACTAAATAATGGCAAATCGTAATTTACCTTTACCGATTATCGCATTAGACTTTGCGACGGCTGAAGAAGTAGAAAATTTCTTAGATTTATTTGATGAACCTTTATACATCAAAATCGGAATGGAACTTTATTATCAAACTGGCCCTGAATTAATCAACAAAATTAAAGCACGCGGCCACCAAATCTTCTTAGATTTAAAACTGCATGATATTCCAAATACAGTCAAACAAGCGATGGCTGGTTTAGGACGTTTAAATGTAGATTTAGTAAACGTTCATGCTGCAGGCGGTACTGAAATGATGCGCCAAGCAGTTGAAGGCTTACGTAGCGTCAACAAAGACACTAAAATTATTGCGGTCACACAATTAACATCAACAACAGAAGAAATGCTGCAAAAAGAACAAAACATCCAAACTTCAATTGAAGAGGCTGTATTAAACTATGCACGTTTAACTAAAGAAGCTGGCTTAGATGGTGTAGTATGTTCACCATTAGAAGCAGAATTACTGACAAAAGAATTAGGTTCAGACTTCTTGAAAGTAACACCAGGTATTCGTCCAGCACATTACGCACAAGACGATCAAAAACGTATTACAACACCAGACAAAGCACGTGAAATGGGTTCTACACATATTGTAGTAGGTCGTCCAATCACACAAAGTGACAATCCGGTTGAAAGTTATCATCATATTAAAGAAAGTTGGTTAGGTTAAGATGTCAAAACAAATTGCGCAATCATTATTAGATATTGGTGCAGTTGCACTATCACCGAATGATTTATTTACATGGAGTTCAGGGATTAAATCTCCGATTTATTGTGATAATCGTGTTACATTAGGTTATCCAGAAGTTCGTAACGCGATTCGTGACGGTTTAATCGAATTGATTCAAACACATTTCAAAGATGCTGAAATTGTATCAGGAACTGCGACAGCGGGCATTCCTCATGCAGCGTTCATCTCTGAAAAATTAGATATGCCAATGAGCTATGTACGTTCTAAAAGTAAAAGCCATGGTAAACAAAACCAAATCGAAGGTGCACCAAGTAAAGGTAAAAAAATCGTAGTCGTTGAAGACTTAATTTCAACAGGCGGTTCTTCTTTAGTTGCTGCAGAAGCATTAAGAGAAGCTGGCGCTGAAGTATTAGGTGTAGTTGCTATCTTTACGTATGGTCTTGCTAAAGCGGATCAAATGTTCAAAGATGCTGATATTCCGTTCTATACTTTAAGTGACTACAACGAATTAATCGACGTGGCTAAAGAACAAGGTAAAATTTCTGAGTCAGATATTCAATCTTTAGTTGAATGGAGAGACAATTTAGCATAAGATGGAATTGGATGGAGGGATGAACCATGTCCAATACACATGCACAAACTGCTCATAAACCATTTGCGCACTTAAATAAGTTCTTATCCGCAAATGAAGATTACCGTGAGCCGGTCAATAACTATGATCAAGATGAAAATCAATGGTTATCGAATGAACACGAGAAAAACATATTCAAGAAATGTAAAACAGATATAAAAGAAAAAGGCTTAATTTAAAACAAACGACAAAATCCGCAATCATGAACACTCATTTTGAGCTTATGATTGCGGATTTTTAGATTTTAAGAAAAATCTGTCTAAGTCAAAAGTGACAAATAGACTAGCGTAAATATATTTTAATAAAGATATAACCGATAATAATCACTGCTAACATTGCTAAAATAGGTAAGAAAAAGTGAGACATCATAGACCTCCATTCATTCAATCATCTGATTAAGATTTACTCATTGTTTTGGAATAAAGTCATTATACTATGAATTGTGTCATACATATAGAAAAAGGTACTGTTTGATTCACTTTTGGTCTTTCACAATGATAGCTTAAGTTAACCCTTTTGAGGAAAAACACAATCTCAATTAAGGCAGTACTATGTATAGGTTGAGTTGCTTTTGTATAGTCATTCATGTATCGTTTTAAGTGTCAAAATAGTAATTTTTAAGTTGCTTAATTTTAAATTACTATGTGATTAGTAAATAGCAAGTCAATGAGGAGGGGATAGTGTGCAAATACCAAAGGTAACACCATTTTTAATGTTTAATAATGAAGCTGAAGAAGCGATTGAACTTTATACTTCAGTATTTGAAGACAGTGAAGTGGTTTCAATGGTGAAGTATGATGAGTTTGGAAGCGGAGAAGCGGGTGCAGTCCAACACGCAATTATTCGTTTAAAAGACCAAATCATTATGGCGATTGATAATTCTAATGGAACTGAAATACCGATGAATCCATCTATTTCTTTATTTGTGACAGTAGATAATGCCATGGAAATGGAACGTCTATACAGTGGATTAAAAAGCGGCGGTGCCATTTTAATGGCCAAAACTGAGCTTGGACCTTACAGAGAATTCGCATGGATACAAGATCGCTTCGGTGTGAATTTCCAACTAGCATTAATGGATTAATTTCATCAATGATATGTAAACAACTCACCTGATAGGTGGGTTGTTTTTTATTTACAGCAGGCTATGAAAAAAGAATATAATAAAGGTGAGTTATGAATAAACGCCATTTAAAAAGATAGATTGGTAGTCTGAATTTTGGAGCGATACCCATGATAGATATGCATAATCATATATTAATTGATGCAGATGATGGACCAAGAGATGAAGAAGTGGCTATTCAATTATTAAAACAAGCTAAAAAAGAAAATGTAACAAAAATTATTGCAACACCACATTATACTAATAAATACGATAATTCTTTTGATAAAGTAAAGTTAAAAATAAAAATTATGTAAATTAAAAGAGGTTAAAGATTTAGGAATTCAAATTTATCCAGGACAAGAGGTAAGAATTCATCAGAATTTAATTGAAGATATTAAATCCGGAATGGTAAGTGGTTTAAACAAGTCCAGATACTTACTCATTGAGTTTCCTCCTAACGACATTCCTGATTATACGTATCAAATGTTTCAAAATATACAGGATTTAGGTTATATTCCCATCATTGCACATCCTGAACGTAATACCGCTTTGTTGAAAGATATGAGTGTTTTATATAACTTAGTTCAGCAAGGAGCATTAAGTCAAATTACTTCAACGTCTTTAGTAGGGGATTTTGGTAAAGGAATTCAAGATGTATCGATTGAACTAATGAAATGTAATCTTGCTCATTTTATCGCATCTGATGCGCATGATTTTGAAGCCAGACCTTTTATTATGAAATCTTTGTTTAAGGAAGAAGTGTTATTGAATTTTCGTGAATCTATGATGAAGTTAATCAAGAATGCAGAAGCAATTATTAAAAATGAAGAAATTGATAAGCGTGAACCGTTTGTTCCTGATAGTCAAAAAATTAAAGGTTGGATATTTTAAAATAAAGCACTCGAAAACATTTTGTCTTCGAGTGCTTTTAAAGTAAATAGATTATTTTAATTTCACTTTTTCTGAATCGCTTTTCATTGATTGGATGTGATCATAATCTGGTGTGGCATATAATGTTTTTTGATTATCGTATGTTACAAAGCCTGGTTTCGCACCTGATGGTTTGTGTACGTTTTTGATATCTGTGTAATCTACTGGAATTTGACCAGAGTTTCCTGCTTTAGAGAAGTAGGCTGCTAACATTGCAGCTTCTTCTATTGTTTTATCGCTTGGTTCATCTTCAAAAATGACTACGTGAGAACCAGGAATATCTTTTGTATGGAACCATAAATGGTGCTTACGTGCTTTTTTATTTGTTAGATAATCGTTTTGTTTGTTGTTTTTACCTACATATATAGTTGAGCCATCTGTAGAAAGGTAAGTTTGCAACTGCATTTGCGGTTGTTTCTTTTTCTTACGATTTTGACGTTGTTTCATAAAGCCTTGTTCTGCAAGTTCTTCACGGATTTCGTCAATATCTTCTACTGTGATATGAGCCAACTGTTGCTCAATAGATTCAAAGTATGCAATGTTTTCTTCTGTGAGTTGAATTTGGTGTTCAAGCTCATGTTCACGTGTTTTTAAACGGTTATATTGCTTATAGTAATATTGAGCATTCAGTGAAGGTGATTTAGTCGGATCTAACTTAATTGTCACTTCTTCACCTGTGTAGTAATTTTCAGTAGTTAAGGTTTCATCACCTTGTTTAATGCGATAGATGTTTGCGGTAATGAGTTCACCATATAACTGCATATCTTCTTTTGATTGCGTACCTTCATACTCAGCGTTTAATTTAACGAGTTTGTTTCGGTTTTTTTGAAGTTGTTGTTGGACAAAACGAACCAGATCATTCGCACGTTGTTTAACACGTTCACGTTCGCCACGTGCATCGTAGAAACGATCTAATAACTCATCAAGTGATTCGTAAGTCACACTATCATCATCAAACTGTTTTAAACGCATGAAGTAATAATCTTCTTTACCAGTTTCATGGTTTTTATGGAAAATCGGAACAGGTTTAAGTTTAGTTTCTTCCATAACTTCATCGAATGCTGCTGGTAATGTTTCAGTAGTCATAAATTGACGACGTTCTGTAATTTCTTTCGTAATGAGTGGACTGAAACCTTCGAAAGTTTGTAAGAGTTGTCTCGCAATATTACCTTGATTGAAATCTATATATTTTAATACGTCTTGACCTGAAACTTCATAAGGATTGATTTTATTTTGTGTAGGTGGTGCTTCATATTGGAATCCTGGCATAACGGTACGATATTGGTTTGTGTTTGGTGTTAAATGTTTGAAACCTTCGATAATCTTGCGATTATCATCCACAAGTATTAAGTTACTGTGTTTACCCATAATTTCTAAGATAACGGTACGATATATTTTATCACCGAGTTCATCTGTGCTTTGAACATCGATTTCGATACGACGGTCATTATCAATTTGACGAATTGCTTGTATAATTCCGCCGTCTAAGTGTTTACGAAAGACACGGTTAAACATTGGCGGTTCAAATGGGTTATCATATTTCTTTTTCGTAATATGCATACGAGAGAAATTAGAATGGATAGATAACAGTAATGAATGGTTTTTACGATTCTGACGAATGACCATTATAATTGTATCGTTATCAGGTTGGTTGATTTTATGAATACGTCCACCTTCAAGAAAGGACAGTTCTTCTACCATTTTCTTTGTGAATAGGCCATCAAATGCCATAATTATCAGCTACCTTTTTATTTTCGTTCTTGTACTACGTTCTTATTATTGTACCATGTGAATATGGTAAACTTCCAAATTAAGATTTTATCTATTGGCATCTATACAATTTTATTTAGAATATGGTATCATTATATAATACAACAATAGCTTAGAGAGGTCGTAAGGCATGGATAATGAAAAAGGTTTACTAATTGTCTTATCAGGTCCATCTGGAGTCGGAAAAGGTACTGTCCGCAAAGAAATATTTGATGATCCGAAAACATCATACAAATATTCAATTTCAATGACGACACGTGAAATGCGTGAAGGTGAACAAGATGGCGTTGATTATTTTTTCAAGACAAAACGAGAGTTTGAGCAACTTATCGCACAAGATCAATTTATTGAGTATGCAGAATATGTAGGTAACTACTACGGTACACCTGTACAGTATGTGAAAGACACTATGGATGAAGGCTATGATGTCTTCTTAGAAATCGAAGTTGAAGGTGCGAAACAAGTACGCAAGAAATTCCCTGATGCATTATTTATCTTCCTAGCACCGCCAAGTTTAGACCACTTAAGAGAGCGTTTAGTCGGCCGCGGTACAGAATCAGACGAAAAGATTCAAAGTCGTGTGAAAGAAGCACGTAAAGAAGTGGAAATGATGAATCTTTATGACTACGTTGTGGTAAACGATGAAGTAGAACTTGCTAAAGAACGTATTCAAGCAATCGTTGCAGCCGAACATCTAAAACGTGAACGTATAGAAGCAAAGTATAGAAAAATGATATTGGAGGCCAAAAAATAATGTTATACCCACCGCTTAATCAATTAACTTCAAAAGTAAAATCAAAATATTTAATCGCAACAGTGGCAGCCAAACGCGCACGTGAATTATATGACAAAAAAGACACTGCGTTATTAGAAAAATATCACTCAGTTAAAACAGTTGGAGAAGCTTTAGAAGAGATTGCTGATGGCAAAATCACTCCAATCGAACCAGAATTAAACGAAAGTGAATTCGAAACAAAAGACTGAGTTTAAAAGTGATTATATAAATTGAAAACAACCTTTAAGGCAAAAAAACTGCTTTAAAGGTTGTTTTTCATTTAATAAGACATCTTCAATTGCTCCATAGAACGTTCTAACTGATCGAAATCTATAATACGTGCTTGTCTATGAAATTCTCTTCCATTATTAAAAAGAATGACGACAGGCGCAGTAAAGAGTGAGAGCTGACCAGCAGCTTCAGGAATATCATTTACAATAATTTGTGCTGCAGGTATTTCTAACTGATTTACTAATTTTTCTACTCTAGGTTGGTCTGCATGGCAGACTGAGCAACCATTCGCCATGACATATAATAAGAATTTATTTTCTGATTCAATGCGTTGTGTAATATCGTCATATTGCTTTAAAGTCTCCACCTTCAAACCTTCTTTCTATTGTCTGTAACGAAAGCTATCATACGCGGATAGAGGTAGAGAATCAACTTTATTGCTTTGCAAAGCTAAGGACTTTTTTGACCTAGAGTGTTAAAATATAAAATGATTGATGAATTATGAGGCCATTTCATTTGGACTTATTTTTTAATATTAAGCCGTATACATAAAGAGAGAATAAACTTGGAGGCAAAGATTGCGATGAAGAATATTTTATTAGCAGTATCGGGTGGTATTGCAGCTTATAAAGCGATTGATTTAACAAGTAAATTAACACAAGCAGGGTATGACGTACGTGTAATGCTGACTGAACATGCACAAGAGTTTGTAACACCGCTTGCTTTCCAAGCAATCAGTCGTAATCCTGTATACACGAGTACATTTAAAGAAGAAAATCCAGCTGAAATTCAACATATAGCGTTAGGTGATTGGGCAGACGCAGTGATTATTGCGCCAGCAACTGCCAATATTATCGGTAAATTAGCAAACGGTATTGCTGACGATATGATTACTTCAACTTTATTAGCGACGACTGTTCCTAAATTTGTTGCTCCTGCTATGAATGTGTATATGTATGAAAATCCAAGAGTACAAGCAAACATGCAAGTATTGACTGAAGATGGATATCATTTCGCCGAACCTGGTGAAGGCTTTTTAGCCTGCGGCTATGTAGCGAAGGGCCGTATGATGGAACCATTGGATATCATGGCATTCATGCGCCAAACGATGGAACAAAATAATAATCAATCAGTCATCAATGAGAGTGATTGGTTCAATGGTAAACATGCCTTAGTTACAGCAGGACCGACGGTCGAAGTTATTGATCCTGTACGTTTTGTGTCTAATAGAGCATCAGGAAAAATGGGATATGCACTTGCTGATGCATTACAAAAGAGAGGCGCTAAAGTAACTTTAGTGAGTGGTCCAACAAGCTTAACGCCACCAGAAAACGTGGACTTTGTACCTGTAACTAGTGCGGAAGATATGTTTAACGCAGTAGTTGAACGTTTTGATGCTCAGGACTTTGTCTTTAAAACAGCTGCTGTATCAGATTATAAACCAGCAGAAAAACTGGAACATAAAATGAAAAAACAAGATGGAGATTTAACCATTTCATTTACACGAACTAAAGATATATTGAAATATTTAGGTGAACATAAAACGCATCAAAAATTAATTGGCTTTGCAGCTGAAACACAAGATATTGAAAAATATGCAAAAGCTAAATTAGAGAAAAAGAATGCAGATGTGATTATTTCGAATAACGTAGGAGATACATCTATCGGTTTCAGTTCTGATGATAATGAAGTCACATTATACTTCAAAAATGACGAAGCAGTTAATATAGAGAAAGGTAAGAAACAGCAGCTTGCTGGAAGAATCTTAGAAGAATTAGAACGTAGGTGGAAATAATGTATGCAAAGGTAATTGTAGATGTCCCAGCTAAAAACGTAGACTTTACCTTTGACTATAAAATACCAGAGCGACTCGTACCCATTATTCAAGTTGGTGTACGAGTCGTTGTACCCTTTGGGTACAGAACCATTCAAGGGTATGTTATGGAAATAGCTGAGGAACCAGATCCAGAACTAGATTTATCTAAACTAAAAGAAATCCAAGAAATTCAAGATATCAAACCAGAACTGACACCTGAATTAGTTGATTTAAGCGCTTGGTATGGTAAATATCATGTCACGAAACGTATTTCTATTTTAGAAGCCATGTTACCAAGTGCTATTAAAGCAAGATATACCAAAGTATTTGAAATTGTAGAAGATGAATCAATACCAGATGACATTTTAAAACGCTTTAATAAAGAAGGACATTATGCTTATAAAGCTGCTCAACAAAATGGTGATTTAAAACATTTAGTTCCTTTATTAGAAGAAGGTATCGTTAGAGAAGAAACGTTACTGTCTCAAAATACAAAGAAAAAAACACAACGTGCAATACGAATAAGAGATGATCATCAACCAGATGAAGTTTTAGCAATGTTAGAACGACACCCTAAACAATATGATGTTTATGCTTACTTGCTAGATGCACAAAATAGAGATGTTCCTTTAAAAGAACTTGAAGAAGTAGGGTTATCAGCTTCAAGTGCTAAAACATTGGAACGTAATGGTTTTGTTGAGAAGTATGATGCCATAGTAGAACGTGACCCATATGCATCAAGAGTATTTGAACAAGAAGAAAAACGACAACTCACTCCAAGCCAACAAATCGCTTACGATGAGATTAAAAAGGTTATTGATGAAGAAAAACAAGAGACTTTCTTATTACATGGTGTAACAGGTTCAGGTAAAACTGAAGTTTATCTTCAAACGATAGAAGCTGTTCTAGAAAAAAATCAACAGGCTATGATGTTAGTTCCAGAAATTGCTTTGACACCACAAATGGTTTTACGTTTTAAACGTAGATTTGGTGATGAAGTTGCAGTATTGCATTCAGGTCTTTCAAAAGGCGAACGTTATGATGAGTGGCAAAAAATACGTGACGGTCGTGCACGTGTAAGTGTAGGCGCGCGTTCTAGTGTTTTTGCACCATTTAAAAATCTGGGTATGATTATTATTGATGAAGAACATGAGGCAACATATAAACAAGAAGATTATCCTCGTTATCATGCGAAAGAGATTGCATTATGGCGAGCAAAATATCATCAATGTCCATTAATTTTAGGTAGTGCGACGCCAAGTCTTGAATCATATGCACGTGCTGAAAAGGGAGTTTATCACTTATTAAGCTTACCTGATCGTGTGAATAATCAACCATTACCTGAAATTGATATTGTAGATATGCGTGAAGAATTAGCAAATGGTAACCGGTCAATGTTTTCGACAGAATTGCGAGAAGCAATTCAAGACCGTTTATCTCGCAATGAACAAATTGTACTGTTCCTAAATCAACGTGGTTATTCTTCATTTATATTATGCCGAGACTGTGGTCATGTACCGCAATGTCCAAACTGCGATATTTCATTGACCTACCATAAATCTAGCGATAAATTGAAATGTCACTATTGTGGTTATGAAGAAACACCGCCTAATAAATGTCCAAACTGCGAAAGTGAACACATTCGTCAAATGGGAACTGGTACCCAACGCGTAGAAGAACTGTTAAATCGTGAATTTGAAAATGCGAAGATTATTCGTATGGACGCAGATACAACATCACGAAAAGGCGCACATGAGAAGTTATTGAATGACTTCGGAGAAGGTAAAGGGGATATTCTGCTCGGTACTCAAATGATTGCGAAAGGGTTAGATTTTCCAAATATTACACTTGTCGGTGTGTTAAACGCTGATACTATGTTGAACTTACCAGATTTTCGTTCCAGTGAAAGAACTTTCCAATTATTGACTCAAGTAGCAGGGCGTGCAGGACGTCATGAAAAAGAAGGGAAGGTTATTATTCAAACCTATAACCCTGATCATTATGCGATACAAGATGTCCAGCTTAATGATTATTTATCGTTCTATCACAAAGAAATGAAATACAGACAAATTGGTAAGTATCCACCATACTATTTCTTGATTAACTTTACGATTTCTCACCAAAATATGAAAGAAGTTATGCAAGCAGCTGCACATGTTCATAAAATATTATTACAACATCTTACGGATCGAGCTTTGATTTTAGGACCATCACCAGCAGCTATCGCTAGAATTAATAGAGAATTTCGCTTCCAAGTCCTAGTCAAATACAAAAGTGAACCAGAGCTACACAAAGCACTTCAATATTTAGATGATTACTATCATGAACGCTATCAAAAAGATAAGCTTTCGTTAAAGATAGACATAAACCCTTATGTCATGATGTAGAGAATAAAATAGCATAAAATCAAGGATAAGTGATGATTTAGGAAGTATTAGATGCTTTTTAGATTGTCACTTATCTTTTTATTTTCAGCCAACATCAATGTATAAGTGTAACACTTTTTGAAAGTTCTTTATTATTGCGTACTATACAAAAAGTGGCGTAAAATAAATTAAATTATAAATGCTTATCTGCTTACGAACTTCATATAGATATACGATTAAGGATTCTTTATGAGACACCATACTTTTAAAAGTAAGCAGTTTATCAAAGCTATAATTAATTTTCAAAAGGGGATGATGAAACGATGAAAATAGCAATCATTAGCGCAACGGGTAAACAAGGAACAATCTTAACTGAAAAAGCATTAGAGAGAAACCATGAAGTTACTGCGTTTGTCAGAAATCATAATAAATTACAATTTGATGTTCCATATGTAGAAAAAGATATATTAGATATTACTCGTGAAGATTTAGAAGGTTTTGATGCAGTATTCGTCGCATTTGGCGCACCAAGAGGAAAAGAAGAGTTATATATTCAAATGACTAATCATCTTATTAATATTTTAGAGGGTATAGATGTAAAACTGATGTTTGTTGGTGGAACAGGTAGATTGTATATAGATGATAGTAAAACAACAAGAGTAGCGGATAATCCAAATATCCCAGAAGCTGTAAAAGAATCAGCTATAAAAATGGCTGAAGCTTATGATATTCTATCAGCGCAAGACAAACTAAAAGACTGGACGTTTGTAAGTCCTGCAAGCATGTTTGATTTTAATGGTCCAGAAACCAACGATTATAAATTGGGTACTGATACAATTATTTATAACTCAAGAAATAAATCTTATGTATCGTACAGTGATTTCAGTAACGCATTTATAGATGAAGCTGAAAATGATCAATATCCAAACCAAGGTATCACAGTTGTTTCTGGCTAACTCATAATAAAACCTCATTAAAAGCAATAGAAAGTAAATTGCTTTTAATGAGGTTTTATTATTAAGAATGCACTAACTTGTACAGGTGTATATTTTATATAGGTAACTATAAGTTAATATCCCTTTTTTGATATTGTAATGATTATTTTCATGTATAATAAGGAATCAAGGAGTGATTTTATGATTCTGCTCAAAACGTTTATCATAGCATTTTCAGTTTTCACATTTTTATCTGCGATATTAATGTTAGCACGTAATCCGAAAACACCTAAAATTACAATGATCCTCTTAATAGTAGGAAGCTTATTGTTAGATATCGGGGCTTTAATTGCTAATTTCATACCAGCTCTGATTCTTTTAATCATTGGGTTTGCGATGATCCAAGTAGGCATAGGTATCTATCAAAAGAGAACTTTTGGGAAAATCATCTTTTTAGCACAAAGTGTAAGGTTCATTGTAAGCATATTTGTTATTGTTTTCTTTATTATTTTACAATAGTTACAATCACTATTAATAAGTTATTGAAAAGCTCATATTCAGTAAGGAACCATGAACGTTTCCTTACTAATGTGAGCTATACATATTTTTAACAGAGGAAAATTGAATACTTTTCTAATTTCTATGTAAATTCTGTTGAAAAGTAAATAGACAATCCAACTAAAGAAGCTTATTGATTAACAACCTAATTAGTGGAATAAGTCATCTCAATGATTTAAAAATATGAAATTGATTTATAGTTGTACTGAATTTACAATCTCTTAATAAAAAAACAAGGGTAAGCGTGAATTGTTAAACAATTATATATGTAT
>NZ_PPRU01000036.1 GCF_002902285.1 Staphylococcus simulans | reverse complement strand
AAAAACTAATTGTTTTAAAACGTCCTTAAGACGTTTGTTAATTTGGAATTAACGTTGACATATTGTCATTCAGTTTTCAATGTTCATTCGGTTTATTTTTCCGACTCACAAGAATCAATTATACTCTCTTAAAACTTTAAAGTCAACACTTTTTTAAAAGTTTTTTGAGAAGTTTTTTTCTATGTGATTGTTGAAGTTATTTGTTTCGTTCGTTCAACAGGTATTAACTATACTAGCTTCTGCGTTTTTTTGCAACCCTTAAAACCCATCTTTTTTCGCTCTTAAACTACTCGATGACGCTATTTTCCGTACCTTTATTCTGATGAAACCTGTAACGTTCGTTAAATATCCCCTTACATTTCTATAACCCTTCACAATCTCTTAACATTCCTCACAAAAACCAAACTTTATTTTTTTCTGAAAAAGTTTTAAAAAAGTGCAGAAGGGCATAATAAGAGGTTGAACCTCTAGTATTATGACACTTCTGCACTGATTTTACATCTCTGTTCTGCCAGCAATTGCGCGTGACAAAGTCACTTCATCTGCATATTCTAAGTCTCCGCCTACAGAAAGACCTTGCGCCAATCTTGTTACTTTAATACCGATTGGTTTCACAAGTCGAGAAATATACATTGCTGTCGATTCACCCTCTAAGTTAGGATTCATCGCAAGAATCAATTCTTTTACTTCTTCATCTTTTAATCGTTCTATTAATGAAGGAATATTAATATCCTCCGGCCCGATACCATCCATCGGAGAGATTGCACCATGCAATACATGATATAATCCTTTATACTCCCTCATTTTTTCCATTGCAATAACATCCTTGTCATCTTCAACCACACAAATGACAGAACGATCTCTCTGTTTATCTTGGCAAATATAACAAGGGTCTTCTTCAGTAATATGACCACATGTACTGCAATATGTTAATTCACGTTTGACATCTACAAGTGCTTTTGCGAATTGAACGACGTCATCTTCTTTCATATCTAAGACATGAAATGCCAGACGTTGTGCCGTTTTCGGCCCAATGCCTGGCAATTTCATGAAACTATCAATAAGTTTCGAAATTGGTTCTGGATAATGCATGGCTTATCACATTCCAGGAATGTTCAAGCCTTTAGTGTGTTTGCCTAAGCGTTCTGATGTTAATTCATCTGCTTTATTCATCGCTTCATTTGTAGCAGCTAACACTAAATCTTGAAGCATTTCAACATCATCTGGGTCGACTGCTTCTTCATTGATTTCAACATCCACGACTTCTTTATGACCTGTTACAGTTACAGTCACCATACCGCCGCCTGCTGTACCTTTAACTCTTTCGTCTTTTAATTTTTCTTGCTCTTCAGCCATTTTCTTTTGCATTTTCTGCATTTGTTTCATCATTTGTTGCATATTTCCGCCACCGCGCATAATATAGTTCCTCCTTAGATTCTAGCTTTATTATTCAACATAAGTCTAAGATACAAGAGTTCAATCGTATTCAATCGATTTTTTTACTTATAATGGAAGAAACCCATTATTTACTCTCCTATCTCTTCTATTGATATGCAAATTATAACACAAAGCACACAGGTCTTTCGACAATGATGGTATCTGAAAGGCTGTGTGCTGTATTTTCTTTATTCTTCATCCATGACATGAACAGTGTCTTCACCAAACATGTCTTTGGCTTTTTGAACAATATCATCTTGAGGCGCTTCTTGTTTCGTTTTTGTTTGGTTTGCTTGTTGATTACGTTTTCGATTTTGAAGATATTCAGAGCGTACTTGCATCCATTGGTCTGCAGGTACACCGACAACTGCAACATCTTTGTTGATAATACTGCGTACAACTTCTTCTAAGTTTTTACGTTTCTCATCATCGTCATTTACGATTTCACAATGAATCTCTGCTTCAAATTGAACCAAGACGCTTTTTTCACTCGCTGCGACTGGAATAGAGTTTTGCAATAAACTCACCAACGCTTTTTGATTGTGATTTTTCGCATGATCAATTACTTCTTGCCAATGCTCTTTTAATAATTGAATATCTTCTTTATTCGCATTATCTAGTACCTTCGCAATTTGCGTCATAGAGTAGCTGTTCTTACTCTTACGACGCCCTCTAGAGGCTGTTTGTTGCTTAGGTGGAGTGTTCACTTGTGGAACACCTTGTTGTTTTAAAGCGTGCAATTCTTGCTCAAGATGTTCTAAACGTTGTAATAAAGCACTATTAACATCATTGGCACCTGCTGTTTGCGTTGCTTGCGGTTGATTCATTGAAGTTTGAGGCTCTGATGTTTTAGAAGCTCCACCCGCTTTAATCAATTCCGCCAATTTAACTAATAATACTTCAAAGTGTACGTTTTGATTTACACTAAAACGCACAGATACTAATGTATCATTAATTAAATCAATCATTTTATATAAGGTATCAAAGTCAAAGCCCATCAAAGCATCATATTCTGTTTGATTTTGGGCTGTTTTATTCATAATCGTATCACGTACAAAGTAAATCAGATCATTAATTAAACGATTGACTTCCTTACCGTCTTCTATAAATTGATGATAGCGTGCAAAAGCTGCTTTCACTTCTCCATTTGCGACATCATTTAATAAAGCATTCAGAGAAGCTTCATCTACACTACCAGTTACATTCAACGCATCTTGCAATGTTAAGTGTTCATCACCGAATGCAATCGCTTGGTCCATGATACTCAATGCATCACGCATACCACCTTCTGATGCTTTCGCAATAAACGCAATCGCTTCTTCATCGAATTCAATATGTTGAGATTCCGCAACATAACGCAAACGATCAATAATTTGATCTAAACTGATAGCTTTGAAATCAAAGCGTTGCGCACGTGAAATAATAGTAGGCGGAATTTTATGCGGTTCCGTTGTCGCCAGAATAAAAATAGCATGTGCTGGCGGTTCTTCTAACGTTTTTAACAACGCATTAAATGCACCCGTTGTCAGCATATGCACTTCATCGATAATATAGACTTTATATTTTGATTGTGATGGTGCGTATTTCACTTTATCTCGTATGTTTCTGATTTCATCGACACCATTATTACTTGCTGCGTCAATTTCAATGACATCTGAATTAGAGTCTTGCGTAATACTCTTACAGATGTCGCATTCATTACAGGGTTCTCCGTCAACGCTGTTAGGACAGTTGATTGCTTTCGCAAATACTTTCGCAATACTCGTTTTCCCAGTTCCTCTAGGACCACTGAAAATATAAGCATGCGATTGTTTACCTTTAGCAATCGCGTTACGGAGCGTCTTAGTTACATGCTCTTGTCCAACCACATCACTGAAACTTTGTGGTCGATACATTCTATATAAAGCTTGATAATTCACTTTCGCACCTCCGAATACAAATCATCATTATTATAGCACGCAGACAGGATGCAATGCGATGATAGAAATCAAACTTCATTTTCAAAGATTAACTATCCTTGTGGATGCGCATCTAAAGTATCCCACAATAGATAAACACTATATTGATCTATATCTTCGCCCTCTGGAACTTCTACACTGAAATTACTTAAAGGGATAAAACCGAGCGATCTAAAATAATCTGGTTCACCCTCTACAATAATTTCATTATAGCCAGCCTCTTTTGCTCGGCTTTCTACTGCTTCTACCAAAGCCTTGCCGATTCCATATTCTCTATAATCCTCTTTCACAGATAATGAACGTATCATTAAAGGGCGCTGTATATCTTCTTCATTTCGAATCAACTCTTGCATCATCAAAATATGACCGACGATTTCATTATCATCAGTACGCGCAATCATTTCAAAATCATGATTATAGTTAGGCAAGCGTCTTAATTCACGCAAACTATCTTCGTAATATTCCCCTTCGAAGAGCCCTTCACTGTCTTTTTTGTCTTTTAAGTGTGCAATCACTGGATAATCATTTTCTGTTACTGTACCTAGAAATATCTGCATACGTTCCCCTCCGTTATTCAGTAAAAAGTATTAAGTACATTATAACGTAACTTACTTTTTTCTCTTATTAATATGGGTTTATGCATTTTCGTCAATCGCTAAAAACCCATGACGCTCCTTTTTTGAAGAAATTATATAATATTTGTAAAATTAATGTAAATTATGTGATAAGATATGAGTTAACTAAGTCAGCATTGTCAAAATCCATTAAGGGGGCGACACACATGGTAATGAAAAATAAAGCTTATACCCTTTTAGGCATCGTGTTTATTGTATTGTGTCTAGCCAATTTTGTTGTTTTGTATAATATATGGGCAGTTCTGCCAGGCTTGATTTGTGGCATCGTCTTTTTACGCTATGGTATTCAATTCAAAAGCGCAGAAGAAATTTTAAAAGAAAAAACACTTTGAACTAAGAACAATGCGGTATACCTCTTTACAGGTACACCGCATTTTTGATTAATATTCCATTGTTTTATGTTTACGACCATGCATGAAATAATAAAGCGCAATTACACCAACTAGTAATAATGCCATTAACATATAAAGGTTTCGATAGCCTACACTACCAATTAAAATGCCGAGTAATGTCGGACCAGCACCGGCACCTAAATCCGCAAAGATATAGAACGTTGAAGTCGCAAGTCCAATCTTTTCAGGTGGTGAGGCTTGAATCGCAATCGTTTGGAAAGATGGAATTAATGTACCATAACCAATACCGATGAATATAGCTGAGAATAATAACATCCAGCTGCTATGCGTCACACTTAATAACACTAAGCCAATGACGAATAGTACTAACACAGGATAAACAACTTTATTCGCACCATAATTATCGAACACTTTACCTGTAATCGGTCTGACAACGAACGTACTAAATGCGTAAACCACAAAGAAGAAACTTGCAGCAGCCGCTAAACCAATGTGACTGGCATACGAATCTAAGAATGCGAGTACGCTTGAATATGCAATCCCTACAAAGACAATGACAATAGAAATCGGTATGGCCTGTTTTTGTAGAAATTGGCCGATGCCTTTAGCTGAATTCACTTCTTTATTCTCTGCATCTACCATAGGTTGTCTAATATTAGAGATAAAGAGTGATAAAACTCCAGCAAGTAAGATACAGATTAAACATACAATGAAGTTACTTTCAAAACTGAAGCGTTGGTTGATTAAAATACCTAAGAAAGGACCAATCGCTGAAGCTACTGTTGTACTTAGTGCGTAATAGCCGATACCTTCACCTTTTCGATCTTCTGGCACAATCGTAGATGAATACGTTCCTGTTGTTGTAGAAGCCATCCCAAATGCGATACCATGGATTAAACGCACAATGATTAAAACTAATAAGCTATGAATAAGGAAATACAACGCTATGGCCACAAATGAAAAGACCAAACTTGCTAAAAGTGTCTTTTTCAAATTAAGCTGATCAATATATTTCCCAGTAAATAAACGCCCGAATAACATTCCAATAATAAAGATACCAGCAGCTAAGCCACCCATACCTTCTCCCGCATGGAAAGTATCTATTGTAAAAGAAGTTACAGTTACGATTAAGGCGTAATGAATGATATACATTAAGAAGTTAATCAATGTAATAAATATAAAATCTTTCGTCCACAAATGACGATACATATTTGTACACTCCCTCTATACGTCACAAAATTTTCAATGAAACTATTATAATCATAAATAACACTAATGTATAATGGAATTTATTAATGTTTTCATAAGCAGAACTAATGAATAAGAGGTATAGTTATGAATTTCACACAGTTATATTATGTTAAAACAATCACTGAAACAGGTTCAATTACAAAAGCAGCAACCTTATTACATATCACGCAATCCGCGTTAAGTCAGTCTATCTCTCATTTAGAAGACGAATTAAATTTAAAGCTGTTTCAACGTCAAAAAAGTGGTACAACTTTAACACCGCAAGGCAAAGAAATATATCCCTTCATCTTAGATCTGTTAGAACAAGAATCCACACTTTACGAGAAAATTGAAACTTTGAATTCAGAAATGAAAGGGACCCTTTCAATTGCTACAGTTCCAAGTTTATTTATGACTATCGTCCCAAGTGTAATGTCTACATTTAAAAGAGACAACCCCAATATTGATGTACAAATTACTGAAGCTGAAAATGATGAAGTTCAACGTTTAGTTGTCAGCGGAGAAGCTGACATCGGTTTATATACTATCTTAAAAGAAGAAGACTTAGACGTACGTGGTGCACGTTATGCGCCATTATTCTCTAGCGGTTTTACCGCTATTGTCCCAAGTGACTCTAAACTTGCTTACTATAAACAACTTTCACTAGAAGATATCAAAGGCTTCCCATTCATTCTATATGATCGCAACTTCTATAAAAAGAACATCCAAAATTTCGAAGAAAAGAATGGTTCAATCAACCTATTATTTTCCACTGAAAACGTCGGTGTATTATTCAATTCTGTTGCGGAAGGCTTAGGTATCAGTATTCTGTCGGATTTAATGGTAGAAAGCACGCCTTATTATCAACGTGATATGATTACTACAGTTTCTGTAGGTGCGCCATTTAATCAAATGATAGAATACGGAGTCCTTTATATGGAAGATTCCGAGAAACAAAAACAGATTTCAGAGTTCACGAAGTATTTAGTTAAAGCTGCCCATGACAACCATTAAATAATCCAAATTAAAAAGTGCTTTCATAAGATAAGTTTCAACCTACCTTATGAAAGCACTTCTTTATATATTGGTTCATTATAGACATAAAAAAACCGCGCAACTTTGCTTTGAATGTGTATCATGAACGTTACCAAAGTCGACAGCTAAATCTCGGCTACCCTACGGCACATATGATAATCCACTTAATGCTGCTTCCGTCAGGACCTGACATGATTCATGGGTTCATATTGCATAGGACCGAAATCTTCAAACACCTCGTGCTTTGGGCAGACTTCACAAGTACACACCCTAGGCAAAGTATTCAGTCTCGCATAAGCGGATTTCGAGAATAGGGAACCGCTACCTCCCCACCTAGCACGGCAAGTTATATCTTACTATATATTAAGCAGGTAATGCAAGTATTAATGATTTGTAAATCTTCCTCTTAATAAGTGCTTCATTTTCTTCCTTATCTTCTTGAGAAATCCACAAATCTGAATTCAGTCGCAATATGTTTTGCGATATTGTATTGGAATTTCGTTGTATCTTTTAAATGCACGACACCTCTGACGGTGGCAGTGTAAGGTGGATTTACTTGTCCGAAAGCTTCATATTCCGCTTCTCCAAACGCCTCAAACGTAATGGCCTTACTAGAATAACTAATCTCTTGTTTAAGTTGTTGCTCAATATATTCATAAAGCGAATTCTTCACAATCGTTTCTGTTAAACCTGGAACGACAGCTTCCACCAAGTAATCTTCATCTATAATTTTGACTCTGCCATCCATTTTACGATAACGCACAAGATGCCACAACACGGCATTGTTAGTTAAATCTAGTGCTTCTTGGACAGCAGGAACTTCTTGTGCTCGTACAGTTTCTAATAATTTCACTTCTGTTTCTAAAGCAATCCCTAAATTTTGTTGGACCTCTTTGAAACTTGTCAGCTTAGAAAACGGAAATTCTTTAACACCTTGGTAAATCACAATTGAGCCTTTGCCTCTGATTTTTTGAATCATACCTTCACTGACCAATAAATTCAGTGCACGACGTACTGTTTCACGAGAAGCGTGATACATTGTGACCAAATCATGTTCAGAAGGCAGTTGTGCCCCATATTCCAACTTTTCATTTACAATTTGCGTTCTTAAATCATCATAAATCTTGGTGAATTTCTTCGGTTTCGTCATCATCGTTCTCACTCTATCCTTCATTCGTCTTAATCGTTATAGTGCCTAGTTATCCTCTTGTGCAATGACAATCGCACCATAACCTTCAATTTCTCCATCTACAATCGTACCGCGCTCTAAAACAACCTCTCCTGTTGTTTCAAGATTTTCTGGTAATAAAGCCGCTTCTTTACTAAAGTTTGCGATTACCAACCATTGTTGATTTTGATACGTACGACGATAAATCATTAATTGCTTATCATCCATATATAACGGCGTTATATCTCCATACGTTATAATATCATGTTCATGACGTAAGCGGATTAATTCACGGTATGTTTGTAAAACAGAATGTTCATTTTCAATTTCATCTTCAACATTAATATAACGTGCGTTGTCTGGAATATCAATCCAAGGTGTACCACTTGTAAAGCCAGCATTTTCAGCCGGTGTCCACTGCATTGGTGTACGTGAATTATCACGAGATTTTTGCGCAAGAATCTGCATAATACGTGCTTCTTCTACACCTTGTTCTTTTAAATTACGATACGCATTCAACGATTCAACATCGCGATATTGATCAATACTTGTGAAATGCGGATTAGTCATTCCGATTTCTTCACCTTGATAAATATAAGGTGTCCCTTGCAGCATATGCAGTGCTACAGCTAACATTTTCGCACTCTTTTGACGTAATTCCTCTATTGAATCATCTCCAAAACGAGAAACAACACGGGGCTGATCGTGATTGCACCAGAAGATTGCGTTCCAACCGCCGCCTTCATGAATACCCATTTGCCATTCCATCAAAATGCGTTTAAGTGCTAAGAAATCATAATCTGCATACGTCCATTTTTCACCATTCTCATAATCTACTTTTAAATGATGGAAGTTAAACACACTATTTAATTCTTCACGCTCTGGTTTTGTGTACTTAATACAATTTTCAATCGTAGTAGAAGACATTTCTCCGACTGTCATTAAGTCTTTACCTCCGAATGTTTCTCGATTCATTTCATGAATGAATTCATGTACACGTGGACCATCTGTATAGAACTCTTTCCCAATCGCTTCAGAATCTTTGAATTCATCTTTAGAAATTAAATTGATAACGTCAAAGCGGAAACCATCTACACCGAAATCAATCCAATAATTGATCATGTCGTATAATGCTGTTCTCACTTCAGGATTTTCCCAGTTTAAATCTGCTTGCGTCACATCAAAAAGGTGTAAGTAATATTCATCGGTTTTTTCATCATACTTCCATGCATTACCCCCGAATTTTGACTCCCAGTTTGTCGGAGGCGTACCTTCTTTTGCGGGCTTACGGAAGAAGTAATAATCACGATATGGATTTTCTTTTGATGAAATCGCTGATTTAAACCACTCATGTTCTGTTGACGTGTGATTGATGACGATATCCATCATCACTTTTAAATTATGCGCATGCGCTTCATCTAGTAAACGGCGTAATTCTTCTTTCGTTCCGAAGTCTTCATTAATATTATAGTAATCACTGATATCATAACCATTGTCATTCATCGGTGATTGATACACTGGTGTTAACCAAAGGTAATCGACACCTAAATACTCTAGATAATCCATCTTTTCAATAATCCCGTTTAAATCTCCTACACCATTTCCTGTCGTGTCATTAAATGATTTTGGATAAATTTGATAAACAACAGACTTTCTCCAATCGTTATGTTTCATAGTATGATCACCTTTTCCTCTCTCTTTATAAAAAAACAGAACACCTTTTGTATGATGTTCTGTTTTTTAAACGTACGTTTTATATATCTATAATAACTTAATCTACCATTTCTTTTGCTTTTGTTTTCGCAAATTTTGAGAAGATGACTGTTAGAATGGCTGGTACAATCACCGCAATAACTGTACAAATCGCATAGACTACCCAATATTCTTTTTGGATAGAAATGATTGCAGGTACACCGCCGACACCAACGTTACCTAATACTTTGCTGGCACCGATGAAAGCACCAAGCACACCTGATGTTAAAATTGCCGCAACAAATGGATATTTTAATGGAATGTTTACCCCGAACATTGCAGGTTCTGTAACACCTAGTAAACCAGACACACTTGATGTAATCGCTAAACCTTGTTCTTTCACCATCTTACGACGTTTGTAGACGTACCAAGCACCAAGCGCTGCTGAACCTTGACAGATATTTGAAATCGCAAGAATCGGCCATAAGTATGTCCCTTTTAATGAGCTACCCATTAATTGGAAGTCCACAGCTAAGAACATGTGGTGTAAACCTGTAATTACAAGCGGTGCGTAGAATAAACCGTAAATCGCGCCGCCTAACCAACCTGCGCGGTTGAATAAGAATGTAACGACATCTGTAATACCTGTACCAATCCATAAAGCAATCGGTCCAATAACTAAGAATGCAAGGAACCCTGTTACTAATAATGCGATAGGGCCTACAACTAACATCTTAATTGAGTCATGAACGACTTTGTTTAAGCCTTTTTCAATTTGTGCTAAAACATAAGAAGCTAATAATACGGGTAATACTTGTCCTTGATAGTTTAACTGTTTTACATCTAATCCGAAGATATGCCAGACAGGAATCTTAGATCCTTCATTTAAAGCATATTGTGATACCAATTGCGGATGCATTAAGACAAGTCCTAGTACTAAACCAAGTACTGGGTTACCACCGAATACACGCATACTACTCCAACCAATCAACGCTGGCAAGAAGATAAAAGCGGTTGTCGCAATCACATTCACAATGTCTGCGAAGTCATGAATTTGCGGGAATTGTTTCACTAATGGTTGCGGACCGAATAAGTCCTCCATTGTTAAAAGGTTATAAATCCCCATTAATAAACCGGCAGTTACGATAGCTGGTAAGATTGGGATGAAGATATCCCCTAATAATTTTACGAGTCTCTGCAACAGATTACCTTTTTTCGCAGCCGCTGCTTTTACTTCATCTTTAGAAGCCCCTTCTTTACCGACTTCATTCATAAAACGTTTATATACTTCATCGACTGTCCCCGGGCCAATGACAATTTGATATTGATTATCCGCTTTAAATTGTCCTTTAACGAGCGGATTCTCGCTTAATTCATCCTTATTTACTTTATCATCATCTTTTAATACTAAACGTAATCTCGTGACACAGTGCGTCGCTGTCTCTAAGTTTTCAGCTCCCCCGATTGCTTCCACAATCTGTTTAACATCTTTATCTTTTACAGCCATCTGACTCACTCCCTTTATTTTATCTTTGAATCCATTGTACTTGTCTAGACAAGTTATGTAAAGGCTTTCATCAGAAATATTTTTAAAAAAGCGATAATCCTACAAAAAGATTACCGCTTCTTCGCTAAAACACCATCACTATGGACGCTCTATAATTTGAATTAAATTACCGCAAGTATCATCAAACACCGCAAACTTTACACCATTTCCCATATCCATAGGTGCCATGGTGAACCCTACACCTTGTTCTTTTAAATTTTGATAAGTTGCTTGTACATCCTCTACATCAAACATCGTGCAAGGAATCCCTTCTTGCTTCAGACCATCTTGATAAGCCTTTGCGACAGGATGTTGATTAGGTTCTAATAATAATTCAGTGCCTTCAGGATTCTCTGATGATACAACTGTCAGCCATCTGTATTCTCCCGCAGGTTCGTCTGCATGTTTTTGAAATCCTAATACTTCAGTATAAAATTTTAATGCATGGTCTTGATCTTCCACAAAAACACTTGAAACTTTAATTTCCATATGAGTGTACCTCCGTTGTTTCGTCACTCTTTCATTCCTTAATTTTGCACAATTTAAACCTATAGTTGAACCAAACCCTATAACGTTGAAGTTATAACAGAAACTAAAAAGGCAATCATTCAACGTAACAGTTGAGTGATTGCCTTTTTATATCTATTAGTCTTGGATTTAAAAATAATGGCGGAGGAAGAGGGATTCGACCCCCCGCGAGCCGTTAAGCCCCTGTCGGTTTTCAAGACCGATCCCTTCAGCCGGACTTGGGTATTCCTCCAAAATAAGCACAAGAACTATTATATGATATTTATAAAAAGAAGTCAACATTGCTTAAAAAATTAATGTTAAGTTTTGTGAGAATGACGCAAAATTAAAACACACAGCCATTTGATTATAGCTGTGTGTTGTATTATTAACTGAATACAGTTTGTTTTTGTAGATATTTGTGTACAGCTTTCGCAACACCGCGTCCTTCTTTAATCGCCCAAACGACTAAACTTTGACCACGTCTCGCGTCACCTGCCGCAAAGATATGCGGTTGACTTGTCGCATAATCTTTATCATTCGCAACGATACTGTTACGTTCTGTTTTTAAGTTAAAGTCATTCGGTACGGTATTTTCAGTACCGATAAAGCCAATTGCTAACAAGACTAAGTCAGCTGGCCAATGACGTAAAGTATCATTCATTTCTGTTGAACCATCTGGTAGTTGTCGCAATGTTTGTGTATACACACCACGTACATTACCAAGTTTATCAACGTCGTAACGCATAGAGTTTTCACCATATGCACGTGGTTCAAAACCGAATTTTTCTTCGTATTCACTATGCGCATAATCCATTTTAAAGACTGGCATAGACATCGGCCAATATGGATTACCTTCTATTTCATAACGCTCTGGTAATCTTGTGAACTGGTTGAACTGTACAATAGATTTACAGTTTTCACGTAAAGCTGTTGCGACACAGTCGGCACCTGTATCACCGGCACCGATTACAATCACATTTTTACCTTCTGCGCTGATTGTCGCATCTTCTGGTTTCAATTCACCATTTAAGATCTGTGTTTGTTCTGTTAAATAATCTAAGGCAAAATGGATACCTTGTCCCATACGGCCTTCAAGCGGTAAATCTCTCGCTTGATGTGATCCAGTACAAACGATAATCGCATCAAATTGTTCATCTAACGTTTCCCGGGAAATATCGACACCAACTTCAGTATCAGTGACAAATTTCACACCCGCTTCTTCCATCAAATGAACTCTGCGACGAACAACTGCTTTATCCAATTTCATATTTGGAATACCGTACATTAATAAGCCGCCTGGTTCATGTGCACGTTCATAAACTGTCACATCATACCCCTTCGCATTTAATTCATCCGCAGCTGTTAAACCAGCAGGTCCACTTCCGACAATCGCAACGGATTGTCCTAAGCGTTTCTCTGGTACGCGCGGTTGTACCCATCCATTTTCAAATGCTTCATCAATAATCGTTCTCTCAATCCCCTTGATTGCGATCGACTCTCGATTAATTTTCATCACACACGCTTGTTCACAAGGTGCTGGACAGACACGTCCTGTAAAGTCAGGGAAGTTATTAGTTTCAGAGAGACGTTCATAAGCCTCTCTGAAATCACCGTGATAAACTAAATCGTTCCATTCTGGAATATAGTTACCGATTGGACAACCGATTGTTTGTCGTCCTAAACTTTGACCTGTTTGACAAAACGGTGTACCACAATCCATACAACGCGCACCTTGACGCTGTGCATCTTCTTTAGTGAAACGCTGCTGGAATTGAAGATGGTTCGTTAAACGCTCTGCTAACGAAAGTTCCGGCAGTGCTTGTTTGTCATATTTCATAAAACCTTTGAATTCACCCATATCTAAACACTCCTTCTTATTTCGTTAATAAACAACTGAGAATGGTCCTTCTAAGTCTGTTGCTTTACGTGTATCGTAGAAGGCATTCAAAATTGCTGCTTTAGAATTGTCTGCTTTACGTTCTTGATCTTCAATTTTATGCATCATTAATTTGTAGTCTTTTGGAATAACTTTGACAACTTTTTGAGCCACATGATCAAAATCAGCTAATACTGCTTTGGCTTTTTTGCTGTCTGTGTATTGAACATGTTCTTCTAACATGTCTTTAATAATTGAAAATTCTTCTGGTTCAGTAATGGTATCGAAATCAAGTGTTGGCAATGCATTGTACGATTTGAAGTGTTCCACATCATCAGGGAAGATGTAAGCGACACCGCCACTCATACCTTGACCGAAGTTGTCTCCGACATTACCTAATACGATGACACGACCACCAGTCATATACTCTAAACCATGATTTCCGATACCTTCTACAACTGCATGAACACCACTGTTTCTGATACAGAAACGCTCACCGGCATAACCGTTAATAAAGGCTTTACCGCTTGTAGCGCCGTAGAAGCATACATTACCGACAATAATATTTTCTTCACGTTCTTCATTTGGCGCATTAATGATAATCTTACCTCCGGATAAACCTTTACCAACATAGTCATTGGCATCACCTGTATGATGAATTGTTAATCCTGAAGGTGTAAATGCACCGACACTTTGGCCTGCATGGCCTGTAGTTTCAACATAGATTGTATCTTCGGGTAAACCTTCCGCTCCATGTGCACGAGTAATCAAGCTGCCGGCAGTCACGCCTACATCACGTTGCTCATTGCACAACTTATATGTCCCTCTAAATGAAGTACCGTCTTGAATTGCTGCTTCAGCATCCGGAATCAATTCTGTTTGATCGAAACCTTTTTCTAAGTGATGCTGTTGCTCAATTTGTTTGAATGTCGGTCCTTCATTTTGATAAAGCAACGGTGCCACATCAAGTGAACGTGCTTTTTCATTAGCTACCGAATGATTTGCTTCTAATAAATCAGTTCGGCCAATCAATTCTTCAACAGAACGTAAACCAAGTTCAGCGAGTACTTCACGTAATTCTTGTGCAATAAAGTGCATAAAGTTAACAACGTGATGTGCACGACCGTTAAAGAGTTGACGTAAATCTTCGTTTTGTGTAGCCACGCCGACAGGACATGTATCTTTATGGCACACACGCATCATGACACAACCTAAAACAACTAACGGTGCTGTCGCAAAACCAAACTCTTCAGCACCCAATGCACAAGCATAAGCTACGTCATGTCCAGTTAATAACTTACCGTCTGTTTCTAAACGGATACGTGAACGTAAATCGTTCATCATTAATGTTTGATGCGTTTCTGCTAGACCGATTTCCCAAGGCAATCCAGCATGTTGAATACTTGTTTTAGGTGAAGCACCTGTACCGCCGTCATAACCGCTGATGACGATTTTGTCAGCAAAGGCTTTGGCAACACCTGCCGCAATTGTACCGACACCACTCTTAGATACTAATTTCACAGCGATATTCGCTTGAGGGTTCGCATTCTTCAAGTCATGAATCAATTGCGCTAAGTCTTCAATTGAGTAAATATCATGATGAGGTGGTGGTGAAATCAAGCCGATACCTGGCGTTGAACCACGTACTTCAGCAATCCAAGGATAAACTTTCGTACCTGGCAACTGTCCGCCTTCCCCTGGTTTAGCACCTTGTGCGACTTTAATTTGAATTTCAGTCGCATGTTGTAAATAATCACTTGTTACACCGAAACGACCTGATGCAACTTGTTTAATTGTACTTGTATAATCTTCACCTTCTGGACCTTTCACATAACGTTCAGGGTCCTCTCCACCTTCACCGCTGTTACTCTTACCGCCAATTAAGTTCATCGCTTCTGCTAAAGTTTTATGTGCTTCGGCAGAAATTGAACCATAACTCATAGCACCTGTATTGAATCGGTGCACAATATCTTCAATCGGTTCAACCGCATCAATGCTGATTGGTGTACGTGATTTGAATTTCATTAAATGACGAATACGATCAGTACGTTGATGATTCACTGTTTTTGAATACTCTTTGAACATGTCATAGTCATTTTCACGACATGCATGTTGCAGCAACCTAATGGTAGTTGGGTTGAAAGCGTGATATTGACCTTGTTGACGCCATTGGAACGTACTGCCTGATTCAAGATGTTCTTCTTTACGACCTTGACGTTTTTTATTTTCTTCATCAATCAAATCAATCGTTAAACCAGATAACTTAGATTGAGTACCTGTAAAGTATTTATCGATGACGTCATGTGATAAACCGACTGCTTCAAAGATTTGTGCACCTTGATAACTTTGAACCGTTGAAATACCCATTTTAGACATGACTTTTATAACCCCTTCAGCTAACACGTCTGTATAAGTTTTCACTTGTGCTTCAACAGGTCCGGATAATTCACCTTGTTCTACCAATGCCGCAATTGTTTCTTGTGCTAAATAAGGTACAACTGCGTTAGCACCATAACCTAATAAACAAGCGACATGGTGGACTTCGCGGATTTCTCCACCTTTCGCAACTAAACTTGTTTCTTGGCGTAAATCTTCAGTAATCAACGCCTGATGCAAGTAGCTGACTGCAAGTAAAATCGGAATCGCGTAGCCAGGTTCATCACGTAAACTGCTGTCATCTAAGACTAAAATGTCATAACCCGCTTTAACCGCTTCAACCGCTTTCTCTCTCAACACTTCTAGCGCATCTTCTAAGCTACCACTATATACTGTAGATAAATGTTTCGCACGGAATGGTCCGTTCTCTGCTACTTTTAATTGCGCTTCTGTTAAAACAGGATGTTTCAATTGAAGACGATTCAACGCATCTGTATCAGGTACAAGCAAGTTACCTTCTTTACCCAAGTATGACAATTCACTTGTTACGATTTTTTCACGATACGCATCAATTGGCGGATTCGTAACTTGTGCGAATAATTGTTTGAAGTAATTGAATAACGATTCAGGACGTTCATTCAATACCGCAAGTGGAGCATCATAACCCATCGCACCGATTGGATCTTTCTTACCATGTACTAATTCAGACATATATTTATGAATTTCTTCACGTGTATAACCGAATTGTTTTTGTAAACGTTCAACCGTTTCAAAATCCCAACCTTTTGATTCAAACGGCACTTCCAAATCTAAATCGACTTTATGTTTTTTCAACCATGTTTCATAAGGCAACTCGCTTGCGATTTCTGCTTTCAACATATGGTTATGTACCACTTCGTGTTTATCAAAATCAACTAGTAATAAACGACCTGGATTCAAGCGACCTTTAAATGCAACATCTTCTTCCTCTACATCGATTACACCGACTTCAGAAGAGAAGATAATATAGTTGTCTTTCGTAACTGTATAACGACCTGGACGTAAACCGTTACGGTCAGTCAAAGCACCGATTTTGTCACCATTACAGAAAGCAATCATCGTTGGGCCATCCCATGGTTCCATCATATAACTGTAGTACTCATAAAAAGCACGGACAGCACTTTGGTTAGCTTTGCTGTATTGCCATGGTTCAGGCACTAATAACATCGCAGCTTTCTCAGGTTCCATCGCAAGCGATAAAAACTCAAGCGCATTGTCGACAATTGCAGAGTCACTGCCGTCTACATCTAATACAGCATGTACTTTTGGTCGATCATTTTCATCAAAAATGGTTTCAACTAAACGTTTCTGACGTGCACGCATCCAGTTGACATTGCCTCGAATCGTATTGATTTCACCATTATGCATCAACAAACGGTTAGGATGGGCACGTTTCCAACTAGGAAATGTATTCGTACTGAAACGAGAGTGTACTAAACCTAATTTAGATTCATAATCAGGATGATTTAAATCTTCATATAATCCTTTAATTTGGTCAGAACGTAACCAACCTTTATATACAATTGTTTTCGGAGATAAACTTGTGAAGTATAGTTCCAACTCTTGTTCATCACCGTAAAATTCAATTTGTTTACGTGCGAGATATAAGCGTTTCGCCGCATCTGCACTATGATTTAAATCGATAAAGACCTGTTGAATGACCGGCATTGTTTCAGCAACATGCGGTGCAACAGCTGAAACATCCACAGGCACATCGCGATACCCGATCACGCGAAGACCTTCAGTTTCAAAATAGGCTTTAAAGATTGTTTCGTGTCTTGAACCTGCAATGCGTTCATTAGCAAAAAAGAAACCGACAGCGTAGTTACCTTCTTCAGGCAAGTCTAAGTCTGTCTGTTCTTTGAAAAATTTAAATGGAATTTCAGTCATAATTCCTGCTCCATCACCAGTCATCCCGTCAGCACCGATTCCCCCACGGTGATCCAAACGGCGCAGCATTTCTAGTGACTTAATGACAATATCATGCGATCGTAAATTGTCCATGTTTGCATAAAATCCTATGCCGCAAGCATCATGTTCGTTTCTTGCATCGTACAAACCTTGATTCTGCTCATTTACCATGCTTGCTCCTCCTTTAAATATGAGTTGTATGAATTTTCAGATTATTATCGATAACTATTATAATATAGGAGGGTATTCTTCTGTTCAATTCAAAAATTAGATGATATCATTCTAATAATTAGAACAATAAGTGTGGTGCAGAAAATCATGGAATTTAAACAACTTAAATACTTCATTGAAGTTGCTAAAAGAGAACATTTATCTGAAGCTGCTTTAGAACTGAACATTGCGCAATCAGCCATCAGTCGCCAAATTTCACAATTAGAAGAAGAGTTAAATACAAAACTATTCAGAAGAGAAGGCCGAAATATTTATTTAACCGAAGCTGGTCAACGCTTTATGACCCAAGCAACGAAAATTGTCGAACAAACTGAACAAACTTTAAATATGTTTCGACACGAACAAGAAGCTGAAGCTAAACGTATTAAAATCGGTTATGTCGAAAGCTATGTCTCACAACTCTTAACATTACTCATACAAAAATTTGAAAAAGAACATACAACAACACTCCTCCCTATGAGGCAATCAAATGAAACATTATTAAAATCAACTCTGAATCGTGATTTAGATGTAGCATTTGTTGATTTAACTTCTTCATTAAAGAAATATAATGAAATTGAAATCATACCGTTATTCGAAGATAACTATCAATTATATGTGCCAAAACAAGATCCATTAACTGCGACAGTCAATCCGCCTTTAAAACAACTGAATACACAACCGATATTTTTAATGACAGATTTACCTCAGCAACTGATACATCTTCTTGAAAACACAGCGAAATGTACTACATATCGTATTTCAACTGAACGTTTAGCAAACTATTTATTGAGACATAATCGCGGTTATGTCATTACACCACAATATATTGCTTTACCAGAAAGCGAACAGTTTGTACGTTTAAGCCTAGCGCACACAGAACTCAAACGAACGTTATGCGTAATCGTCAGAAAAGATAATCATAAACCAGAACTGACTGCTTTACTCAAAGAAATTACTACCCTGCTTTCTCATACTTCGGTTTATCATTAAAATGAACAATAATATTCTGTTCTTATTAAAACCTCTACGACATGTCGATATAATTCGGCGCACCGTAGAGGTTTCTTTGTTTGTTAATTTTGACTCTTAAATCATTTGAATTTCTATTAAACAAACGCTTCCAAAAATGACTACTTTATTATAGATTTAAAGTTATAATACAAATAAAAGATAGAAAGGAACTTTTCAATGCGTTACAAACTTAAAGAAAAAGATTTATTAGAATGTTTGAAACTTCATCATCCAGAACATGAATTTAAAGAGGGACGCTTACTCGTCGGTCAAAACAAACGTAACAATTTAGAAATTTATTATTTAGGAGAAGAAGATTTTTTCGCAGTGGTGACGGTTGATTTCTTCACTTTTGATTTCCTTGAAATAGCACTCGTAGACAAGACAAGCATTGATGAAATTTATTTGAAAGATGGTTTGCTGTATAGAAAAATGTTTGTGAAGGTCGGCGATGAAATCGTGAAATATAGTACATCTCGAATGTTGCTCACGGACTTCCAACAAGCACATTATAATAAGTTCATTGACGGACAAAAAGAACGTGTTATTTATAAAGATGGAAAGTTTTTGTAAAAATAATATATTTGAAATCATTGGCATTCTGCTTCCATTAAGCTTATAATCACGTTGTTAATATTTGATTGAGAATCTTAGAAAGGGTGACGATTATGTCATTCAAACAAAGACTGCATCAGCCGTTTTCTTGGGTGTTGATCAGCTTTGCGGTTATTTTTATCGCAAGTCTGCTATTCACATTATTTAATGCCCGTTTTTACCACATGCCTATTGGTGAAATTACAAAAATTCATCACCAAAAGTCGGTTGATGTAACGGATGAACATCATAATCAAGATACAAAATATACGGAACAGCTTAACTTCAAAGTATTAAATGGAAAGTTCGAAGGTCAAACCGGAACCATTAAGCACACTTATTATCAATCACAAGTGGACTCTGAAAAGTTTCATGTGCATAATAAGGTGCTGTTACATATTAATAAGCATCCGAATGATGCGACGATTATAGAAAAGAAACGCGATACATTAGTGGTAGCCATCACTGGTATCTTCTTACTGATAGTATTATGGGTTGGCCGCAAAGTCGGCATACAATCAATTTTATCGCTGATTATTAATAGTGGCGCTATCTTAGGTGCCATTGCGATTCACAATGCGGTACCCTCAGTCAGTCTCTTTTGGTTAATGAGTTTGGCAGTGATACTAGCAACTGTCATTACATTACTGTTAGTCACAGGTTGGCATTGGCGGACACTCATTACCGTTATCAGCACTCTATTCGGCACCTTTATTTGTGTCGGTATTGCAGAGTTGGTGATTCAAGCTACAGGCGGTTCTGGTATTAAATATGAAACGATGGATTTACTGACATTACCGCCTAAAGAAGTCTTTATGGCTTCAGTAATTGTCGGTACATTAGGCGCTGTGATGGATGTAGCAATTACTATCGCAAGCGGTATGTATGAAATCAAAGAACGTACACCTGCGATTGATTTAAAAAGATGGGCACTAGCCGGCCGACATATCGGCCAAGATATTATGGGTACGATGACTAACATCTTACTCTTCTCTTATTTAGCAGGCAGCTTGCCGATAATGTTGATCTATTTAAGAAACGCCAATACGATTACCTACACTATTTCTATGAATTGGTCATTAGAAATTGCACGTGCGCTCATTGGCGGAATTGGTATTGTGTTAACGATACCTGTCACGATTTTATTAATGGAACTCTGGGTGAAAGTAAGGGGTGAGCAAACATGAATGCGGTAGTTATTTTAGCCTTAATTCTTTTGATTTTAATGATCATCTTCGGTGGTAAAAAAGGCGCCATTTCTTACGCCATGTTATTTCTGAACTTTGTCTGTGTATTGCTTGCTTTGATTGCGATTGTATTGCAGTTACCCATTCCGATTATCGCTTTAATCTTCTGCATAGTAGTCGCAAGTTTGAACTTATTTGGTTTAAATGGCAATAATGTTAAAACACAAGCTGCCTTTTATAGTACTTGTATTACGACACTTGTTTTATTAAGCGCAATATATCTAGCCGTGGCATTCGGTCATTTACAAGGGTTTGCGGCCGAACAACAAGACGAAACCTACGTTTACTCTATGAATATCGGTATTAACATGGTTCAGTTTATGGTCTTCACCACCTTGCTTGCGGTCATTGCGGCAGTGGTAGACCTTGCCATAACAATCAGTTCACCAATGTATGAATTAAGCGAAACGAACCCTGAATTAAATCGACGAGAATTGTTTAAGTCAGGCATGCGTATAGGCAGAGAAATTTTAGCTACTTCCGCAAATACCATTTACTTAGCATACTTTGGTGGCCAATTAACGTTATTCTTTTGGTTCTTTAAATTGAATTACTCTTTCGGCCATATCATTAACTCTAAAATATTCGCACAAGAATTTGTTTCTATCCTATTTGGAGGCATCGCGGTTGCGATGAGTATACCGATTACCGCCTGGATAACTGCTTGGCTAATCAAACGTCAAACAAAAGCTAAAGTCGTTCAGACTACACAAAACTAAGGTGAGTCAATCTATCGTCATACATTTTGCACAATGTTATAATGTGTAGGTATCTAATCAGGATAGGAGGTTTATTTTTCATGGCAAAACAACCTAAATCAAAATTACGTCGTTTATCTAATACGTTAAATATTGTCGGTTATGGTATTGAAGCTTATAATGCTTATGCCTATGATTCTAAAAATCGTAAATTATCAAGCATCGGTTTAGCGATTAACGTCACAGGAGGCATTCTTGATTTCTATACAGCATTAAAATCAGGACGCTTCCTTACAAAAGTATTCTCATTCGCTAACTTAGCAACAGTCGTTGTCACTTCTTATAACCGCTTCAAATCATTAAAATCAAAATAAATTTAAAATGAAGGCTCTATTTTATGTCACTTGGATATAAAATAGAGCCTTCATTTTTTCGATGATACAACTTATTCCATTTATTCTATTTGAAGTTCCACTGAATTAAATCGCTGTCTTTGGTAGTTATGACAACCTATTCATCCAACTTAACACACAAAGTTTCACTTTCATTCAACTAATTTGTCCAATCTATTACAACTGATTATCAATTCATTTTTTAATAGCTTTAAATACAGATTGTGCAAGACTTTTCTTCAAAAGACTGCTATAATCGGTGGTAAATAGAGATATATTTCAATAGTACTTCTGCCTATCGACACAGTTTAGTATGCAGCAACACCTAGGAGGTAACAACATGAAACTTCAAATCACTGACGAAGCATTGAAATGGTTTAGAAACGAATTAGACTTAGAGCCAGGAGATAAGGTCAACTTCTACGTACAAGCTTATGTACACACTGGTTTACATGAACATTTTACAACTGCATTCAAGATTGAACCGCATGACAAAAACGCATCTGTATCAGTTACAGTCGACCGCATCACATTCTATATCAACGATTCTGATGAATGGTTCTTCAAAGGGCTAGACTTATTAGTAGATTACAACTCTGAAACAGATGAAATTGAATACAAAAGCACAAAACTATAAAATAACGAGAGGTATTGGTATAACCAGTTCCTCTCGTTTTTCATATTAAAAACCCAGAGGCCTATCCACCTCTGGGTTTAACATCCAAATTAATGAATGAAATTATAATAGCCGACTTGGCTTGCTGGAATTGTACGGTAAGTTGTGTAACCTGGGTTGCCTGTAAAGTTCATTTCAGACACCAATACACTGCCGTCACCATTAATACGTTCTACGAAAGCAACATGGCCGAAGTAACCTGCATCTGATTGTAAGATTGATCCTACTGTCGGGTTACGGTCTACTGTGTAACCATCTGCACGTGCTGCATTGTCCCAATTGTATGCATGCCACCAGTAAGTACTGATTGGTTTGCCGATTTGAGCACGACGGTTAAACGTATGCCATGTACATTGACCCCAGTCGTATAAATTAGAGTGATTGAAAACTGGTGAATAGTATCCACCTGTTGATGTTGATACACCTGGTGATGGCGAATTTGTATTCGCTGCAGTTGTACCTGTCACTTTTAATTTTTGACCTGGATAAATAAAGAAGTTATTCAAACCATTTAAACTCATAATGTTTTGGTAAGTTGTACCGTATTTAGATGCGATCAATGATAATGAATCACCTGGTTGCACTGTATATACTGAACCACCTGAAACACGTGTCGTATTAGAAGTTGTCGTACTGTTAGATGCTGTACCTGACACCTTCAATACTTGTCCTGGATGAATTAAGAAACCGTTTAAACCATTTAATCGCATAATATTTTGGTAAGTTGTACCGTATTTAGACGCGATTAATGACAATGAATCACCCGGTTGTACTGTATAAGTTGAACCACCTGAAACTGATGATCCACCTGAAGTACGTTGACTGCTTGTATTAGCAGAACCAGCTACTTTTAAGACCTGGTTCGGGAAGATTAAGTTTGAACTTAAGTTGTTTAATGATTTAATGTTCGCAATTGACGTATTATGACGTTGAGCAATTGACCATAAAGAGTCACCAGCTTGGACTCTATAAGTCGTAGCTGCATCTGCAGCTCCAGCTGTTGCGATAGCGGAAACCGCACTTGTTCCTACAACAGCAGCAATAATTTTCTTTTGCAATGGAAATGCCTCCTGACAATAGTATATTCTCTCTTTCAGTCTTGAATCTTCTGTTCTGCCCCAACAGAAGTTCAATAACCGTTTTCTCTCTTTTCCACCTATACACTTAATTATTATACACATCATTGAGCAAGGCTATATTATTATTAGATGACATTTGTATTACAAAAGATTCTTTTAACTTTTTTAAATAGTAATGTAAGCGCTTAACTTATTGATATAATAGCTTTGTGTAGACCTAATAATCCTGAATCTCATACTATTCGTATCTCTTCTATTTAATACATTTTTGAAAGATTACAGCCTCATAACGTATTCAAAAACCTACTTTTCAAGAAGACTTTCTATCCTTTATTATCCAATACAAAGCTTCATCATATTAATCACACAATTTGATTAAATAATTTACAAAATTAACAAAAAGACAATACCCCTCTACAACTTTCATTGATAAGATAGTGTTGTATGCATGACATGCATATATAACTTCATACGAGATATAGAAAAGGAGGCTCCTCATGCACAAGCTACTTATCAGAACCTGCTTCTTAGTTGCGATGTTGTTCATGGTATTCAGTTTCACAAGTTTCGCGGCAGAAACAACGCAACCTGAAACTAATACAACAGATGTAAAAGTCGAACAGCCGGCACCGACACCTGCATCTGACACAACAACGCAATCAACACAAGCAACACCTGAACCTGTTCAACCATCAGCTTCACCAGAACAACCTGCAGAAGATGTTGCGTCAAAGACTGATTCAAATGAACCGGCAGTGACAACAGAACAGGCACCTACAGATAAAACAACACCACCGGCAACACAAACACAGACGGTTGAACCTAAAACAGAAGCAACTGTTCAATCAAATGAATCAGCGCAAAAGACAGCACCTTCAACTGAAGCTACTCCAGATACAACACCAGCTGTATCTGAACCTAAAGCAGCTGAACCGACACCTACAACGACACAACACACGAAAATTCTTCACACGAACGATATGCATGGACGTATCTTAGAAGAAGACGGACGTGTCATCGGGATGGCTAAATTAAAAACAGTCAAACAACAAGAAAATCCTGATTTAATGTTAGATTCTGGTGATGCTTTCCAAGGATTACCAATTTCAAACAATACGAAAGGTGCAGACATGGCAAATGCTATGAACGAAGTAGGTTACGACGCAATGGCAGTCGGTAACCATGAATTTGACTTCGGTGTTGAACAAGCACAAAAGTACAAAGAACAATTAAACTTCCCTATTCTTTCCGCAAATACATATAAAGATGGGAAGCTTATGTTTGACCCTTACACAATCGTGAACAAAAATGGGATTAACTACGGCATTATCGGTGTGACGACACCAGAAACAGCTGTAAAAACACACCCAGATAACATTAAAGGTGTCACATTTACAGAACCGATTCCTGCTGTCCAAAACATCATGAATCAAATTAAAGCTCAAACAGATATCTTTGTTATTTTATCCCACCTAGGCATTGATCCTTCGACTAAAGCAGAGTGGCGCGGAGATACACTTGCGGATACACTCGCACGTGACCGTCGTTTCTATGACAACGAAATCATCGTATTAGACGGCCATTCTCACTCAGTTATTGAAAATGGCAAAATTAATCGTAATACTTTACTAGCACAAACAGGAACAGCACTCGCTAATATCGGTAAAGTTGAATTCGATTATCAAAATGGGACTATCTCTAACTTGAATGCTTCATTAATCAACGTTAAAGATACAGCAGATGTTACACCAGACCCTGTTTTACAACAACAACTTGATGAAGCTAAAGCGAAATTCGAAGCTCAAGTTTCAGAAGTAATCATTCCTAATAATACAATTCAATTCCAAGGTGAACGTGATGACGTGCGCAGACACGAAACAAACTTAGGTAACGCAATTGCGGACAGTATGGAAGCATACAGCCAAAACGGCTTTTCCCATCCTGCTGATTTCGCAGTCACAAATGGAGGCGGAATCCGTGCTTCTATCGACAAAAACCAAGATGTTACACTAGGCGATATCATTACTGTCTTACCTTTCGGCAACACGATTTCACAAATCCAAGTCAAAGGGACAGATGTCGCAAAAATGTTTGAACATAGTTTAAGCGCACCTGTTGAAAATGGACAATTAGGCGCTAACGGCGCGTTCTTGCATATTTCTAAATCAATTCGTGTTTATTACGATATTAATAAAGCGCCCGGCGAACGCGTGTTAAAAATCGAAGTATTAAACAAACAGACACAACAATTTGAAGCGTTAGATCCTAACCGTACTTACTACATGACTACAAATGACTTTACCGCTTCAGGCGGCGACGGTTACGACATGTTAGGTGGTTTACGTGAAGAAGGCGGCTCTTTAGATAAAGTCTTCTCAGATTACTTAAGAGAAGCAGACTTATCACAATACGACACTGACAAAATCAGCCGTATTATCAACGGTCAACCACCTGTGGCACAAACAGAGGAACAAGCAGATACAGAAACACAACCAGCAACTGGCGATACTGCACAACCAGCATCAAATACAACAACACCAGCAGTACCGACACAACCAGCATTACAACCTGTCGCAAGCACACAAACAACGCAATCAACAGCTTCAACTTCAAATGTAATTCCGTTCCCTGCAGCTACAACAACAGCACAAGCAGGTACATCACAAGTTAATGCGTCACAAAACAGCGCATCAATGACAGCACATCAAACAACTACAGCACAGGTTAACTCAGCTGTGACAAACCTAGAGACAATTCAGTCTCATCTAACAACAAAAACTTCAAATGTTTACCCATTGCATGCCAACCATGCACAACAACAAGCTAAAACAGCTTCAACTACGAAAAATGACTCAAACACTGAACAGACTTTACCGGATACAGGAAGCAATGATCTTCCAGTATGGCCAATCGGTTTAGTACTGACAGGTTTAGGTGTGGCATATATCTCACGCAAACGAGATCATGCGGCATAAAAAACACAGCACAACTTCTGATTTTTCAGAGGTTGTGCTGTTTCTTTTTCTCACTTATGATTTTACTGTTTTCATCTCATAACTGTATGACTATTCAAATGTCTGAATCGTCATTTCAGGAATTCCAAAGTACTTCTCTAAGAATGCTTGATAATTATCAGGCGTTGTATCTTGAACAGTCTTCTCACCATTGACCAATAATGTTAAATGATTTTCAGTCAACGTATTACGTCCGACTTCGGTTGCTATTGTGATCAATAAACCTTGCACAAAGATAGAATCTGGACTGGATTGGTTAAATTCAATGCCATCTTTAAAATCATCTAATTGTTTCGGCTCATTTAATACACGATAACTAGTCTGCCATTGATGATTATCATTAGACCATTTTTCAATATCATAATGTGTCTCATCGACGTGATGCACACGATAACTGCCTGTCACGTCCTGCATACTCGTTTCATCCATCGGCAACGCAAACTTCGGCATATCTCCAAAACCGACATCTACAACATACGGTACACCTTCAATTACGACTTGAAGAGACATATGCGAACCTTCACGCGCCCACCCTTTTGGACTTAACACAGTTGCAGATAATGCCTTCACTTCAAAACCTTTATATTCCAGATAATGTTTAAAGAAATAATTCATTTCATAACAAAAGCCTCCACGTTGTTCATCAACAACTTTATGCATCATCGCTTCATCTGTTAACGCAAGCGGCCAGCCATTTTGTACATTGATATTCTCAAAGGGTACATGCAGCGCATATTGTCTGATATAGGCATTTAATGTTTCTAAACTTGTATCATGGTATTGATCAGTATCTATTTCTAAATATTGTTCTAATCTTGTAAAATCCACCATACTTTATCTTCCCTTTCTATATATTTTGTTTTATTTGTTTAATATGTTTAATAGGCGTAGAATTAAATCGAAATGATTACGATTAAAGAGAAAGGAGTCATTTTAGATGCATTACTTTAATTTTGATGCGTTACTTACACCGCATGAACATCAACAAAGACAATCTTTAATTCGAGAGATTGTTAAACAACCGACTACTCCCCCTGCATTTACAGACGCTTATCAAACATTACTTGATAAACATGTGATTGTTGTACAAGACCACCTTATCACTTGTCTCTATCCTTTTGCGACACATCCAACTTCATTTAAAGTTCAGCTTTCAAATCATACCACTGTCTATGCGATGTGTGCGATTGATGCATTAGGCATTCATTATGCCTTGAATGAACCGATTCATATAGAAGCACAATGCGCAGAAACGAAAGAACCGATTCAAATCTCACTTAAAAACGGTCAACTTAACACTGAGAATCCAGCTATCTATGTATTATTTAAAAATTTATGTTCAGAAACACAGTGTGCAGTCAGTTGTTGTCCTGAAATTCAATTTTTCATCAATAAAAACGCATTAGATCAATACTATCACACACATATCAATCAAAATATTGCGGTCGAAAATCATACAACTTATCACGCTTTACCACTTACTGAAGCCGATACGGTTTCTAAAGAGATTTTCGAAATTCGCGAAATCAATGAATAGCAAATTGCTTAAATAATAAAGGTGCCTCTCCGACTTGGAAGGCACCTTTATCTATACATCTTTATATGAAATTATTTTTGTAATTGGTCTAAAGCTTGTTTTAAATCAGCGACTAAGTCTTCTGTATCTTCAATACCAACAGATAAACGGATTAAACCGTCTTCAATACCTTCTTTTTCACGCACTTCTTTTGGAATAGAAGCGTGTGTCATTAGAGCAGGTACTGAAATTAAACTTTCCACTGCACCTAAGCTTTCAGCTAATGTGAAGTATTCTGTTTCACGAATCACTTCCTTTGCGGCATCAATATCAGAAACTACAAATGACACAACACCTGTATGACCTGATGCTTGGTTTTCATGTACATCGTGATTTGGATGACTTTCTAAGCTTGGATGATATACTTTTTGAACATTAGGGTGTTCCGCAAGCATTTTCGCAACTGCCACTGCACTACGGCTGACTTGTTCCATACGTAAACCTAATGTTTTAATACCACGAATTAATAAATAACTGTCTTGTGGTCCAAGCACACCGCCTGTTGAGTTTTGAATGAAGCCAAGACGTTCAGCTAAATCTTCATCGCTTGTTGCGAGTAAACCACCGATAACATCACTGTGGCCACCGATATATTTAGAAGCAGAATGTAAGACAATGTCTGCACCTAATTTTAATGGATTTTGGAAATAAGGAGACATGAATGTATTATCCACTACAGAAATTAAATCATGCTTTTTCGCAATTTCTGCTGAAGCTTTAATATCCGTCACACGTAATAATGGGTTAGATGGTGTTTCAACCATTAACATTTTTGTTTCTGGTTTAATCGCCGCTTCAATTTTTTCAACTTCTGTTGTATCTACAAAGTCCGCATCAATACCGAAGCGATTGAACACTTTTGTCAACACTCGGAATGTACCGCCGTAGACATCAGAATTCACAACGATGTGATCACCTTTATCTAATAACATGATAACTGCAGACATCGCGGCTACACCTGAGCCGAATGCGAAACCAAAACGTCCATATTCTATATCTGCAATCGCACTTTCTAGGGCAGCACGTGTTGGATTACCACTACGTGAATATTCATAACCCTCACGCAAATCCCCGATATCATCTTGTAAATAAGTGCTTGTTTGATAAATCGGTGTCGTTACCGCACCTGTATAATCATCTGTTGTATGGCCGCCATGTACCATTTGTGTTTTCTTATTCATAAATCTTTAACTCCTTTACGCCTTATTTTTTCCCGAATAATTAAAAATCGATTTAGACATATAACGATCACTGCCGTCTGGGAAGACTGTGACAATCGTTCCTTTGTCTATACGTGCTTTAATTTCTAATGCACCTTGTAATGCAGCACCTGAGGAACTGCCTACTAACAGTCCTTCTTGTAGCGCAAGTTGTTTTACATTATGAAAGGCATCTTCATCTGTAATAGTTAAAATGTCCGTTACTAAACCTTTATCTAAGAAGCCCGGCCATTTTTCAGAACCGATACCTTCTGTGTCATGCAGGCGTTTTTTACCACCGTTTAACACTGACCCGACAGGTTCAACAATGACATTTTTAACACCGTGTTGTGCTAATACTTCGGCAGTTCCTGTAAATGTTCCGCCTGAACCGACACCTGCCACAAAGTAATCTACTTCCGGCAATTCTTTTAAGATTTCTTGTGCCATCGTATCTCGATACGCACCTGGATTATCTTCTGACTCAAACTGATTCGTATAATACGCACCATGTTCAGCCGCATAATCACGTGCCGCTTGTTGCGCACCTAACATACCGCCATTTTGCGGTGTACGAATCACTTTTGCGCCTAATGCTTCCATAATTGAAATCTTTTCTGCCGCAAAACCGATCGGCGCATAAATCACACATTGTAAACCATAGTGGTTCGCCGCAATTGTTAAGCCAATACCCGTATTGCCTGCTGAGGCTTCCACTATTGTGTCACAGCGCTTAATTTGTCCACGTTCCATTGCTTGTTCAATTAAATATTTGCCTAAGCGGTCTTTTACACTGCCGCCAGGGTTGAATTGTTCTAGTTTTGCATAAATTGATACTTTATCATCACTGAACGACTCTAATTTAACCAAAGGTGTATTGCCGATTAAATCAAATCCAATCATAGATGTCCTCCCCGTGAAATGCATGATGACAGGCCCGACTCCTGTTTCCCATCATTCATTCCCATTATTCCTATCGTACTGGTATGAATTATAGCGCAATGCAGTTGTAAATGCAATTTTCTCTTAAAGTGTAACTTAAAAATATTGATGTAACTTCATTGTGTCTATTCACAAATAATCAAAATAAAATTAATAAAGTGAACTTTTAATGAATCTAATGTAATTTATATAAAAATGTGATACATTAGTGAAAATTAAAAACTAGGAGAGGATGCAACGTGCTTCACACGCACAATACTTTTAAAAACTTCATACAAACTATTTTTCTAGCAATTAAATGGATTATCATATCAATACTACTCATGAGTGCTTTTATGTATAGCTTATTATTTGCGACTGATCACTTTGAAAATCCGATAACACTATGTGTACTTTATATTATTATTCCGATACTCGTTTTATTCGTTTATCAGTATTATTTGAAAATATGTCATATACCTTCTTTATTCAACCCCAAATACGTTCAATCAACAAAATTAGGTTGATCTATCAAATTTTCCTTGATTACTGTTTCCTATTTTTCCACAAGTATTCTAAGTAGACTTGTTTACACAGGCGAGTCAGAGAATCAAAAGATTTTAAAAGAGAAAGCTGTTGATTTTCCTTCTTCATTTCTTGGTACTAGTTTTAATGCACCTATCATAGAAGAAGTAATATTTAGAGGTATGCTTTTTATCATTATTTTAACCGCCACTTCTTTTCTGTTTAACGAAACTAACCGCAAATCCATGTTTTTGAGAATGGCAATTTATGTAACACTTTCTACAATCATTTTCGGCTTTCTTCATGTGGTAGTCTCAGGCGATTACCAGCATGTTTTCCCTTATTTAGTTCCAGGATTCATTTACAGTATCGTTTTTGCATTAACTAGAGATATCAAAATCACTATCTTACTGCACACACTTAATAATTCTAGCGTTCACCTCTATGAATATGGCTATGAACAGATTAATGTTGTTATTAATATCTTGTTAGTTTTAACTGCACTTATAGGGTTACTTGTCTATCTTAAATCTGATGACTTTAAACAGTTGCGTCATAAGTGGGAGCATCACCAATATATAAAGCTAAAGCGTAAATTCAATAAGGTGGAGACTCCATAAAACTTACTGGATACATTCTCAAATTAAGTTAGATATTGAGGTTAAATAGTAAAAAATTCCCGTTGCATACATGATGCAACGGGAATTTTCTTTTGTGATTCATTTTATTTTAATTAAAGAATTGGATGACGAAAACTAAGAGTATTACCACAGGCAAGACATATTTAACTAAGTAATACCAAGGCATAAAAATTTTCAAACGATCATTACCAAATACTGATTTCAGGTCTTCTTTTTTCAATAATTGACCGACAAATAAAGTCGTCGCAAGTGCGCCTAAAGGCATTAAAATATTAGAAACTAAAAAGTCCATATTGTCGAAAATCGTACCCGCTAAAAAGTGTATATGACTTAATGTACTAAATGATAAAGTTGCTGGGATACTGATAATAAAGACTAATATACTGCCGATTAAAGCTACTTTACCACGTTTACGGTTGTCATTCTTAGTAAAGTTAGACACATTCAATTCCAGTAATGAAATGGATGATGTTAACGCTGCGAATAAGAATAAAATCAAGAAGATGAAATAAAATCCTGGACCAAAGCTCATTTTCTCAAATACATGCGGCAGTACTTTAAAGAGTAAGCCAGGACCTTCTTCTGGTTTATAACCAAACGCATTGATTGCAGGGAAGATCGCTAAACCTGCAAGTAAAGCCACAATAATATTCATAATTACAATGGATAACGCAGAAGTTTTAATCGTCATTTCTTTAGGGACATAACTTGCGTACGTAATCATCCCTGTCGTTCCTAATGAGAGGGCGAAGAATGATTGGCCAAGCGCAAAGAGAATACCTTCCATAGATAGCTCTTCCATACGTGGTTCTAATAAGAAACGTACACCTTCAGAAGCACCTTCTAATGAGAGTGAACGTACCACAATTAATATTAAAAAGATGAACAGCAAAGGCATCATAACTTTAGATGCTTTCTCAAGCCCATGCTCAACACCTAACATAACAATTACCATCGTCACTAAGATAAAAGAACCTTGTCCTAAAATGGTATAAAGCGGACTTGAGATGACTTGTTCAAATTGAATACTGCCAAGTGTCCCGTCTCTTAGTCCTATTATCTGCATCGCAACTTGTGCGATATAAATCATAATCCAACCACCAACAACGCTATAGAAACCAAATAAGACAAAGACAGCGAGGTTACCGCTCCAGCCGATAACATTTGTCCATTTCTTATTTGATAATTTACCGAAAATAGCGGTTGTATAAGTTCTTCCAAGCTTACCGATTGTAAATTCCATAATGAGTAACGGCAAGCCTATAAAAATTGTAAATATTAAAAACATAAGTAGAAACGCACCGCCGCCATAGATACCAGCCATATATGGGAATTTCCACATGGCCCCTAATCCGATGGCCGAACCTGCGCTTGCTAAAATAAAACCGGTTGAGGTTTTCCACTGTGATTGTTTCGACACGCTGCTCATCCTTTTCTGTTATTTTCAGGCTAAAAACTAATTTACTTTAAAGCGTTAAAGCGTTCATGTAAGTAAGTATACTATAACACAAATATAGCAATCCCTCAACTAGCAATTAAACAGAATATCTTGTTGTAACCTTGTCATCATAGGCTTTCTCATATATTTTAGATTTTTTCTACCCCGTATCTCTTAAAGCTGCTTAACATTGCTTATGCATTCATTTTCAACTCAAAATGGCATAAAAAAAGATTACCCTTTTGGATAATCTCATCTTGCTTTAAAGTTACGATCAATATGCACTTATTCTAATTCCAGCAAAGCGTTTAATGTTGCTTCAACATCTTTTTCCATAGTATATCTGCGATAACTTAATTCATCAAAGTAATTAACGAAAGTTGTTCTAATAAAGCCGCTTTCCATAATACCTAACATTAAATCTTTAAACTCTCTGATAGGCATTGAAATGTCATTTACCTCGTAATAAAGTTCTAAAATACGATTCAATTTACTATGCAGTGTAGCAATACCTTGATACAGTTGTTCTTTAAACTCATTTGGTGCTTGGTTAAAGTGTATATACATACGTAAATAACTGATGTTAGGTTTAAAAACCATATCTATGATAAATTGACGTAAGTTTTCTAAAGTACGTTGCGATATATTTTCTTGTAAGTCTAAGATTCTATTAAAATATTGGATAATTCTATTTGAACATGCTTCATAAATATTAGCTTTGCTTGGGAAATAATAGTATAAGCTCGCTTTTTTTATAGATACACTGTTGGCTATTTCTTCTAAAGTACAACCGTAGTATCCTTTTTTCGCAAATAGCTCAATCGCGTTGTTGACTATTTCGTTTTTCATAACGAAATCCCTCCAATTCATCTTTCTCTTTCTCTTCTTCTTGGGTGGAAATATCTATTTTTCAGGGTAATTAGTTTTTGTTTGTTGATTTACAATCGAATACTCTATATTTAACTATCACAGTCAACACACGGTTCGAGTGTTCGTAGAAAATTTAATAGTAAAAGTACTCTTATGGCCATCTTATCATATACGAACACTCTGAAAAAAACATTATCTTGTATGATTTTACGCTACTTTCGTTGTTAAGTAAAACGGTTTCACAAAAATTCATTTTAATCTTACATAAAATTAATGATTTTTTCTATGATTTTTTGTTTCTCTGTGCTTCTTGTCATTAAATGACCTGAATCCTCAAAACATCCAGTTTCAATATCCGATGCATGAACCAACTTTTTAGCGATGCTATCTACACTTTCCTTATACGAAACATCATCTTTTCCACCGTATAATAACAGTGTCGGTGCTTTGATTCTGCCAAGCTCATTCATGGTTTGATTCACAAACGCTTCAAAATGGGCGGCACCCTCTTGATAAGCAGGCACATATGCCATTTCTTCTGCTTGTTCCTCTTCAGTACAACCAATATAGTATTGTAGTCGTGTACCATAATGGTTCAATCTGCTTAACACACCTTCTGCAGATTTATGATAAGGCACTGACATCCCAATCACACGATCTACGTCAAATTGTTCAGCTATTTTTAATGCAAAAATACCACCTAACGACACGCCAAGAACAGTGATTTTACGGTATCCCTTTGCATGTAGAAAACCATAAGCCGCTTCTGCATCTTCCCACCAATCTCTAATATCATATTGTACGAACTCAGAAACAGGCAGACCATGCCCCCTATAACAAGGCGCATAACAGGTATAACCCTCTTTATGTAATGCTTCTGCTACTTCTTTGACATCTTGTACAGTCCCAGTAAAAGAATGCAACAACAACACCGCTTCATCTCCCCCTTCCAAAAAGAGATGTTTCGGTGCTTTCACCTTCAACATACTTACTCACCTCCAACACATTCGTATTAATTCTATTATAGGTTCTCTTTCCTCCTTATTTCCACCTTCAATTAAACGCCATTAAATATTGTAAAACTCTTAACAAAAAAGACTAAGAACGTTTAAAATTTGTTCTTAGTCTTACACCGTTATGTTATTTATTTAAGATGTGCCATCGCGCTTTCTTCTTGTTGAATACGTACATATAGTGAAACTGCATACGGAATAAGCAGTACACTTACTGGATAAGCTTGTGTTAATAAAATCACACCGATTAATTCAGGAATAATATTTAAGAAGTAATTGGGATGTTTAACGAATTTAAAGAGCCCTGATTTTACAATATGATGTTCTTTAAGTATGTAGACCTTCAACGTCCAAATTGGACCTAGTGTACGAATGACCCAAAACAACATCACATAACTGACGATCAGTAATACGAGGCCAATTTGTGATACTACATTAAATGCGGGTTGAGCGATTGTCGCATAAACAAAGCTGACCACATAAATTAAAATATGTAATAACGCAAGATATTTTGAGTTCTTTGCGCCATATTGCACTGCACCTTGCGCAATCAATTCACGCTCATGACGAATAGAGATGGATAAAGAGTATAAGCGAATAATAAAGAATAAACCTAGAATCATTAAAACCATAAAAAGCGTAACCTGCCTTTTCTCAAAGAATTAAAAAATCCGAATTTTGAACGATAGCCAAAATCCGGATATCCAACGAATAAGGATAATTGGTTTCATATAGCGGTCAACTAATGAAAATCCATAGAAAATAATTACTTAATTTCCTATTTTCAGTGTAGCGTTTTGTATCTGCATACACCATAAACCAAAGTTTAATAAATTCTTAATTCGAGTTAACAAAATAGATTACAAACGAATGAGACACTGAATTATATACCTATCTTATTCATCTTTTTGTTATGCGTTGTTCACCGTTTAGTTTTTGTGTATACTACAAATTAACTAACATACATACAATCCCTCTTTATGTACACGCTTAGCCCAATCACAAATCAAAGAGACATTGTATAGAGAAAGTGGGTAGTCATTTATGTTACAAGCGATACTTCATGGTGTTTTGTTAGCGTTAGGTCTGATTTTGCCTTTAGGCGCACAAAATGTCTTTGTGTTTAACCAAGGTGCGAATCAGAAAAAATTGACGCATGCTTTACCTGTCATCCTCACTGCAGGATTTTGTGACACATTTTTAATTGTAGTCGCAATACTCGGTGTGTCTTTGATTTTAATGTCTATGCCGACGTTACAATTAGTGATCTATATCATTGGTTTTGTATTCTTAATCTATATGGCTTGGTCACTTTGGAAAGAAAAGCCTTCTAATATTGATGAAATTGAACCGATGAGTCCTAAGAAACAAATTCTATTTGCGCTCTCTGTTTCCTTACTTAACCCACACGCTATTATGGATACAGTCGGTGTCATTGGGACAAGTGCCTCAATCTATGAAGGGGATGACAAATTGGCCTTTTCTATCGCCACCATCTCCATTTCTTGGATTTGGTTTATCTTCTTGGCAGTTTTAGGACGTATAGTCGGCACTGTCGATAAGTCTGGCAAATTCATTTTAATTCTTAACAAAGTATCTAGCGTTATCGTTTTTTTGGTCGCGTTGATTATATTAAAGAATATTCTCGCTTTAATACTCTGAATTTAAAAAGATCTATCCGTATTAATTTAGCATCTGTGTCTGCAGAAGCTTTTTATTATACTTTCACATATTAAAAAGCACTCAGCACTTTTTGAATTTTAGTCAAAAAGCCTGAGTGCTTGATTACGGGGTTTGATTGAATTGGTCTGGAGGTCCTTCAATCACGTGTCTATTAAGCTATTATTTAAGTTTATTGTTCGTTCACAACTTTCACTGCTTCATTAAGTGACTCTTCAGTAATGCCGTGTGATTGTGTCCAATGTGTTGTAACATTCGCACCTGAACGTTGGAATAAATCAATTAAACGTTCACTTTCAGATACAGGTACGATAGGGTCATGCGTACCCATTGAAAGATAGATGTCTGTGCCACTTAAATCTTTCACATGGTCAATGTGTGTTGGATAAAGCCCTGCGAATAATAATGCTTTCGCAAATTTAGTTTCCTCACGTAATAGTAAGTTAATCGCAATGTTCGTACCATTTGAGAAACTAACTAAGATTGCATTTTCTAAATCAAAGTCATATTCTTTTGCGGCTGCTTGTAAGAACTCATATAATTCTGTGCCGCGTTCTTCTAAGTCTTTCCAATCATATTGACCTTCACCATGACGTTTGAAGAAACGTGTCATACCATTTTCATCCACATTTCCTTTCACACCTAACATGTTATAGTTTGGGTTCAAACGTAATGCGAGCGGGAATAAATCAGATTCGTCTCCACCTGTTCCGTGTAATAAGATGAATGTAGGTTGATCTGAACTTTGACCTTTTCTAAAAATGTGCTTCATTGTATCTAAAGCCATGATACCTGCCTCCTTAGTGATAAATTATTGATTTGTACGGCCTGGTTGGTTGTGGCGCGTTGTTTCAATATGACGTACTTGTGCTTCGATTTGTTCTCTTTTTGGTTCCAAGAATGGTGGTAATGATAAGATTTCACCTACTGTTTCGTATGGTTCATCTCCCATGAAACCTGGACCATCTGTCGCAATTTCAATTAAGATACCTGGATAGAATTTAGAATAAAGTGATTTGAAGAAGTAACGTTCTACAAATCCAGAGTTGCCGATTTGATATTTATTCAAACGGTCAATCCAGACATCTAATTCATCTTTATCAGCCACACGGAACGCAGTGTGATGGATTGTACCATAACCTTGCATACCTGGGTTGCCGCCAAGTTTACGTACGATAACTTGTCCGCCGTTACCGCCTTTTCCTGTTTCGAATAAATGATAGTCGCCTTCAGATTCAACTTTTTTATAGCCGTATACTTCTTCGAAAATTTGTTTGAATGGATCGAAACGGCTCACGTTTAATTCGATAGGTCCTAAACCGACAATCGCATATTCTTCTGGTACTGGCGCATTTTTCCAAGCAACACCTGGTTCTACACTGTCTGCTGAATCTGATTCATCAGAAATTAATGTGTAAAGTTGGCCATCAAAATCTTCAAAACGTAAGATTTTTTTACCGAATAGTTCTGTTGGCGCTTCATGTTTCACGTCAAACTCACTTAAACGGTCATTCCAAAATTCAATCGCCGCATCTAATGGTACACGTAATGTAATACGTGCAATTTCATCTGTTCCATGTGTACCTTTAGGAATTCCAGGGAAATCGAAGAATGTGACATCTGTTCCTGCATTCCCTTCATCATCCGCAAAGAATAAATGATACGTTTGGATATCATCTTGGTTTACTGTTTTTTTCACTAATCTTAGACCTAATACGTCTGTAAAGAAATCATATATTTTAATCGCATCACTTGTAATCGCAGTGACATGGTGCATACCTTTTAAGTTGTTGTTGTTCATTTATTTCATCTCCTTATCTTTGAATAACTTCCCTTTTCTACTCTTTTCTATCTTATAATGAGGACGTTGTTCTTCTGATATACTTATTATACTTAATATAATAATACTACTTTAGGAATAATGCAAGTATTTATGCTCATACATAAAAAAAGACCCCAAACTTGATATTTTGGAGCCCATTCACTATTGGTTAATCGCAGATTTTTGAACAAACTGCAATTCATAGATTGGATTTTCATCTAATTGATTGAAACTATCGATTTTACCGAATAACTCTATATGCTGTGTTTTACGGCTTAAGTTGTGTTTGAAGTTTATATCTACTTTTAAAGCTGCTTCATAGCCATTCTGTTGAATCGTTTCTTCTAATTCATGAAAGACACCTTCATTAATAGGCACAAGATAATACTCTTTACTTGGTAAAATACTGACATATTTCCTTTGAAGTACTTCTTCTTTACCCATGTGTGTGATTGTGACTATCACTTCTTTTGCGGCACCGCCGCCTAAGTTATACAGCTTTAAAAAGCGATTACTATCTTGGTTTGCTGCGCTGATATTAAATAACTTCAATCGATCATTTTTACTTGTCTGCAGTAAAATTTGATTAAAACCAATGGCTGGCGTAAATGAAATACGCAGTTGATAGAGTTGAATCGATACAGACACTAAATAGAACAAAGCCATAATAAATGTCCCGATAGATCCAATGGCTGATAACAGATTAATCATATATTTCTCCTTTCTTTCATTTTCGCAAAAGACATTCTAACGTATACACAAACGAGAAAAAAGTAATTAAACTTATATACGAAAATAAATTTAAAAATATTAATTTTATCAATATAAAGAAGCACCTAGACAGAACTTCTCTGCTTAGGTGCTCATAGTGATAACTTTAATTAATTTCTACTGTACCTGTATCTGATTCTAATTCAATTGTGTGCGAAGCATTGCCATAACGTTTTGCTTTTAAAGCAGGTTGATGAATATCCATATCTACATCTTCTTTATGAATAACCTTAGTATTTTTAGGTGGTTCTGCATAATCTACCTCAATATCACCTGTGTCTGATTGTACTTGGAGATTCACATCGCCTTTGATACCTTTGACTTCAGTATCACCTGTGTCATTTCCGATTCTCATATTTTTGAAAAGTGTTTGCGTGATTTCAATATCACCCGTATCACTTGTTAAATCTACTTTATTAAGATTAGCTGCTTTTAACACTAACTCTCCTGTATCCAATTGTGCTTCTAAATGATTCGCTTTTAAACCTTCAATTGTCATGTCTCCTGTATCATTATAAATTGTCACATCTGACAATTGACGTTCAGGTACTGTAATTGTGATGGTGCTGTTTGTGATATTTCCAAATGTAAAATTAATCGTAGGGTTTGGAAGTTTTGATTCAACCGCTAATGTATCACCTTTTATAGTACTGTTAATTTTTGTTTTTCCTTTAATACCACCTTCCCCCTTAACATGGAAGTGGTCACCTTTTTTAATGATAACGTTTGATGTATCCGTATTGATTTTCAAGTTTTTTATTTTCGCATCTTCATGCTTATAGTCTTTTGTGTAATGAATTGGATTATCAGCTTTTTTAAGTTGTTTTTTTCCTTCTACATAGCCCGCAATTCCGAAACCGACTGTAATCACTAAGCCTATACTAAAGATAATCAACAATGCTTTTTTCATGATTGCGCACTTCCTTTCACAACTTTAATATTCCAACGTAAATATTTCATAAAGAGAACGAAGCTCCATTTATAAGCAAGGTACGTTACTGTAAATAACATCAATCCGATTCCAAAGCATGTAAATGAAACGTAGATATCTAGAGGAATAATTTCTCCAAATCCATCTATCATGCCTTTGACCAGTAAGAATATAGGTGCAGCTAGAAAAGTAAGCGTCGCCACACCTAAAGATAAAAGCACACCGAACCATGTCGCAATTACAATGGTAATAACGAAGAAGTTTAAAATACTTAATCCCATAACCGCTAACACAGCATTCGTGACATTGCCGGCATTGCGAGAAGATTCTGCTTTATCTACCGCCGCATTCGCACTCATTTCACGCCCGATGTCTTTCGGATTACCTAATTCCCGGGAAATTTCTTCTTCAGTTTTTCCTGCTTCTTTACCACTGATGAAGTGTGTTTCATACTCGTTTAAAATATCTTGGCGTTCTTCCGGTGAAACGCGCGTTAAATAACGATTTAATAACTGTAAATATTCTTGTTTACTCATCTCTCTCACTCTCCTCAATAAATAAATCTACAGCTTCTGTAAAGGCCTTCCATTCTTCAAGTAGTGCTTCTAAACGTTCATGACCTTCTTCGGTAATTCGGTAATACTTGCGTGCTGGTCCTTCTGTCGACGGTTTAAAATAAGTTGTTAAATAACCTTCCTTAACTAAACGGCGCATTAAAGGATAGACGGTACCTTCTGCGATTGTGATACGCGGTGTTATCTTTTGTACAAGTGAATAGCCATACTGATCTTCACCTTGAATAATAAGCAAGACTAAAAATTCAAGTGCACCTTTCTTAAATTGTATATTCATAGCAAACCTCCAACACATTATTCAGTACTGTTTAATGTTTAATAGTAGTTCACTTATAATATACCCCTTACTATTAAATAATACAAGGT
>NZ_PPRU01000035.1 GCF_002902285.1 Staphylococcus simulans | reverse complement strand
CATATTTACCGTTCGCATCTGTAACTGTCGTTACTGTTGATCCGTCTGGTTTTGTCAATGTTACTGTTACGCCTTCGATACCCACTTCGTTCGAGTTTTGGATGCCGTCTTTGTTTGAATCTTCCCATACATAGTCACCTAAGTTGTATGTCGCTGGAACTGGTTCTGGTTCAACAACTGGTTTGAAGAAACCGCTGTCGATTGTGTAATCATCAGCATTATTGATGACAACTGTAGTTGTTGTACCGTTTGAATCAAGCGCTGTTAAATCGCCTTGATTTACAAGTGTTGCTTCATAACCTGCTGGCGTTGAGAAGTTAACTGTGTACTCACCGTTTTCTAGGCCAGTGAATTCATATTTACCGTCAGCGCCTGTTACTGTTGTTTCAGTCGTGCCGTCTGGTTTTGTTAACGTTACAGTTACGCCTTCGATTCCTACTTCGTTAGAGTTTTGGATGCCGTCTTTGTTGCTGTCTTCCCATACATAGTCACCTAAGTTGTATGTCGCAGCTACAGGTTTATAGAAACCAGAGTCGATTGTTAAGTTATCCGCACCATTAATTGTTACAGGTACAACTAAACCATTTGAGTCTACAGTGCTATCTGTTCCAGCATTTTGTGTAGTCGGAACATAGCCTTCTGGTGTACTAAATTCTACTGTATAATCTCCGTTATTTAAATCTGAGAATAAGTAGTTCCCATATCGGTCTGTTACTGCTGTATTGATAATGTTACCGTTAGCATCTTTAAGAGTAACTAACACGTTTGAAATTGGTGTTTCTCCACTATCTTGAATACCATTTTGGTTAGTATCTTCCCATACATAGTCACCTAGTCTATAAGTTTCAAGTGTTCCGTCTCCAGTACCTGAACTATTTTCAATTACAAAGCTGTTATCAAAGAAATAGCTTGCTGTGTAACCAGATTGATCTGTTGCATAGAGAGTCGCTCTAGTTGTTAAATTTGAACTATAAGTCGGATCGAATTGTGAATCCATAACTACTACATACGGATTATCAATCACACCGAAATTAATAATCATATCACCATTTGCATTTGTATAAATACTTCCGTTATTTTGGAAACTTTGTGCTAAGTCTTGGTAACCTGCAGCTTCAAAATCATAGCTATCAGGTAATTAACTTGGGTCTGGAACTTCATAAATATGGAAAGTTGTATAGTCAAAGCCAATTAGCGCATTACTGTTACCGTCTTTTGGAGCCATAACTAGAGCTGCACTGCTTAAGTTTAAATCAGTTGGGTTGACATAAACCACTTCAGTAAAATCGTTAGTTGTATTTGTCGCATCAACATTTGTAATCATTGAATCAACGTATGCCGGATAAACCCCATGTTCGTGTGAATCATATGCATATGTGATTTGTGTATTAAATGTTTCACCAGCTAAGTTATAAGTTAATGGGTATGTTCCATAATCTTTCGCTGTATTACGATCCGCAAACTGCGCTAAACTAAAGCTCCCTGATACATCTTCTTTATCATTAACCCAGTCAGTAAAGGTATAAGTTAAAGTTTTAGTAGTTGTGTCGTAAACACCGTTTGCAACTACATATCCTGATGGTGATAATAACTCAGTTGTGAATTGATTGTTAGTATTTGTATAATCTAGTTCCCCATCCATATTTGCATATGTTGGCATTTGTACAGTGAAATAGTCTCCACCTTGCACTGTTCCATTAACAGTATAATCTGCATTCAATCGGAAATTACCACTTTGGTTAGGGTCAATCTGTTCTGTTGAGATTGTAGGATTTGAAATAGTAACTAAATCATTTACATTCGTGCCTGTTGCTGCTGCTAATGTTGTGAATGTTGTTGGTGATGCTGACATTAAACTGAATGAACGTGACATTGGTGTTGTTTCAGCTGTCGTTTGAATTGTGTTTGCATCTTTATTATCAGAAGATTGTTGCAATAATTTGTATGTTGCTAGTTCAGGTGAATCAGCACTTGTAACACCAGCTTGTGCAGCTAAATCACTTGATTGTAAAGATGTATCTTGAGTAGTACCTGCATCTGTAGTTGTATTTGAATCAGCAGCTGCAATGACTTGTTGAGTCGGTTCAGTAGATGAGACAGTATTTTGTTCAGCACTTGGTTCAACTGTTGACTTATCAACCGTTTGGTCAGTAGAACCTTGAGTAGTTACAGGTTCTTCAGCTGTTTGAGCAGAAGTCGTATTTGAAGTGCTTGATGTATCTGCTGATTTTTCTTGTGTTGTACTGCTTGGTTCTTGTGCAGAAGTTGTAGGTGCATCTACTTTATCTGAAGTTGATGATTGTGATGATGTATCAGAAGTTGATTTTTCTTGTGTTGTAGAAGTTGTTGTATCAGCCGACTCTGGTGCTGATTGTGATGATGTATCTTTTGTTGTCGATGATGTATCTGTTGAAGATGCAGTTTGGGAAGAAGTGTCTTGTTGTGGAGCATCTGACGTAGTTGTTGTATTTGTATCATTATTAGTTGTTGTATTTTGTTCTGGTGTTACAGTTTCACCAGTTGTAGGTGCATCTGTAGTTTTTGTATCAGTTTGTGGTGCTGTTGGTTCAGCAGTTTTATCAACCAGTTGGTCAGTTGATTGATTAACTGTAGTTGATTGTGTTTCTTGAGTCTGTGCAGCATCTTGTGTTGGTGCAGCATCTTCTGTTGGTTGTGATGCTGGATCACTAGTCGAACTACCTGACGTTTGGTTGCCAGTAGAATCAGTTGTTCCTTCTGCAGCTCTTGCTTCGTTTCCAATTCCGAACAATAAAGTTGCTCCAACGATGATAGAAGCTGTTCCTACAGTGAAACGACGAATCGAATATTTATTTTGACGTCTTGCGTCAAAGCCTCGCGAATGTGAATTATTTCTCATTAAAGATATAACCCCTTTCCAATATTAAAAAATTTCCCATGTCCAATTGTTACATATATTGTTTACCACTTGCCTAAGTTTTCAAAAAACTAGTGTATGTAAATATTAGCATAGTTTCAAAAAACTTTGTATAACTATTTATTTATATTTCGTAAATTTTGTAGAACCACACATTTCAACAACAAAAACTTAACTGCATGAAATTTTTTGGTTGAATGTATAATTATGTTAATGAAAAATCATCTGTAAGTCGGTCAAATCTACACGATGCAATTGAACTCAATTTATTTCGTTTATATATATTACTACAATGATTTGAGTTACTTTACTCTATAGTTTTCTAATTAAACCTAAATATAAATCATTTGCGTCCTTAATAAAGCGTTTACATTTGTCACAATTTAGACACATTTAGATGATTTCTTTTGTATTTTTTGATTTAAATGTCCTAACTTTGACAATTTAAATATTGTAAAACATCCCTTTCACATAAAAATCTTCACTTGCATATCCTTCTGCACAAATGCAAACTTAAAATATTAATAAGTTTACATATTGAATTTCACTATAAAGGAGATCTCGATTATGCAAATTGCACAAGATATTTTAAACGGTAAATCACTCACTAAAGAAGAAGCCTATAATTTATATACAGATAAATCTATTGATACGATGACATTATTAGATGAGGCTTATGCTATTCGAAAACATTATTACGGAAAGAAAGTAAAACTGAATATGATTTTAAATGCGAAGAGTGGTATCTGTCCTGAAGATTGTGGGTACTGTGGTCAATCAAGGGATATGAAAAGAAAAGACCGTTATGCTTTGATTCCTGAAAATGACATTGTGGCTGGCGCAAATGCTGCTGCTGAACATCAAATAGGTACATACTGTATTGTGATGAGCGGTCGTGGTCCTAGTGATAAAGAAGTTGACCATATCACTTCATCAGTGAAACAAATCAAACAAACGCATCCTGAATTAAAAGTTTGTGCATGTTTAGGCATCGCAAATGATGATCAAGCACAACGTTTAAAAGATGCAGGTGTTGATCGTTACAACCATAACTTAAATACAAGTGAAAATTATCATGATACTGTAGTCACAACCCACTCCTATGAACAACGTGTGAATACTGTAGAAATTATGAAAGCACATCATATATCACCTTGCTCTGGCGTTATCTGCGGCATGGGTGAAACAGATCAAGATAGAATTGATATGGCCTTTGCCTTAAAAGAAATTGATGCAGACAGTATTCCTATTAATTTCTTACATCCTATTCAAGGCACAAAGTTCGGAGAGATGGACGAACTTACACCTATGAAATGTTTACGAATCATTGCTTTATTCCGTTTGGTTAATCCAACTAAAGAAATTAGAATTGCAGGCGGACGTGAAATCAACTTACAATCACTCCAACCTTTAGCATTACTAGCAGCTAACTCAATTTTTGTAGGTGATTACTTAATTACAGGTGGTCAGCCGAATGAAATGGATTATCGCATGATTCAAGACTTAGGTTTTGAAATTGATCACAGTAATTTACCTGAAGATACTGCCGAACAAATCACACAGAAATTAGAAGCATAATAGTAGAAACATAAAAAAATAGACCTGAGACTGTTATCGTTGTCTCAGGTCTTTCTTATTATGCAACTCTTTCAGCAGTATAAATACTACGTGTTTCCCACTCGCCAGTTTGTGGATTATAATCATCACATGTAATTAATGTTAATTGATCTTTTTTCTTTTTCTGTTCAGCTAACACACTAATTTCAGTAGGTTTTACGTCTTTAATCTTTGTGATTTTATATTTACGTGTTTCTTTGCCGACCTTAAAAGTGACTTTTGCACCTTTTTTTACTTTGTGTAAATTTGTAAATTGATAGTTGCCTGATGTATTTGTATGACCGGCAATCGCTATGTTTTGTTGATCTAATGATTCATCCTCTTCGGCTAAGCTGACACCTCTGTTTAATTGTTCAGGTGTTGCTTCACCAGGATAAACCGCTTCTTTAATATTCACACTTGGTATATCAATATACCCTACCAATTGTGATTTATCTTTAGGAACTTGCGGCACTTCTTTTTTCTCTTGTTTTTTTGAGGCTTGTTGTTTATCGTATTGTTCTATTTTCGCTTCATTTTCTTTACCAGCTATAAAGTGGTTGATTTGTGGTTTAAACACCATAAAGATGCCCGCTAAAATAAGTAAGACACCCACTAATGTAAATAACCGTGATTTCCATTTACCCATTGTAAACCTCCTAATTCAGTTCGACTCATGCTGTGAATTTCATTCATTATAACATGGTTTTCAATATTCATATAGAGCAATGCGCTCACTAGCAATCACAATAAAAATGTTATACAATTAATTAGATAACAAACTATTTTCAAGGAGAAAGACGATGTGGAATTTATTTAAAGGAATCGTTTTTATATTAGCACTTATCGGAACTTACAAAGTATGGCAAGAAGGCAATTATTTATCTAACTTCCTACATTTCTATGGTCAAATTTTTAATGGTACTTTCTTAAGTCAAATTCAACAATGGTCAGATAATCAACCTTTACTTCAAAACCTTGAATATTATACTGAACAACTTCCTTCACTAGATGAAATCAAAAATTTTCTACATTTAACATAAAATCATCATTTATAAAGCCTGTCACTTACTTTATAAATGATGATTTTATTTTATTGTTGCTTATGGTGTTTCAACTTCATAGATTCTTTATATGCTGCATCAGCACTTTGAAAATGCGGACTGCGAGGAATGACTTTATTTTCGACAGCTGTCTCATATGCGCCTAACTTTTGTGCTTCTGTTTTCTTCGGATCATTAAAGAATGCTTTTAATTGTTTTTCTGTTGTTATACCTTTGACTTTATATTTTTGTGTTGCTGCTGCCTTCGCATCATTCTGCATTTCAGCTTTAATCGTATACAAACCTGAACCCACTACTAACAAAAATAATAATGTACCGATGATTAAATTCTTCATCACTTCACCTCTAGGTATGAATTTCAAAAATATTATAAACCTAACCCTAGAACACACTCCACTTTAAACTTACTTGTTCACTAAATCTACTTATTTCATTTCTTTAAGATGCACCAAAAGTGAAAACTTTACCCTTTACATATAGTAATTGTACCTAGTATAATAAATATATCTTACATTACATGAAAAAGGATGATTATTAATGTCACAAGTTTTATATATCACTGCACACCCATTAGATGAAATGGTTTCTAACTCAATGGCAGTTGGAAAAGCTTTTATTGATACTTACAAAGCAGAACACCCTGAAGATGAAGTCGTTCACATCGACTTATTTAAAGATGAAGTACCTGAAATCGATGCTGAAGTATTTTCAGGTTGGGGTAAATTACAATCTGGCGAAACATTAACAGATTCAGAACAACAAAAAGTTAACCGTTTAACTGAACTTGTAGATCAATTCGTAGCGGCAGATAAATATGTTTTCGTTACACCAATGTGGAACTTATCATTCCCTCCTGCAGTTAAACGTTATTTCGACGCAGTCGCAGTTGCTGGTAAAACATTCAAATACACTGCTGAAGGTCCACAAGGCTTATTAACAGATAAAGCAGCATTGCATATCCAATCACGTGGCGGCTACTACAGCGAAGGTCCAGCAGCTGACTTTGAATTAGGCGACCGTTATATCCGTACTATCCTAGCATTCATGGGTGTACCTGATATTAGTTTAATCGCAATTGAAGGTCACAATGCAGAACCAGAAAATGCAGAAGAAATTAAACTAAATGCGATTCAACAAGCAGAACAATTCGCAAAACAATTTTAATCATATAAAAACGGGCAACCTTAATGGCTGCCCGTTTTTTATTATTTATCTTCGTTTTTCTTTTCTAATTTTTCTTTTTGCTTTTTCGCTTGCTCTTTAGTTTCGTCTACTACGCGTCCTTGGATTGAACCTTTTTTCTCTTCAGCCATAATATAGCCTCCTTTAGTTATGTTTTGTCTTATATCAACTAAACAAACGGTTGAATTTTATAACCGTACTTATTATATTACCCAAAAGAGAATTGAATCACACATATTTATGCTTTTTCATCTTCAAATTGCTCAAAATAATTTTCATCTAAGTGATTCAAATCTAGATGTTCAATCTGTAACGTTGTATGATGTAAGCCATACTTTGTTTTTAATAATTGCTCTAACTGGTTGATGATGCGATATGCATCCTGGCTATCTTTACTATCTAATACCACATGTGCAGATAATGAATACTGATCAGAAGTTACACTCCATAAATGGAATTCATGCACATCTAAAACATGTTCTGCTTTTTTCATATCATCCATGATTTGATCGACATCTAAACCTTCTGGCACAGATTCCATTAAAATCATCCACGCATTTTTCAAAATTTTATAACCACCATTTAATAAAACTGCTGAAATGACAATACTTAAAATCGGGTCAATCATTTGAATACCAGTCAATTTAATTAAAATCACTGCTAAGATGACACCCACTGAATTTAATAAGTCACCAAAGAAATGCCATAATGCACTTTGAATATTGATATTTTCTTCAGATTTTAAAGAATGATACAGTAACCACGTTAATACAATATTAACGATTAAACCAATTACCGCAATCACTAACATTAGTCCACTTTCAATTTCTCTCGGGAAAATCATACGCATAATAGCTTCATAAAAAATCCACAGTGAAATCACTACAAGTGCCAGTCCGTTCAAGAAAGCAGCGATAACTTCGAACCTTAAAAACCCATAAGTAAAACGGTCAGTCGGCTGCCTGCTTGATAAATAAATTGCGACCATTGATAACCCCAGTGCTAAAACGTCACTGAGCATGTGGAAGGAGTCTGATAAAAGTGCCAGTGAGTTCGACACAATACCTCCTATAAATTCAACAAATGTAAAGAATAACGTAATAATTAAAGATAACCACAGTGTTTTCTTAGAACTTTGTTGAATTTTGCGATGTTCCACATGATGAAAATAATAGGTTCTAGAATAATTTCTCGCCATTATTTTCTTCTCCCCCTTCTTGCCATTGTTTCTTTTCTATCCATTGACAATATATCCCGTAATTAACTTTATACTTCACACTAGTATATCAGTCTTTAATCGTGGTGTACGCCCCACAAAGCAGTTTCACATGTTTTAATAATACGTTTTAATACCGCAATACGCGCTGTTTTCTTATGATCAGCTGGCACAACATACCATGGTGCATTATGAGTATCGGTTTTTTGAATCATATCCGCACTGGCTTCTAAATATAAATCCCACTTTTCACGGTTGCGCCAATCCTCATCCGTAATCTTCCATTGTTTATCCGGATTTTCTTCTCTAGCTTTAAAACGTTCTAACTGAACATCTTTATCTAAGCTTAAGAAGAATTTTAACAGAATTGCTCCTTCATCTGTCCACATTTTTTCAAAGTCATTAATTTCATGATAAGCACGTTGCCATTCATCCGTTGTCGCAAAACCTTCTACACGTTCTACCAGTACACGGCCATACCAACTGCGGTCAAAAAGTTCAATATGTCCTGTTCGTGGCATATCTCGCGCAAAACGCCATAAGTATTGGTGTGCAAGTTCAACATCTGTAGGTGCACTAATCGCATTGACTTCATAACCCGTCGGATCAAGTTTCTCACGAATGCGTTTAATATTACCGCCTTTACCTGCCGCATCCATACCTTCAAACACTAAAATTAATGGAATTTTTCGTTCATATAACGCAAATTGAATTTCTAACATACGTGCTTGAAGTTTTTCTATTTGTGTTTTGTACTCTGATTTACTGACTTTTTCTAATGGATTATCGAAAACATCTGTTGTATACCCTTCAGTAAATAAACCATCACGTGTTTGAACACGTTCGTGATAAGCTTTAATCGCTTTTTTAAGGCGTTTGATAATGTGTTCATACATTAAAATAGTAGCCGCTTCTCCATCCGTATAATCAATAATCTTCCAATCTTTTTGAGTTGGATCTTGAAGAATTTCACGCATTTCTTCAAGATAAATATCATCCGGAATAACATTTTCATATTCTTGTGCTTTCCATCTTGTAAGAGGATTTTCTTTCGTTTGTCTAATATGTTCTTGGCGTTTTTGTTCATCAATTTCAATATAAAATTTAATGATTTCGTATTGGTCGTTTTCAAGCATCGTTTCAAAAGCATCAATTTGATCACGCAATACATGATAATCTTTGTACTGTAAATGCTTAATCCCATTTACTTTGTAATCAATATAGTGCGCATACCAGCTACGGAAATAAATATTAATATCTCCTTTGCCTGGTAATGTGTTCCAATACTTTTGTAAGAATTGGTAACGTAAATTTTCTGGTGTCGGTGATGCGGTCGCAATAAAGCTCGAGTATTTCGCATCCAAAGTTAATAATAATTCATTAGATAAACGTGTTTTCCCTGCCGCAGGTACACCCTCGAAAAGAATCATCACTGGAATTCCTAATTGATGTGTTGTTCTTGTTAACTCAGATGCTTCTAACTCTAGGTCTTTAATCTTAGTTGACATTATTCTCACCCCATTTTTAAACTTACTTATAAATTAACATTTTTTACGCTTGAAATGGACAAAGGAGTAAAATTCCACCAGAACAAAAGCTATGTAAAAAGCGACCTACTTTACCAGTAAGTCGCTATGATTCCAATTAGAAGTTGGCATCACTTAAAATTTTATCCATTGAAGCATCTACACTGCCTTCATACATTGGACCGAATTTCACTAAGTGTACTAATAATAAATAGAATTTATAGAATTCAATACGTTGATACGCACCTTCATCTAAAGGATAAGCTTTATCATAAGCTTCATAGAATTCTTCTGAGAAACCACCGAATGTCGTTGTCGCTCCTAAATCGAATTCACGATCGCCATACATTGGAGCTGGATCAAAGAGTGCAGGTTCACCATTTTCTAAGAACATATAGTTGCCGCCCCATAAATCACCATGTAATAGCGATGGTTTACTTTTGTGATTGTCTAATGCATTCACAATCACTTGACGTACATTATCAAATTTATTCAATTGATCGACGTTCCACAATCCTTTTTCAACGACCACTTCTCTTAAATGATCCAATCTGCGGTTCACAAAGATTTCTTTCCAAGAATCTGTCCATTCATTATTGAAAGAAATATCTCTGCCTTCATAAGGGTGGTCGTAACCAAAACGTTTGTCTGGATTATGGAAATCATGCAATTTTGCGACCAATTTACCCAGTTCTGCTTGGCTGCCTCGTGGTCCCTCTTCTAGCCAACTTAATACTAAATAAGCATCTCCATCAATTTCACCATTCGCAATCACACGCGGTGCAGTAACTTCCGCATACTCAAAATCTTTCAACCCTTCTGCTTCTGCCGCATAGAAGTCATAAGAAGTATTCGGTTGTACTAATAAGAAGAAAGTTTCATCATTTTCAGTATCAATACGATATGCATCATTCACGTCACCGCCTGCGACAGGTACAATATCTTTAATACCTGAAATCGGTAAATTTTGTTGCCATAACTTATCCATTATTTCTTCCCCCGTTCTAAAATGTCTCATACATAATATATACCACTTATCTTATAATTATAACTTGCTTTTATTAACCCTCTTCTTAGGAACATGACTTTTGTTTATTTCTTTTTACAATAGCGTGTTATTCAAAATAACAATCTTTTTTGCAGTTGCTTTTATGCTATACTAATGACAAATAATTGGAGGGTGAAATCCTAAATGAAAAAACTTCTACATCGTTGGTTTATTCAAGGTCTAAGTTATATGACCTTAGGCCTATTCGGTTCACTTATTATCGGTTTAATCTTACAAACTATCGGTAAACAAACTTTGTTTCCTGTTTTAAATTTACATTTTTTATCTGAAATCGGCACGGTAGCAATGGGCTTAACAGGTGCCGCAATCGGTGGTGCCATTGCCTATGGTTTAGGTGCACAACCTTTAGTTGTCTTTTCTTGTATCATTGTCGGTTCACTCGGCTATGACAAGTTTGGAGGCGGTGCAGTAGGTGCCTTCGTTGCCACTTTAATCGCCACTGAATTAAGTCGTTTTTATGCAGCTAAAACGAAAATTGACATTATTATCTCACCATTACTTACTTTAATTATTGGTGGTGCAGTGGCTAAATTTATTGGACCATTCTTAAATGACTTTATGGTGTCACTTGGTAAAATGATTATGCTTGCGACTGATCAACGTCCGCTTGTGATGGGCATCTTAGTCGCAGTGATTTTCGGTCTAGCTTTAACAGCACCGATTTCAAGTGCTGCTTTAGCTTTAATGCTAGATTTATCTGGTTTAGCCGCAGGTGCCGCAACAATCGGTTGTTGTGCACAAATGGTCGGTTTTGCGGTAACGAGCTATAAAGATAATGGCGTCGGCGGTATCATTTCAGTCGGTATCGGTACAAGTATGTTGCAAGTACCGAATATCTTAATGAACCCCGCAATACTTATTCCACCGACACTCGCAAGCGCAATTGTCGCTCCAATCATGACGACACTCTTCCCAATGACTAATAATGCGGCAGGTGCAGGGATGGGAACGAGCGGTTTTATTGGACAGATTATGACGATAAATACCATGGGTGCTTCACTTCACACTTGGATTTTAATCGGTGTTTTCCAAATTGCTTTACCTGCCATCGTCAGCTACTTGCTTTATAAAGTGTGTCGTAATGCAGGATGGATTAAAGATGGTGATCAGAAAATCCATATTGGTGACAAACGCACTTCAAATTCATAAACACAATTAAATATACATCATAAAAATAACGTTCTATCCTGATTACTTGGATAGAACGTTATTTTGTATTTACACTAACTTACTTATGAAATTCAGTTATTCTGTTTCAACACCTAATTCAGATAAATAGCTGCGTCCGAATTCAGGCATTGGTACATTAAAGTTATCTGCGATTGTCGCACCGATAGAACTGAACGTTGTATCACCGCTAAGTTCATGTGCTTTATCTTTTAATTTAGGACTATAGAACAATACTGGAATATATTCACGCGTATGGTCTGTACCAGGCGCAATCGGATCATTACCATGATCTGCAGTAATAATGACTAAATCATCTTCTTGCAGATTTTCAAAAAGTTCTGGTAGACGTTCATCAAATTCTTTGATTGCTTGCGCGTAACCATCTTTATCACGACGATGGCCATATAACGCATCGAAATCTACTAAGTTTAAGAAACTGAGTCCAGTAAAGTCATGTTTAACAACTTCAACAAGTTGATCCATACCATCCATATTATTTTTTGTACGTACCGCTTTCGTTACACCTTCACCATCATATATATCATTGATTTTACCAATTGCGATGACATCGTAACCATTATCCTTTAATTCATTCATGACAGTACGACCAAATGGTTTCAATGCATAATCATGGCGATTTGACGTACGTGTGAAATTACCTGGTTCGCCCACATAAGGACGTGCAATAATACGTCCAATTAAATATTTAGGATCTTTCGTTAATTCACGGACCTTCTCGCAGATATCATAAAGTTCTTCTAAAGGAATGATATCTTCGTGTGCCGCAATTTGAAGTACAGGGTCAGCTGAAGTATAGACAATCAAATCACCTGTCTTCATTTGATGTTCGCCCCACTCATCAATAATCTGCGTACCAGAAGCTGGTCGGTTCGCGACTATTTTACGTCCTGTCATATCTTCAATTTCTTTAACTAGTTCATCTGGGAAACCTTCAGGATAAACTTTAAATGGCTGCATGATGTTTAAGCCCATAATTTCCCAATGACCTGTCATTGTATCTTTACCAACAGAAGCTTCGCTGAGTTTTGTATAAAAGGCTTCAGGATGTTCGACTTCATTAACAACTGGTAATTGATCAATATTACCTAATCCTAAACGTTCTAAATTCGGTAATTTTTGTTTAAATCCTTCTAATGTATGTTTTAAAGTGTGGCTGCCTTCATCGTTGAATGCGGCCGCATCTGGCCCTTCTCCGATACCTACAGAGTCCATCACAATTAAATGTACACGTTTAAATGGAGTTGTCATACTCATTCGCTCCTATCTTTCTTTATTTCAAATTTATTCAGTAATCACCGTATGAATCAATGTCGGTGCTTCACCTGTTTGCGCAATCGTAATATTATCATAGATTTTAGCTTTGACATCATCAATGGATTCCGTATTACTGTAAACTGTCATCAGGCTTTCGCCCTCTTCAACTTTGTCTCCGACTTTTTTATGCAGAACTAAGCCGACAGCTAAATCTATTTCATCTTCTTTTGTTTGGCGTCCTGCACCTAGCATCATAGACGCAATACCCATTTCGTTCGCCACAATCTCAGTGACAACACCGCTTGATTTGGCTGGAATGTCAATTTGGTATTTGGCTTGAGGTAATAATTCAGGATGGTCTACTACTTCTGTATTACCCCCTTGATTGCCTATGAATGTGCGGAATTTATCTAAAGCTGCACCGCTATCAATAGCTTCTTGAAGTAACGTACGTGCTTCATCTAATGTTTCAGCTTTACCGCCGAGCAAGACCATTTGAGAACCAAGCGTCATTACAAGTTCAGTTAGATCTTCTGGTCCTTCACCACGTAATGTATCGATTGCTTCTTTTAATTCAAGCGCATTACCAATCGCATTGCCGAGTGGTTGACTCATATCAGAAATAATCGCCATAGTTTGTCTGCCGACATCATTACCGATTTTAACCATCGCATGTGCCAATGCTTTCGCATCATCTAACGTCTTCATGAATGCGCCGTTACCTGTCTTAACATCTAAAACAATCGCATCGGCACCCGCCGCAATCTTCTTACTCATAATAGAAGATGCGATTAATGGGATAGAATTTACTGTACCTGTCACATCACGCAATGCATAAATCTTCTTATCGGCCGGTGTTAAGTTACCTGATTGTCCAATTACTGCTAATTTATCTTCATTTACAAGACGAATGAACTCATCTTCTGAGATTTCTACATGGAAGCCATCAACCGCTTCTAATTTATCGATAGTACCGCCTGTGTGTCCTAATCCACGTCCGCTCATCTTAGCAACTGGTACACCCACTGCCGCAACGAGTGGCGCAAGTACTAATGTCGTCGTATCTCCTACGCCGCCTGTAGAGTGTTTATCAACTTTAATCCCTTCAATTTTGGATAAATCAATCATATCTCCTGAATGTACCATTGCCATGGTTAAAGCAGCACGCTCTTCATCATTCATATCTTGGAAATAAATTGCCATCGCAAGACTCGACATTTGATAATCTGGGATGTCACCATTCGTATAGTGTTCGACCATCCAATTAATTTCTTCAGTCGTTAATGCCTTGCCGTCCCTTTTCTTATCGATTAAATCCACCATTCTCATAATACTGTCACTCCTTCAAGTATTCTCTTTCATCTGTGCTTTGTGACACTTGCTTACTTATATTTTACCATGAGAATACATCAAAACGAGAATGAAATGAATAGAGAATGAGTCAAAATCAAAAACAATTATTTGCGCCAAGAATATAAATAACACAATTTCACAAGCTTGTGAAACATAGATTAAACTGCGTATTTCTAGGGAAAGTAGGTGTATAATAAAGTAAATTAGAAATTGGAAGTGTTTAGGGTATGGCAAAAGTGAAAATGCGAGCAATCATCAATAAAAAATATGGCAAACATGCCAAAGCAGAATTAAAAGAAATCAAACGACCTAAAATCAAAGACAATCAAGTGCTTATTAAAATACATGCGGCAAGTGTCAATCCGGTCGATTTTAAAATTGCGCAAGGCGGTAAAATGCGCCTCTTCTTTAATTATAAAACACCTTATATTATGGGACATGATTTTGCGGGGGAAATCGTGGAAGTCGGCAAGCATATTTCTGCATTCCAAGTCGGTGACAATGTCTATGGCTTAAAAGCAGGTGCTTTCGCAGAATATATTACGGCTACGCAAAACCAAATTGCGGCAATGCCAAATCACTTAAGTTATGAAGAAGCTGCTTCTATTCCTATGGCAGGTTTAACTTCTTACCAAGCTTTAAATGACGTCATGCATTTAACCAAAGATCAAAAAGTTTTAATCCAAGCAGGCTCTGGGGGCGTTGGTTCTTTTGCGATTCAATTTGCGAAAGTATTAGGCGCTTACGTTGCGACAACAACCAGCAGTAAAAATCGTGAGCTTGTCAAAGATCTCGGTGCTGATAACATCATCGACTACCGTCGTCAAAACTTTACTGATAGTTTAACCAACTATGATGGTGTTTTTGATACGTTAGGCGGCGAAAACTTATTTTCAGCATTTAAGATTTTAAAACCTTTAGGTAAAGTGGTTTCTATCAGCGGCATTCCTGATGCGCAAACCGCGAAAGATTTGAAACTCTCTTTATGGAAACGTTTCTTATTAAAATTTGCGGCCCGTAAAGTTCATCGTGCAGCACGCCAACATCACGCTTCATATCACTTTATCTTTACACGTGACAGTCGTTCACAACTCAACAAAATCAGACAATTGATTGAATCAGGTAAAATCAAACCTGTGTTAGACTTAACTTTTGATTTTGAAGAAACAGATAAAGCTTTAGAATACATTCAACAAGGCCACGCAACTGGCAAAGTGGTCATTCGTATTTCAAGATGATTTGAAATACAAAAGCAAACATAAAAACACCACATCACTTTTATCACAAACCTCAACCTTTGCGATAGAAATGATGTGGTGTTTCTTTATATACTTCAAATAATTATAGTTTATTGAATTGAAATTTCAGCGTCTTCTTCTGCGTCAGCACCATTATCAATATAAACATAAGTTCTGAGCGTCAACGCATCTGTATCTTTTTGGAATTCATAATTCTCTAGTGGAAATTCAAATGGTTTCTCCACTGTTTGTGCTGCTTCAACGACTTGTTCACTATGAATTTCATAGACTTGTAAAACATTTTCCATTTCATCAAAGTCACTGTGTTCTGTTTCATTTTCTTTGTGTTCGATTAAAGATAATTTAATTTTAGAGATTTGTTGATCCGCATCTCCGCCTTTTAATACGACTTTACCTTTAATCAATTCATTAGCATCAAACACATCTTTTTCTAAACGTGTTTCTACTGTTAATGCACCTACACCTAATGATGTTAAGATTTTTTCAAACATAGTATGCCCTCCTTGAAATGTTGTGAAGTTTTATCCTCTCGACTTATTTATCTCTTCCCTAACTTTAAGTCGTTTAATTCAAAAACTGATTCATTAGATTTGAACAACAACTTTATCTTAAAAAAGAATTTCATCTCATGTCAATCTAAGCATATTGAAAAACAGACACATAGAAAAATTCATTCTAAGCGTCTGTTTTTTTAGTTCTAATATTTATACACTAACTGGAGTGATACCTTTAAAGTTTACTAAATCGTATGCACGTACAACTTCTTCTGTTGTCGGTTCGATTACACCTTCAAGTGGATATTCAAGTTCTAATGCTTCGTACTTATGCACACCAAGTTGATGATAAGGTAAGATTTCAAAGCGTTCTACATTCTCAAGTGAGTTAATAAATTCACCGAGTTTAATTAAATCTTCTTCATCATCAGTATAACCTGGTACAAGGACATGGCGAATCCAAACAGGTTGTTTTCGTTCTGACAACATCTTCGCAAATTTAATAATATGTTCATTAGGTTTACCTGTTAATGCGATATGTTTTTCATTATCAATATGTTTTAAATCGAGCAAAATCAAGTCAGTATACTCAAGCAAATTATCTAAATGGGAAAGAAATGCTTTTGTTTCATTCACACAGCCTGCCGAAGTATCAATGCATGTGTGAATATCTGCTTTTTTAAGCTCTTTAAATAATGCTTCTACAAATGGCATTTGAAGCAAAGGTTCGCCACCGCTGATTGTGACACCTCCGCCAGAGACAGTAAAGTAAGGACGATATGGAAGAATCTCATCCACTAATTCGTCAACTGTCGCTTTACGGGATGCGTCAGTCAAACCCCAAGTGTCAGGGTTATGACAGTACAGGCATCTTAACAAACATCCTTGCGTAAATATAATATAGCGAAGGCCTGGGCCGTCAACTGTCCCTAAACTTTCTACTGAGTGAATTCTTCCTTCCATAATAATCGTCCTTTCTTTTTGTTTCATGATCCATATTACTCTTATTTTTTATACGGCATACTTTTTATTCATAATAGGCATCAAGCCGCAATAAATGCGGCTTTTACCTTAATTACATTCTTTCGTGGAATGTTCTTGAGATAACATCTAGTTGTTGTTCTCTTGTTAATTTAATGAAGTTAACTGCGTATCCAGATACACGGATTGTTAATTGTGGATACTCTTCAGGATGTTCCATTGCGTCTAATAATGTGTCTCTGTTAAATACGTTGATATTTAAGTGGTGACCATGTTGCATTGCATAACCATCTAATACAGAAACTAAGTTATGGTTTTGTTCCATATCTGTTTTACCTAATGATTTAGGCACGATACTGAATGTATTAGAGATACCATCTTTACAATATTCGTAAGGGATTTTCGCAACTGATGATAATGATGCTAATGCACCGTGTTCGTCACGTCCGTGCATTGGGTTAGCACCTGGTGCGAATGGTTCGCCTTCTTTACGTCCATCTGGTGTATTACCAGTTTTCTTACCATAAACAACGTTTGAAGTGATTGTTAAGACACTCATAGTATGTTCTGAATCACGGTAAGTTTTGTGTTTACGTAATTTTTTCATGAATGATTTTACTAATTCTACAGCGATATCGTCTACACGTTTATCGTTGTTACCATATTTAGGGAAGTCGCCAGTTGTTTCGAAATCTACTGCTAAGCCATCTTCGTTACGGATAGCGCGAACTTCACCGTATTTGATTGCTGATAATGAGTCTGCAGCTACTGATAAACCTGCGATACCTGTTGCCATTGTGCGCATAACATCTGTATCATGTAACGCCATTTCAATACGTTCGTAGCTGTATTTATCATGCATGTAATGGATGATGTTTAGAGAGTTGATATAAACGCCTGCTAACCATTCCATCATTTGATCGAATTTCGCATACACTTCATCGTAGTCTAAGATTTCTGAAGTTACTGGTACGAATTCTGGACCTACTTGTTTACCTGATTTTTCATCTTTACCGCCGTTGATAGCGTAAAGTAAAGTTTTCGCTAAGTTAGCACGTGCACCGAAGAATTGCATTTGTTTACCGATACGCATTGCAGATACACAACATGCGATACCATAGTCATCGCCATAGCTTTCACGCATTAAGTCATCGTTTTCGTATTGGATCGCACTTGATTTGATACTCATTTCAGCACAGAAAGTTTTGAAGTTTTCTGGTAAACGTTGTGACCATAAAACTGTTAAGTTTGGTTCTGGAGCTGGTCCTAAGTTATCTAATGTGTGTAAGAAACGGAATGAGTTTTTAGTAACCATGTGACGTCCGTCAATACCTACACCACCGATTGATTCAGTTACCCAAGTTGGGTCTCCTGAGAATAATTCGTTGTAGTCAGGTGTTCTTGCAAATTTTACAAGACGTAATTTCATAATGAAGTGATCCACAATTTCTTGTACTTCACGTTCAGTGATGTCACCATTTTGTAAGTCACGTTCTGCATAGATGTCTAAGAATGTAGAAGTACGTCCTAAACTCATTGCAGCACCGTTTTGTTCTTTGATTGCTGCTAAGTATGCAAAGTATAACCATTGAACTGCTTCTTTGAAGTTTGTAGCTGGTTTGCTGATGTCATAACCATACATTTCAGCCATTGCTTTTAATTCATGTAATGCACGGTGTTGTTCAGATAATTCTTCACGTAAACGGATTGTTGCTTCGTCCATTTCAGTAGACATGTTATTGAAGTCTTTTACTTTTTCTTCAATTAAGTAGTCCACACCATATAATGCTACACGACGATAGTCACCGATAATACGTCCACGTCCGTATGCATCTGGTAAGCCTGTGATGATACCTGCTTTACGACAAGCTAACATTTCTTTAGAGTAAGCATCGAATACACCTTGGTTATGTGTTTTACGAATGTCAGTAAAGATTTTTTCAGTTTCTTTATCTAATTCATAACCGTATGCTTCACAAGCTGCTTTCGCCATACGAATACCACCGAATGGTTGCATTGAACGTTTGAATGGTTTTTCAGTTTGAACACCTACAATTTGTTCAGTGTCTTTGTTTAAGTAGCCTGCATCATGTGAAACGATTGTTGATGCAACTTTAGTGTCCATATCCCACATGCCGCCACGATCGCGTTCTTCTTTAGATAATTCCATAACTTGTTTCCATAAATCACTTGTTGCACGTGTTGGTGATTCTAAGAATGATGAATCGCCATTGTACATTGTGTAGTTCAATTGAATAAAGTTTCTAACATCCACTTCTGAAGTCCATTTGCCAGTCTCAAATCCTGCCCATGCTGATTGTTTTCTTGATTTTGGTTCAATCATTGATATCCCTCCATGGATAATGTGTATTTTAGGTTTATTGTTTGTTCACCTTTTCACATAATATTATACCTTTACTTGTGAAATAAATCACTAAAATATGAAAACGTTTTAATAAACATGTGTCAAGGTTGTGACTCTGTTAGATTAAGTGTTACATTCAAAAATCACTGTATTATAACAGTAAATTTTTAATTGCAAATAAAAAACAATCCAGTAAAGCGTTATATGCATTACTGGATTGCTTCAATATTTATTCAATGATTACTGGTTAATTTAACGTTACTTGTATCCTTGATCTTTCAAATAAGATTGTAAGACAACAGCTTGATTATGTTTTTCATCTTTAGCGCCAAATAGAATAATCACATCTTTACGTGCATCTTTAACCATGCCTTCTAATGTTTTGAGTTCTTCATTTTGTTCATCATTGTTTTCAAGTTCTTTGATATATTTCTTTTTAAAGTCTTCGAACTTATCTGCATCATGGTTGAACCACTCTCTTAATTCTTTTGTCGGTCCGATATTTTTTAACCATTCATCCAAATTCGCATTTTCTTTTGAAATACCACGTGGCCAAACTCGATCCACTAATACACGTACACCATCGTCTTCTGCTTTGTCATCATAAATGCGTTTTACTTTGATTGCCATACAAGTATCCTTCCTTTCAAACAATAATCAGCACTTTATATTTATTATACCCTTGTCCTATATACACAAACGACGCTCATTTCTTATTTTAATAGGAAGAAACACAATATTCCATATTGTATACAATCATTCTGTGGTGGTACAGCGCTTACATAGTACAACAGTAAACTGTACAGTTTCACAATAACGTCACAACTCTAAAAAGTTATGCACCATTTATAGTGATTTTAATCACAACTCATGTTATTGTAGTATGTGAAATAGATAACAAAGTTGTTTCAAGCGATAATGTTGTTCAAGAGACCCCTGAGACACGAACAACAGATAGATGAGCGCTTTAAACAACGCTATCTATTTAATATTTTAATTTGGCGGCATTATTTTACGATAATGCGACGCTTTACAGTGAACGAGTACATCTCAGAACAACAACCTAGAAATGTCATTGGCAGGAACACCGTGGTAGGATTTCTGTCATGTTGCTGCATATTTCTTTAAAGATGTTCCCCGCATCCTAAAGAAACATGTATCAATTTTAGTATATTTCAGGAGGTGAGTTGCTCATATAAGCGAAAACGAAGACAGGATTACCCCATCCTAATTTCGATGCTGACATATTCGAATCATATTAAACTTTGATGTGTTTCCCCTGATACATCAAATTAACAACAAAATTTCAAAACAGCTGCATTTTAAAGTAAGTGGCTCCCCAACCATTTACTTAGTATACTCCCAACTTTCGTAAGCGGCTGTAAGGAATGATGTGCCCCGATAATATGAATCGAATGCACGAGCTTATCTCTAAAAATGAGTCGTAGGTATATTCAAAAGTTGAGCATTCATGAAACAGATAGATTGGATGACAGAGGATTCAACGTCTGCATGTCATACATGCTCAATCCACTCCTTAAAAATTGTAGGCAAAGTAAGTAATAAGAATGATAACCAATCATATTGATGAACTCTGATAGAAATATACTAAATGGTTAGTCTCAATACACTTTCCCCTGAGTGTATTGAACAATGAGTAAACTCCTTAAAAATTGATATTGTTATTACAAGTACTAGAAATGATTCCCCTTCATTTCTAAAATCACTGTAATGGAGAGAAGGTTTCCCCAGACCTTCTCTCTTTTTTTGTTTTTTAACCACTTGTCGTCCCCTTGATACCACATGTATCAAAACTATTCTCATAATCATCAAGCTCTGCTTTAATAGAATTAAAGAGAGGAGCGAGTGCTCATGAAAATCAATTCCTATTTTGATCCGACTTATCCTGAAGAATATGTTGATATTTACGCACACGAACATTCCAAAACAGTCGATGCGATTATACAAGCTGCACAACAAACATCAACCATTCAAACTTTAACAGGCAAAGAAAATGATAAAACATACCGCTTCCCCATAGAAGATTTCCTCTACATCCGTTCAGAACAGCGCAAACTCTTCGCCTATACAACCTCGCATCGTCTGCACATTCAACAGCGCTTTTATCAGCTAGAACAATCCTTGCCAAAGGATTTCATCAGAATCTCACAATCAGAAATCATTAACATGCATAATATTAAGCACTTAAGCTTAAGTAAAAACGGTATGATTCATATCGAAATGAAACATGGTGAAGCAACTTATTCCTCACGACGTTATTTAAAACAATTGAAAGCGAGGTTATTCCAATGAAACATATGATTAAACAATTATGTATCGGTTTTATGGTTGGCATAACGATAGGTATCACAATGTCTCTTATCTTCTCGTTTATTTTTGCGCAAGGTCAATACGAACCCTTATCACCCGTTTCAACAATGGGAATGTACTATCATACACATCTTTCTGAAGTGATGACCATGTTCGTATGTGTCATCATATGGGGATTAATTGGTGTACTCTTCACACTCGCTGAAATGATTTATTATAAAACAGATTGGAGCTTGCTTAAAACAACACTCGTCCATTTAGTACTCTGTTATGTTGGATTCTTACCGCTTGCGATGTTAGCTGGATGGTTCCCGCTCGATTTATTAAATATCTTGGTATTTACACTCATCTTCCTCTTCATCTACAGTATGATTTGGATCATCAACTATATTAAGAATAAACGCTTAGTCAATGAGATTAATCACAAACTCAAATAAAAAAAAAAGCTCCCGATAAAGGATTCACTGTATCAGTGCCTGCCTCATCGGGAGCTTAATTGATTTATGATTGTGTAGTTTCATTGTGCTCAAGCTCATCAAAGAAAGCTTGGGCTGCTTTATTCACTTCTTTAAAGTCAATCCCTTGTGCTTGTGCCGCAAAAACACAGCCACAATAACATTGACGATAAATATTATAGTCTCGACACATTTCTAAAGAACGTTCATAGCCTTTATTTTTTTTGAAATCACTCGGTAAATAATTAACATCATATAATTTTTGAACTTCTGATCCTATTTCATTAATCAACTGCGCATTTTTCTTTGGCGATAATGTTAATGCGCTGCCGAAATAATCATAACCATATTTGACAGCCGCTTCTGCCACCATATCCAAACGCATTTCAAAACATGCCGTACAACGTAAGCCGCCTTCTGGTTCATCTGTCACACCACGTTCTTTCGCCATCTTCATAAATTCATGCGGCTTGTAAGGGGCTTCGATATAGCGGACATTTGTCCCATTACGTTCATTGAAATCTTTAATAAATGCTTCTTGTACATACGCACGACGTTCATATTCTTTCTTTGGATGAATATTCGGGTTCGCAAAATAAATCGCCACATCCGCATACTGTGTCAAAAACTCTAACACATACGTACTACAAGGCGCACAACAACTGTGCAATAAGATTTTAGGACGTTCCTCTGAGCGCTCCCATTGCTGTATCATTTTCTTTAAGACTCTATCGTAATTGATTTTTTGATTTTTCATCTTGGCTACAATGCCGTCCATTTCAATCATGGATGTCTTCGCTCCTTCTTAGTTGAGAATTTATATGTACGTTTATTATAACGGAATTATCATAGATGTGCTATTACTCATGGTCTGATACGTTATTCTTCGGCATATTCAATGGAATCGTATAATGTGACGTGTCTTCCCAACCTTGGTGCTCAGTAAAGATTTCAAAGCCGCGTTTAAATGTTTCATCTATCGTATCTAATTCATCTAAATCACCGCGTTGTAACTCATAAACAAATTCTGTTAATTGTTTACTGAAATAAGCGCCTTCTGGTAATGTACCTTCATACGTAAAGTCAGCATCTACGAATGGATAAGGTAAGACGAAGAAAGTAGGTCCTTCAAAGTTATCATCACCGAACCAGAAACCAAATTCTACAAAACGTTCATCGAAACAACCATATTCAATCACTTGGCGTGGTTTGAATGTTTCATGCATTTCGTTATACACCACTAATGTTGATACATCGAATGTTCCCCAGAATAAACCAGGACCTTCTACACGTGCACGTAAAGGGTGCACAAAGCGTTCTAATGCACGATTCGCATACTGAAAGAGTTGGATAGCTTTCACTGCTTTATCATGGTCATAATGGTGATGTTTCGTATCTTCATCAAATGGTGTTTTATCTGCCAATTCTTGAGGTTCTGGATTAATGTCAACTTCAATATCAAACTCTTTAACTGTTCCTGTGATTTGTTTGTAGTAGTCTTGAACTGTTTTACCATCTTGTAGTGGGAAGGTTGTCATATCTTCATTCACACGCACTTCGATTTGATCGTCTAATACGTTCACGCTGATTGAGAAATATTTTTCACCAAAATACAACATCCCTGTCGTAAAGCCTTCAGGTGTAATATTTAAGACTACATGTTCCCATTGAGGTGCTTGATAAGCACACGCTAATTTATATTTACCTAGTATTTGCGCAATTAAATGTAATGTTTGATGCTCTTCTTTCCAATCTTGATACTTTAAGATTTCCATGGAAATACCTCCTCTTTTTCTTACCTCTACCCCTTTTTATCAGAGAAATGTAAAAGAAACCGCCGAAGCGGTTTCTAACTGTCATATCTATTCAACGACCATGTTATAGATTTACTTAACGATTAATACTGGCGTATTAGAACGTTTTGCGACTTTATGAGTCACATGGCCTAGTACGTGTTTAATTTCAATGCGAGAACGTTTGTTACTCATCACAACGATATCATAATGATTTTTCTCTAACTCATCTAAAATTTCAATTGTCGGACTACCTGTTGTAAAGACAATTTCACAGTTCATGCCTTTATCTTCAAGGATTTGTATAAATGGTTTCATGTCGACTTCTTTTTCTTTTGTCACTTCTTCAAAGTGTTTGTTTTGATAACGTACATAGTTTGCTAATTCAGTTTCAGAAATCACATGATACACAGTGATTTTGGCTTGATCATTTCCTCTTGTTAAAGCTTCTAATTGGTCTGGTACATTGTTGAACGCATTACCGAAATCATACGGTACTAAAATATTATTATACATACAACTTCACTTCTTTCTTGATAAAGTTTAGTATTAACCTATTCATTATTAATATACCCTAAGTTATTAATCTATAACGGAAACTTCCTATTTTGTGCATGAAAAAAACAGAAGATGCGAATAAACATCCTCTGTTATAAATTATGGCTTATAAATCTAAAGATTGGATATATGATTTGATTTCTTCTTTCATTTCATCATCTTTTAATGCATAAGCAATCGTCGTTTTAACGAAACCGATTTTCTCTCCAACATCAAAACGATGTCCTTCAAAATCATACGCAAACACTTCATCGTCATGATTCAAGCGTTCAATCGCATCTGTTAATTGAATTTCGCCGCCGCTGCCTTTATCTTGCGTAGATAAATAATCGAATATTTCAGGTGTTAAGACATAACGCCCCATAATCGCAAGGTTTGATGGTGCTGTCCCTGGCGCTGGTTTTTCGACGAATTTTTCCACTTCATACAAACGCCCATTTTGCTTCTCAGGTTTCACAATACCATAACGGTGTGTTTCCTTTTCTGGCACTGTTTGTACACCGATGACAGATTTGCCTGTTTCATCATAAACATCCATTAATTGTTTAATCGCTGGTGTATCAGATTCCACAATATCATCACCAAGTAAAACAGCGAATGGTTCATTACCGATGAATTGTCTTGCTGTCCAAATCGCATGGCCTAAACCTTTTTGTTCACGCTGACGGACATAAAATACGTTGGCTAAGTGTGTAGAGCGTTGCACTTTCTCTAATAAATCTGTTTTGCCTTTTTCTCTTAAGTTGTTTTCAAGTTCAACTTGATTATCAAAGTGATCTTCAATGGCACGTTTGTGTTTACCTGTCACAATAATAATGTCTTCAATTCCTGCGCGATAGGCTTCTTCAACGATATATTGAATCGTCGGCTTATCTAAAATCGGCAACATTTCTTTCGGCATCGCTTTTGTTGCTGGTAGGAAACGTGTTCCTAGGCCTGCTGCGGGAATTACTGCTTTTTTAATCTTAGTCATACAATATCTCCTTTTTCATCAGGTGGTCTGAAATTATCAAGATTATACCTTGACTTGTCTTTTAAACAGCCACATTTAAAACGTTCATCTCTTTATCTTCAAACTGTGATTTCATCACAAATTGTAACGTTTACATCACTGATAATATTAGGGTTTTATCGTGTAATAGTCAACTTTTAACAAAAGCACCTGATTTTCATCAGATGCTTAGTTGAGGTGTTATTTGATTAGACGAAAGGGAGGGATGTCAGTGTTCCCTTCATCATCTTTTTGTGGTTTATTGTTAATGTCATAGCGATGATTCGCAAGATCAATTAATTTTTGTTTATAGTCCTTACTATGAATAATCTCATCTAAAATACGTAGGACATCTTCATTTTTCATTTCTTCTACTTTACCGCGGTAGATTTTTCATAAACTTGTTCTGGATGGATTTCGTCTTCATCAAGCAACTCTTCATATAACTTTTCACCAGGTCTGAGACCTGTGAATTTGATTTCAATGTCTCCATCTCTATAACCGCTTAAGCGAATTAGGTTTTTCGCAAGATCTACGATTTTAACAGGTTCTCCCATATCTAATACGAAGACTTCACCGCCATCCGCAATCGCACCTGCTTGTAATACCAGACGTGCTGCTTCAGGGATTGTCATAAAGTAACGTGTGATTTCAGGGTGTGTCACTGTAATTGGACCGCCCGCTTCAATTTGTTTCTTGAATAATGGGATAACAGAACCACGTGAACCTAATACATTACCGAATCTTACTGCCACAAAGTTCGTATGACTGTTTTCTTCATTCATACTTTGTACAATCATTTCAGCGGCACGTTTAGACGCACCCATCACATTCGGCGGATTCACTGCTTTATCTGTAGAAATCATAACGAACTTAGATACTCTCGCTTCTCGCGCTGCTTCAGCCACATTTTTCGTTCCGATTACGTTATTTTTAATCGCTTCACTTGGGTTATATTCCATCATCGGCACATGTTTATGTGCAGCTGCATGGTAAACCACATATGGTTGGTAATGACTGACGATTTTAAATAAGCGTGAACGGTCTTGAATATCAGCGATAACCGGTACGATATCAATTTGATCGCCGTATTGTTTTTGAAGTTCTTGGTGAATTAAGTAAATACTGTTTTCACCATGTCCTAACAAAATAATACGTGCGGGTGCAAAACGACACACTTGTCGACAAATTTCAGAACCGATTGAACCGCCGGCACCTGTAACCATAATCGTTTGATGTGTTAATTCTTTTGAAATCATTTCCATGTCCAACTCTACAGGATCACGTCCAAGTAAATCTTCAACTTCCACTTTCTTTAATTGGCTGACTTCTAATTTACCTGACATAACTTCTTCAATGTTCGGCATTTTCAAAACAGTCGCTTGTGTGTTTTCACAAATACTATTAATTTCTCTTAAGCGCTGTTGTGTTAACGTTGGTATCGCAATAATGATATTTTTAATACGATATTTATTAACTAAATCTGGGATATCTTCAATAGTACCTTGAACTTTAACTCCTTCTGTAATCGTCAACTTTTGTTTCTTTGGATCATCATCCACGACTACAACAGGTTCCATGCCCATAGTCGGACGTTTCAACATTTGGTTAATCAACATTGAACCGCCTTCACCAGCGCCGATAACTAATGTATTCTTACGTTTAACGCCTTTACGTACCAGTGTTCTTCTAAATAAACGCCATGATAAACGAGAGCCCCCGATTAATAACACATGCATCATCCATGTGATGAAGTATAATCTCAAAAACGGACCTTCATGTGTAAAGAACGGTACGATTAAAACGGTCATGGCCATCGAACATGTGACCGCTTTAACTATGACAATCATTTCATTGACACTCGCATATTCCCAAGCCCGGTGGTATAAGTTGAATACACTGGCAAAGATGTGATGAGAAAACAGCAATACCAGTGATGATAAAATTAACAATGATAAAGAATAACCGCGGAAATACGGTTCAAGAATTAAATAACTCAAAAAGACAGAAAAAGCAACAATGATTGAATCAATAAACAATAGTAATATCAGTCGCTGCTGTCTTGCGGAAATTTTTGACACTTTATTTCACCTCAATTAATTGATCTCTGTTTACTCTCGGTGTAATGTTTATGTTATTTCTAAATGAAATGAAAAAAGTTGGGAAGCTTACCTGTCCCAACCCGCTGTTCCTCTCAGATTCTTGCTGCAAGACTTGCGCTTATCTTAGCGTTCAAAGTCATCTTGTGTTAAATCTTCTCGTTTTGTACGTCTACGTTGTTGTGTATATTGTGTCTGATGTGTATTTGATTTTGAAGAACTTTTTGATTGATTTAAGAACTCTCGGATTAAGATTAAAATAACTGCGATAATAAAGCCTGCGACCAACCCTATAAATGCATTTTTAGCAATGCTTGATGAAATTTCTTTCACATCATCTTTGGATTTAGAAAGAATTTCAATACCGCCATCTGGTGATATTGCATTGACCTCTTCTTTAAGTACTTCAGCAGCAGTATCTGCGATTTCCACCGCATCTTTCTCACTATTAGCCGTTGCGGTAAAGTTCAATACTTGAGAATTCGGTTGGTTGTTCACTTCTACCTTCTCAGTGATGGATTTCGCATCTTCATCTTTTCCAATCTCTTCTGCCACTTTGCCTAAGACACGTGGGCTTTTCGCAATATCTGTATATGTAGCCACAATTTGAGAATCAGCTTGGTATTTCTCAGCCATCGTCAAATCGCCTTTATCACTTTTTTCAATCAATACTTGTGAAGTTGCTTCATATTTCGGTTGCGCTATAAGTGCTGTTAACAGCACGCTTAAAATCAGACCTGCAATAGGAAAAATAATCAACCACTTTAAGTAACGCTTGATTATCCTCCATACATTTGAAAAATCAAAACTATTATTTTCTTCCATATTGCTTCGTTACCTCCGTAATGCGGAAATTGAATGATACATGTCAGAAACGTTAAAGTTATTTTAACTTACACAACAAATTCCGACCGTTTGATAACCATTATAAAGGAAAACAAAATAAATTAATTCACATTAATTGAATTGTTGCATAAGTTTTACATGTAATTAACATTCTTAAATCGCAATTAACGACAGAAACAACAAAGTATACAATAAACCTAAAGAAACGCAAAAATAGCTTCATACTTGCTTAACATTAAATGCATTAAACATTGAAGTCACAAAAACAACTAAGATATGCATAAGCGTGCATGATCAAGTGTTAAATTAATTTTAGGTTAATGGAATAAAAAAATGCATCATTTGAAAATAACGCATGTCTACATGCGTGGTCATGAAGTTTAAGCAACTGTCTATTCTTACATAAACAGCCTAGCTTTTTCGTTGCGAGTTGGAGATGTTCTAAGATGAGGAATAAATAATCGCACTAAAATTTGTGCCTAAAACAAAAAAATCATTTCTATCATTATTATGATGACAAAATGTTTGTTAACAAGATTGATTATAATATACAACAAACTTAAAAGGCAATAGGCTTGACAATCCATTTTCAAAATTTTGTAAAGGTTCATACACATACTCAGTTTGTTTGAAACAAACAAAAAATGTAACACTGTTCAAATAATGTTCGAAATAACTTTTAAACTTTATATTGTAGTCATCTTCTTTTTAGTGTAAAATATCAATGATAATAGTTATCAATTAGTAATAAACGAGAGAGGTGTCCCGTATGGTAGACGCAGCAAACGCCAAAAAAGGTTTAACTTATAAAATCATCAACATGAACTTCGATAATACAATGCTAGCACATCGCTTAAGCGCACTTGGTTTTACAGTCGGAAGCAAAATTAAAGTACGTCAGAAATTCTTTATGAAAGGTCCATGCACATTAGAAATGGACGGACAATGTATCGGCATCAGACATTGTGATGCATGTAAAATCACATTGGAGCAAGCGCATGTCTAATACCTATTGTATTGTCGGCAATCCGAATGTCGGCAAAACCACACTGTTCAATGCTCTGACAGGTTCATATGAATATGTCGGCAACTGGAGCGGTGTGACCGTTGAAAAGAAAGTCGGTATTTTATCAGATAAGCAAGGAGATCTGGTCGATTTACCTGGTATTTATGACTTATTACCGATTTCGAAAGATGAAACAGTCGTGACAGATTATTTACTGCACGATGAGTTTTCAAAAATCATCAACATTGTCGACGCAGTACAATTAAAACGTAATTTATTATTAACGACACAATTGATGGAATTCGGGGCGCCTTTATTACTTTGTTTAAATATGGGCGATGTCGCAGAGAAACGCGGCATCCAAATCAATCGTAATTTATTGATGCGTCGTTTGAAGTTGCCGATCTTGCCGATTGTGGCGAGAAGCGGCCAAGGTATCGATAGCATCTTAGAACTCTTGAAAGAAGAAACTTTATCTACATCACAACCATTGAAAATTCCATACGAGCATAAAGTTGAACACGCCTTATCTGAAATACAACATTATTTAAAACATCATTTAGAATTGCCTGAGAAACGCCATCGTTTTATCGCTGTTCAATATTTACTGGGCAATCCAGCCATTGAACACTATATCAGTGCACATCATCATGAAGATTTACGTCAAATCCGTAATCATCTTGCTGAACAATTAGATATTTCAATCGTGGATAGTATGCGTCGTTCACGTACTGAGTTTATCGACACACTTATTGAAGATGTCATTACGCATCAAGATAAGAAAAAACAATATTTGACTGACCGTATCGACAAAATTTTAACAAATAAGATTTTAGGTATCCCTATCTTTTTAGGTATCATGTGGCTGATTTTCCAAGCGACCTTCTCATGGATCGGTACCCCGCTGTCAGATAAATTAGATGAATTTATCGGCGGTACCTTTACAGATTGGGTCAACCAAGGAATGGATGCGATTGGACTCTTCCCATTCATGAAAGATTTGATTACAGATGGGATTATCGCAGGTGTCGGTGCTGTCTTAGTTTTCGTACCGCAAATCTTAATTCTATTCTTCTTTATTTCAGTATTAGAGGATTCAGGTTATATGGCACGTATTGCCTTGATTATGGATAAAGTCATGGAAGGCTTAGGTCTTAATGGTAAATCATTTATCCCAATGATTATCGGTTTTGGTTGTAATGTACCAGGTGTCATGGCAACGCGTTCTATTGAACAAGAGAAAGAGCGTTTAACGACGATTTTAATTACACCATTCATGTCATGTTCAGCGCGTTTACCTGTATACGCATTATTTGTAGGTGTTTTCTTCCAAACACACCAAGCACTCATCGTGTTAAGTTTATACGTGATTGGTATTGTCGTCGCATTAATTGTCAGCTTTGTGATGACAAAAACAATTTTGAAAAAGGAAAACTCAGTTTTTGTGATTGAATTACCACCTTATCGTTTACCATCAGCAAAAACACTTTGGCGTAGTACATGGGAAAAAGCAAAAGGCTTTGTGAAAAAAGCAGGTACATTTATCTTCGGTGGATCAGTCGTTATTTGGTTATTAAACTATGCAGGTCCAACTGGCTTTGGCGTTGATGTTGACCATAGTTTCTTACACTTAATCGGTGCAGCGATTGCGCCATTATTGATTCCATTAGGATTCAGTTCATGGCAAGTCGGTGCTACATTAATCCCTGGCTTCTTAGCTAAAGAAGTCGTTGTCAGCGCAATGGCGATTATTTACGCCGTAGACAGCCAAGGTTTAACAAATATGATTGCGAGTCATTTCACACCCGCATCAGCGTATGCGTTTATGTTATTTATCTTATTGTACATTCCATGTTTGTCCACTGTCGCAGCCATCAGAAAAGAAACAGTGTCTTGGAAATGGACGATTATCGCAACGCTTTATCCGATTGCGATTGCCTATCTCCTAGCATTTGTGTTCTACCAATCTAGCCAACTCTTTTTCTAGGAGGAATTATTTATGACACTACTCATTAATCTTGTCATCTTTTTATTGATATTTGGATATGCGGCCTTTACAATCGTCCGCTTCTTCAAAAAATCAAAACAAGGCAAATGCGCAGCTTGCGACATCAACAAAGGTTGTGGTCATTCAATGCCTAAAGAAATGAAAAAACATCAACAACATCACTCATCATAAATTTACTAACAGTAGACATACATCCTTTCATAGGGGTGTATGTCTTTTTTAGTCAACTACCTTTTATTATAAGATAGTTGACTAAGACTATAATCTATACTATCTTACATTATAAGTTAGTTAGTTTTTGCTGATGTAACGAGGTGACATATATGACAATTTCTAATCAAATTATGAAAGGTTTACTAGATGGTGCTATTTTAGCTTTAATCGCTCAAGGAGAAACTTATGGTTACGAAATCCTAGAAAAACTTAATGCACAACAATTTCCAGAAATCAGTGACGGCAGTATTTATCCTGTATTACTGCGTCTCAGTAAAAAAGGTTACATCCAAAGCGAAACGCGTAAATCAGATTCCGGTGGTCCTAAACGTAAATACTATACCATTACGCATGAAGGACAATCAGAGCTGAAACAATTCAAACAAAAGTGGCATGCGTTAAATCAAGGCATGAACAACCTATTAGGGAGTGACAAAGAATGTTAAATCAATCAGAAGAAACATTTTTACTGAAATTACGTATGACGTTGCTAGAGAGAGGTAAAGATGAAAACGTGGTAGAAGCAATTGAAGAAGAATTGCGCGATCATTTCCATGAAGCACACGCACATGGACATTCGACCAAAAGTATTACTGATCATTCTGTGGAGTCTTATATCAATCATATCTCACAAGAAGTCCCTCATGATCGTAAATGGGTACGTTTTTTAACTAAAACAATCACTATGGTGTTGTTACTTACTATTCTGCCCAGTTTCTTTTATGGTCAATTTAATTTGACTTTAGGCCTTATCATTCATTTAGCTATAGTGCTCTTAGTCGGCTTTTTAATTTGGAAGGTTATTAAAACAATAGTGATTAAATGGGGTTATGAAATCTTATCCAGAGACAAGACTCCTATTAAGCTTTATGTCGCTTGTTTCTTTTTAGGAATCATTGTCATGGGCCTTTTTGTCGCAAGTATATATTTCACATCACACTATCCTATTTATACGTTCATTACACTTTCAAGTCGTACAAGTTTAATTGTAGGTTGTGTGCTGATTGGCATCATTTTATGTATTACAGCACTGAAGAAAGAGTGGATGTTGATGATGGTCGCTTTAGTTATTACGTTGCCTAACCTCATCACATTTATGATATTTGGTAATAACGAAAGCCAACAAGCTGTCACGACTGAAGTGGTTATCTTATTAATTTTGCTGGTTGTCTTTAATGTGGTGAATTTTATGATGTTCAGAAAAACGGATAAAGAAGCTGATGAAAGATAGTAATCAAAATAAACCTAAAGGCCGACAACCTTTAGGTTTATTTTTTATGCATAGCTATATTCATAAATTTTCTTGAGTCGACCGACTTCTACCGCACAGACGTGTTGATGTGTTAAATCTACGAGTGATAAACGTTTACCGTGTCCTGCGCCTGTATCGATATCAATCGTATGGTCTGCGACGTGAATGCGATGTTGTTTAACCCCTAATCGTTTCGTCGGTACATGACCATGTACGACACATTTTCCTTTAATTTTTCGCGATAATTTTGCGGGCGGTTCAAACCCAGATACTTCTTTTAATTTTTGTTTGGATAAACACTTCTTAGGGTTAACTCCTGCATGAACAAATAAGTAATCCCCAATATGTGCCATACTGTCGAATTGTTTTAAGACAGCTTTCCATTTGCGTTTCTCTTTTTCTTTTGACTTCATCCAGCGTACATCATGATTGCCTAATAAAACAATCGCACCTTCACGATGTAACTGTTGTACCATTTTAAGGGTCCCATCAGAATCAGGTCCATGATTGACATAATCCCCTAACAAAACCAGCTGATCACGTTTAGGATTATAATCTACATAAGCAAGTAAGGTTGCGAGTGCTTCTTTATGTCCATGAATATCTGATGAGACGAGTAATCTGCCTTTCATGATGATGCATGCCTCCTTTATCGTGTTCTCTCTATTTTGTTTGCTTGTTTTTAGTATAGCGAAAAACTGCCGAATTGTTTTTTAAATTTTTGTAAAGTTAGAAAGAGGTTGGGTGAAGCGGTGGTGTATCATTCAAGTTGATATAATAAACCAGACGATCTGTCCATTCCCCGTTCTCAAAAATAAATTGTGTTCTGGTACATTCATACTCAAAACCGCACTTCTTCAATAAGGCGATGGAGGCATGATTACCTGGATGTACATGGGCTTCTAGTCGATGATATTTTAAACGCTTAGCGATTTTAAATATGGCAGTAAAAGCTTCATACGCATAACCTTGACGCCAAAATTGATTATGAATCGCATAACCGCATTCTGCCCATTGAAAATGTTGACGTGCTAACGTTACTAAATTGAAGTTGCCGAGATGTACACCATCAGCTTTGCGAAATACACCAAAGACATAAGTATCATCTGATTGAATAAGCGCTTGTTGTTGTGCAATCAAACGCTGAAACCACGCTTTAGAGTAATGAGATATCTCTAAACAACCTTCATCAAAAGGACTTTGAGGCATGGCTCGACCTGCATAGCCTTTTACCCATTGCTCATAATCTTCTGTATTCATTGGTTTGACTTCTAACCGTTCTGTTGTTTCTGTTAAGTATTCAAACTGCATCTCTTCCCTCCTCTCTTCTAATCTGGATTATTCACATTCTTACGCTTTTTCATTCAAAAATGTTATATTTAAATTGAAATTAACTAAATAATAATTCTAAAAGGAGGTCATCCTATGTCATTCAAGGAATATGTAGAAGATGTTGTAGAAACAATCAAACATATGCGCTTTGGTTCTAAAAACGGTATTATCATGATTGTTTCTGCCATTGTGTTAAGTGCGATCACAACACCAATTATCGGTCTTCCATTAGGCGCTTGGATTGGTTACTATTTAGAGAAAAACGGTAAATAATTTTGATAGACGCTATGTAAAGAAATCCCTCGAGGCACTTTATTAAAGTACTCAAGGGATTTTTATTTATTTTTGAAATGCTAACAAGTCACTTGTGAGATGACGTGTAGCTTGATAGGCTTGTTGGTAAATTTCAAAGTATGCTTCATACGTCTGATGACGTTTTAAATCAGGTTGGAACACTTTTGAATAATGAATAAAGGCTTCTGCACAATCTTTCAATGAATCATACCAGCCTAAGCTGTATGCTGCTAACATTGCTGCACCCATACTTGGTCCTTCTTCATGTTTCAACTTATAGATTTCAGTGTTGAAGACATCTGCTTGAAGTTGGAGCCAGAAATCACTCTTAGCACCGCCACCTGTTGAGACAATCTTAGTCACATTGCGTCCAATACTACGCAAGTATACTAATGAATCATATAAAGAATACGTAATACCCTCTACCACTGCACGTCCAAAATCACCACGTGTATGATTACCTGTAATACCAATAAAGCTGCCTCGAATTGACGCATCACCATGCGGTGTACGCTCTCCAACTAGATAAGGTGTAAAGATTAAACCGTGTGCACCAATTTGAGACGCTTCAGCATCTTTCATTAAAGTGGTGAAATCATCTTCAGGATAAAATTCACGTTTAAACCAACTCAAACTATAGCCTGCACTTAACGTCACACCCATTAAATAGTTAACATCCGGTACCGCATGATTCATCAAATGAATTTTATGACCATAGCCTTCTGATTCTCCGACAGGTTCGCAAATTAATAACACACCTGATGTACCGATACTACAAATCGCATCATCAGGATGAATCACGCCTGAGCCTAGCGCTGCACATGCATTGTCTGCCCCACCCGCAAAAACAGGTACAGGTTTATTAAGAGACAATTGTTGTTGTAACTCAGCTTTTAATACACCGACTTGTGCGTGTGATTCAACTAAGTCTGGATAAATATGGTCTGGAATATCAAACGAAGCACCTAACGCTTTATCCCATGCCTTAGTTTGTGGATTTAATAACATCGTTGCAGCCGCATCTGAATACTCTGTGTGCAATCCACCTGTTAACGCAAAGCGTAAAAAGTCTTTCGGCAACATAAACGTATCAATTTGTTTAAATAAATCCGGTTCATGTTGTTGTACCCATAAGAGTTTAGTCAGTGTAAATCCTTCGACCACAGGATTACCAAGAACTTGATCACCATACTTCGCTTTGATTTGTTCACATTGAGGAGTCGTACGTGTATCGTTCCATAAAATTGCACGTCTTAATGGTTGACCTGCCTGATCTACAATAACTAGTCCATGCATTTGACCTGAAAATGAAAGACCTTCAATCAAAACATCTGATAATACTGGTTGTGCTAATAAATGATGGAGCCCATTTACTGCAGCTGCCACCCATTCTTCTGGTGCTTGTTCTGAATAACCTGGATAGTCGTGATAAAGTTTGAGCGGTTCACTTTGTGTGCCGAGTACATTGCCTAAGCGATCGACCGCAATCAGTTTAATTGCGCTCGTTCCTAAATCGATGCCGATTACCGCTTCTGTTGTCATGTAAATCATCCTTTCCAAACGATTAAATACGAGTATTTTGATGAATCAAGTATTACTTTTTTATCTCATTAGTTATAGTATAGCGTTTTCATTTATATAAATATATATCCTTTATACTAAATTTATCTTTATTATGTATACATCGGTATGCTAGAAACCTCACATACCTTATTACTCAAAAAAGCACACGAGCAACGTTTGCTCGTGTGTCTTTGATTGATGTTATTAAGAATTCCATAAATCCGCTAAACCTTGGAATGATAAGAATCCTGTTACGATTGTTACGAGTACAGCAAGTACACCGAACATTAACATCCATGTTGGATGCTTGTAATCGCCGACAATTGACTTTTTCTTACTTGCGATTAAAATAACACCTAATGTAATCGGTAAGATTAAACCGTTCAACGCACCTGCGATGATTAATAATTTAACTGGTTTACCGATTAATAAGAATGTAATCGTTGAAACAACGATGAACACAATCACAATGATATTACTGCGTTTCATCAATGATTTGCTTAACGTTTTCAAGAATGTTGCACTTGTGTACGCTGAGCCGATTACTGATGATAAGGCAGCTGCGAATAATACGATACCGAAGATATTCTTACCAATTGGTCCAAGTGCGTGTTCGAATACTGATGCTGGCGGGTTTTCAGGGTTTAATGTCACACCTGTAACAACCACACCTAATACAGCTAAGAATAATAAACCACGCATGACACCTGTTGTTAAGATACCAGCAATCGCTGAATGGTTAACAAACGGAAGATAGTCTTTCCCTTTGATTCCTGAATCCAAGATTCTGTGTGCACCTGCGAATGTGATATAACCACCTACAGTACCACCAATTAATGTGATAATCGGTAATACTAAAGCACCTGGATGTTCAGGCATAACCATTTTCTCTGCAGCTTCTAAGTATGGTGGATTTGATTTCACCATTACATACGCTGTAATACCAATCATCATTACCCCTAAGATCATCGTTACGAAGTCCATCACTTTTTGACCGCTCTTACTAATGAATACGCCAATTGCTAAAATGGCTGTAATTGCGGCACCCCATTTTACATCAATACCGAAAATCGCATTTAAACCTAAACCGGCTCCTGCGACGTTACCGATATTGAAGGCCAGACCACCGATCGCAACTAAAATGGAAATGAAGGTCCCTAACCCTTTAACCATTTTGTTCGCGATTTCTTGTCCACGTAAGCCTGTCACAACCAAGATACGCCAAATATTGATTTGCGCTCCGATATCAATAATGATAGATAATAAGATCGCAAACGCGAAACTTGCGGCGAATTGTTGTGTGAAAACCGCTGTTTGTGTTAAGAACGCTGGACCGATGGCTGATGTCGCCATTAAGAAGACTGACCCTAATAACAGTCTCTTATGTTCCTTAGTGAACTGGAACTCCGGTTTGTTTTGTTTGTTTTCTCCCATAGATTAACCCCCTAATTTCGTAATCGAAATACCTTCTTTCGTTAGTCTTTCTCGTATTTTCGATACGAATTCCAATGCATGCGCGCCATCGCCATGCACACAAATTGTATCTGCTTTAAGCTCAATTTCTTTTCCTGTTTTCGCAATGACTTTGTTTTCTTTAACCATCTTCACAACCTGTTCAATCGCTTCATCCGTATCCGTTAACACAGCGTCAGCTTCTTTACGGCTTACTAGTTGACCGTTTTCTTCATAACGTCTGTCTGCGAATACTTCATTTGCGGCTTTCAAACCGACTGCTTCGGCTTCTGATACTAATAATGTATTAGATAAGCCCACTAAAATTAGTGATGGGTCCACGTCATATACTGCTTGTGCAATTGCGTGTGCAATATCTTTGTCACGCGCACCCATGTTATATAAGGCACCATGAGGTTTAACATGATTGATTTTGACATCGTGAATACGGCAAAACGCTGATAAAGCACCAATTTGGTATGCAACCAAGGTATAAATCTCATCAGGTGATAAATCCATATTACGGCGTCCGAAACCTTGAATATCATGGAAGCCTGGGTGTGCACCGATGCCCACACCGTTTTCTTTCGCAAGTTTCACAGTTTCATACATTACATTTTCATCACCTGCGTGGAATCCGCAGGCAATGTTTGCGGAGGTAATCAAAGGAATAATTTGATGATCTCCACCGAATGAATAATTACCGAATGCTTCGCCTAAATCACAATTCAAATCTATTTTCATGTTAAAGCAGCCCCCTTAGTAATTTGATGACGGTCTAAGAATTTAATATCGACATCTTTAGCATCACCATCAGCGTATGCTGGATATGATAATACCGCATACAAGAAATCAGCCGTTGTTGAGAAACCGTCAATGACCATTTCATCAAGTGTTGCTTTTAATTTCTCAATCGCATGCGTACGGTTTGCACCTTTGACAATCACTTTTGCGACAAGTGAATCATAGTAAGGTGACACAACATAACCTGGATACAATAATGAATCGACACGTACATTGAAACCTTGTGGTAAATGTAATGCTTTGACTTTACCTGGTGAAGGTTGGAATTTACGTTCTGGATTTTCTGCGTTGATACGTGCTTCAATCACGTGGCCAGTGAAGTGAATATCATCTTGGCTGAATGGCAGTTCTCCATGTTTCATTAAGTAAAGTTGTGCTTGTAATAAGTCTCTGTCAGCACGCATTTCTGTGACAGTATGTTCTACTTGGATACGTGCGTTCATTTCGATGAAGTAATATGCATCATCAGTTACTAAGAACTCGATTGTACCCGCACTACGGTAATTAGATGCTTGCGCAACTTTAACAGCGTCTTCACAAATCTTTTGACGCTTTTCTTCTGATAGTGCTGCACATGGTGATTCTTCGATTAATTTTTGGTTTTTACGTTGTACTGAACAGTCACGTTCACCTAAGTGTACATAATTTTCTTTACCGTCACCGATAACTTGTACTTCTACGTGTTTCGCAACTGGAATAAATGCTTCAACGTAAATACGATCATCATCGAAGTATTTTTTACCTTCACTTTGTGCTTCTTTAAAAGCTTTCTCTAAATGTTCTGGTTCTTTAACGATACGGATACCTTTACCGCCACCGCCGCTTGCGGCTTTTAATACGACTGGATAACCGATATCTTTAGCAATTTCTTTAATTTCATCAACAGAATGTACCGCACCGATAGAACCTGGGATAATCGGCACATCTGCAGATTCAACTGTTTGACGTGCAGTGATTTTATCACCCATCATTTCCATCGTACGTTTTGTCGGTCCAATAAAGTAGATATCATTTTCTTCTACTTTTTGCGCAAAGTTAGGGCTTTCTGATAAGAAACCATAACCTGGATGGATTGCATTGGCACCTGTAATTTCTGCTGCTGCAATAATACGATTAATATTTAAATAGCTATCAAGCGGATTCGCTTCGCCAATACAAATGGCTTGGTCTGCTAAACTGACATGCAGACTCTTTTCGTCTCCTTTCGCATATACGGCTACTGTTTCAACGCCCACTTCACGGCAGGCACGAATAATACGTACAGCGATTTCTCCTCTATTCGCAATTAAACAACGATACATGATAATTTCTCACCCCTTTACTTAACTTCAATCAGTGCTTGGTCATATTCTACATTTGTGCCATGATCAACTAAGATATCTGTAACTTCGCCTTCTACTTCACTAGTTACTTCATTCATGACTTTCATTGCTTCGATATAACCGATAACATCGCCTTTTTTAATTTTGTCTCCGACTTTCACAATCGGTTCAGTTAATTCTTTTGTATCTTGCAAGAAGAATGTGCCGACCATTGGCGCATTCACTGTTTCACCAGATGCTTGGTTATCAGCTTGTGGTTCTTGAGCCGCTTCTGGTGCTGGATTAGATGTTGCTTGATTTTGAATTTGTGTTGCTGGTTGTGTTTGTTGCGGTGATGAAAAATCTAATTCAATTTCATGTGCCTCATCTTTATATTTGAACTTGTTCACCTTGTTCTCTTTAACTAAGTTAATTAAATCTTTGATTTCTTCTAATTTCATTTCTATTCATCCCCCTCTAGTAATTCGCTAATACGTTTTGATGTTGTTCTCATTTCCCTCATGTCAAACAACGGTTCTTTTTCTATTGCTTCTAATGAAGCTTCAAAACCTTTATTATAATCATCTAAATGTTGAATGGCTTCTTCCACAGTTACCCACTCAAAGTTTACTTTTTGACCGGGTTGTTTTTGTGCTAAGACACTTAAGTCTGACTGGCAGACTGTCGCAATCTTAGTGTAACCGCCGACTGTTTGTTTATCATTCATCAATACAATCGGGTTACCGTCATTCGGTACTTGTACACTGCCGAGTGCAACAGGTTCAGAAATAATATCTGCACTGTCAGTCGGCGGAATAGAAGCACCCTTCAAACGAAAGCCCATACGATCCGATTGTTCAGAAATCTCAAAAGGTTCTGACACTAACCCTTCATGGCTAGCATCAGGGAAGCTGTCATATTGCGGGCCTTCCACAACTCTGATCGCATCTGTCCCTTCATGGATTAAATCTAAATTGCTCGTATAACCGACATGACGACGGTAATCATTATTATAATGAACCGGAATCATATCATCTTTTCTTAATGCACGGCCATGGAAACCGCCCATTTTAGTACGTGTATGCGTCGCATAACTTCCTGCAACTTCAGGTACGTCAATCGGATGACCGAAGTGTAAATAACCTCTTGCGCCTTTAATTGCGGCGTTTAATGCGAGTACATCACCTTTATATACTTGTACAACCGTTTGGTGGGAAATCGGCTCACCATTCAATGTTGCTTTAAATTCTGCGCCTGTAATAACTACAGTATTATCTTCTAAGAATTGTAATGTCGGTCCGATAATAGTTGCTTCGATTGCTGGACCTTCATTACCGATTAATTGTGTACCTAAACGGTAACTATATCTATCTAATGCACCTGCACTAGAGAAACCTTCTTTTTGGTAACCATAACGTCCGATATCTTGAATTGTTGAGAATAGTCCTGGTTTAATAATTCTAATGCTCATCTTGAACAGTCACCCATCTTTCTATATCAAAATCAGGTTCGTTTTTCTGTGCGATAATCTCATCATACGTATCTTGTGAGATTTGATAGAATTCAATACGATCTCCCGCTTCATAAAGTGTCATTGGTTCACGGTCCAAGTCGAACACATCTAAAGGTGTACGTCCGATGATTTGCCAACCGCCTGGCAAATCTTGCGGATACAAACCAGTTTGGTTTTTCGCAATGCCGACAGAGCCAGCATCAATACGTACTCTTGGTTCATCCCTTCTTGGTGTATACAGACGCTCATCTAATCCACCAAGATATGGGAAACCAGGCATAAATCCTAGCATATAAATTAAATAAGTTGGTTCTGTATGTAATTGAATCACATCTTCAACTGTTAAATCATTAAGCTTAGCGACTTCTTCAATATCAGGTCCGTATTTTCCTCCATAAATGACTGGAATACGTACCACTTTGGAGCTTTCTGACGTCTCAATATCACTTACATCGAGCGTATCAAGCTTCAAGTCTTCGATTAATGCTTTCGCATGAATCTTATGATCATCGAAGTGAATCATCACTGCACGATAAGACGGTACAATCTCTTTAATCGCTTCATGATCTTGGCGTTCCAAATAAAACACAAGTTGTTGGACTTTCTTGAATGTCTCAGGTGCAATCTGTGGTTCAAAGCGAACTAAGATAGCTTGTTCACTGATAATTTGGTAATCCATTGTTTTGCCTCCCCTTTGTGTTAGGTAATACTGAACATCTATCCAGACGTTCTTTCCTTTGTTTAAGAATGTGACTGCACAAACTGAAACTTAGCTTCAGCTCGGGCAGTCTTTATATGTTTAACACTGTTATCTCTTCAGTTGTTAAGATACTTTTGAAAATTGTAACCGTTTTAAAAACGGCCAACAAATTTAATTATAACATTTATGCCCCATCCGTATCGATTAACTTGGGTATTAAAATCACAACTCAAATTCTATAAGAAATTTTAATAATATGAAATCATGCCTTTTATCGCCATTTTCATAAGTTTTCTGACAATTTAGATGAAAACCTTTTCATGTGTATTGTTTTAATATAATACATTTGTTGCCTAAGTAAAAGACTTTTTTTGCTATAATTTTACACTTCGAATTGTGTTTAATTTAATATCCAATGGTACAACAGGGTTTAGACGATATTATAATCTTATTAAATTTCTGATTTTATTTGTCAGAAATACGATTATCCTAGGAATCTAAAGATTTCTTTATCATAAAGTTTAAAGATTTTGATGAAAATAAAGTGCGCTATATAAGCAACCGTAAATGGAACGACAAAGAATGCGGTGATAATCAAGACTAATTTCAACCAAACTTCATCAACATGCATAAATCTAAAGGCATTAATCGGTCCGACCATACCGATAATACCGAAACCTGCAGACTCTTTTGTTCCGCCAATACCGATGAAACTTGCCACAAAACCTGAAATGGCTGCGGTAACTGTAATCGGTACTAACATCACAGGATATTTAACCATATTTGGAAGCATCATCTTAACACCGCCTAGTAAAATTGTGGCAGGAACACCGAGACGGTTTACAGTGATTGTCCCAAAGACTAATGTTGCTTCTGCTGCTGTAATACCGATTGATGCTGCACCAGCTGCTAGACCGCTGATACCGATAGCCATAGATGTTGCTACTGTGGAAATCGGTGAAATGATGATCATACTATAAGCAATCGCAATCAGCATACACATTAACACTGGCTGCATCTCTGTAAAGGTATTAATGATATGTCCAATACCTGTAGTGACTAATTTTACGTATGGCAAAGTATGTAATGTAATAAAACCCGTAATAACTGCTACAAAGGTAGGTAAAATGATTAAATTCAAGCTTCCGAAGCGTTCACCTATGAATAAAATTAAAAGTGAGGCGATTGAAGCTGCTAACATCGTATTGATCAAGTCACCAATACCTGTGATTACCCATGCACCATTTTTAAATTGCGCTGCCCCGCTTCCGATAAATGAAGCTGCCGCAACAACCGCAATGCCAAGCGGTGTGAATTTAAAGCGATGTGCGACTAACGCGCCGACCAACATCGGCACCGTAAATTGAATGGCTGTTGCTACTTGTAATAGAACACCTGCTGATTTAGAGTACGGTGATAATGCTTTTAAAATTTCCCCTAATACCGCATGCGGTACGAGTCCTGCGATAATTGCGAATGCGACCCCGTTTAATACGTTATAAAAAAATGTACCCACCGACACCTTGGTACCTGGTCTTGTCATAGTTCCTCCCATATATTCTCCTCCATTTTCTGTGTTGTTAATTATGTTTGTAATATTCTGATAATTCTAATATTTAAAATACTTAAAGTCAATATCTGCTCGAATTTAATAATGGTTTTAAGAACATATAATAGTAAGAAACCACTAAAATGGTAGAATGAATTATCTTATAACCCTTTCTAAATAAGCTATCTTTTGTATCACAATAAAAAAGAGACAGAAACCACACATATGATTACTGTCTCATTAATGTATTAATCGATAAATTTAAAGATTTCTTCATCATAAATTTTAAATATTTTACTATAAACAAAGTGCGCGATAAACGCAGTAATAAATGGAACGATAAAGAATGCGACTGCACAAAGTATCGCTTTAATCCAGAAGTCCCCGTAATCTAAAAATCTGAACGCATTGATCGGTCCAACTAAACCGATGATACCGAAACCAGCTGATTCTTTCGTTCCTCCAATACCGATTAAACTTGCCACAAAGCCGGTTACTGCCGCAGTCGTAGTAATAGGTAGGAAAATAATCGGATGACGTACTAAGTTCGGCAACATCATTTTAACGCCACCTAAAAAGATTGTCATCGGTACACCTAAACGATTAACGCGCAATGTTCCGATTGTTAATACTGCTTCTACTGCCGCTATACCGATAGAAGCTGAACCTGCAGCTAATCCTTCAATACCGATTGCCATGGATAATGCGGCGGTTGAAATTGGCGAAATAACAATTGATGCATAAACTAATGAAATCAAAATACACATCGGAATCGGTTGTAATTCAGTAAAGCTATTAACCATATTACCGATGGCGGTTGTGACGAGTTTGACATAAGGTAGTGTATGCAATGCGATGAAACCTGTACTTACTGCCACAAATGTTGGTAATATAATCAAGTTCAAGCTGCCAAAACGTTCACCAATAAACAAAATCATAAGTGAAGCGATTGCAGCTGCGAACATAGTGTTGATTAAGTCACCAATACCTGTGATAACCCATGCATTATGTTTAAAGACGACAGCACCACTACCGATAAAGGAAGCTGCTGAAACTACCGCGATACCTAAAGGGGTAAATTTAAAACGATACGCAACTAACGCACCGATTAAACAAGGCACCGCAAATTGAATAGCAGTCGTAATGTGTAGTAATTGTGTAAAGGCTGGATTAAATGGGACAAGCGCTTTTAAGATTTCTCCTAAAATCGCATTCGGGATTAAACCTGCTACGATACCAATCGCAACCCCATTTAATAAGTTAAAAAGAAAATATTTGGGACCTATCTTAGTCCCTGGATGTGTGGGTGAAGTATGATCCATCGCTGTGTGTTCCATAAAAAGACTCCTCTCGTGATGCAAAAGACCTGATGTTTTCGTAATTTTCAGAATTATTGTATGCCTATCATTAAAGTATGTCAATGACAGAAAATAGAAAAAAGCAGCCGAAGCTGCTTAAAAATTACAGAGTACTGAACTATTCACTTTTACGTTTTCTACTAGTCATAACAGTTACCATACCTATTAATGAAATACACAAGCCAAAGATTACTAATACAAGATTTATTTCAGCTTCACCAGCTGCTGGTAATTCTTGTGATTGAGATGCATCAATTGATCTTGCTTCTGAAATTAATGCAGCAACTTTTTCATTATATTCAGTCGTAGACATTTTACCTGTATCTTTCAGATGTGTTAATTGAACTAACTTAGTTTGGTAAGGTTCATCTAATTTGATATTTTCAAATCCGATATTTGCCCATCCGTCACCGTCTGGATCCAATTCATCAGAAACTACTTCACCCGTAACTGCTTTAGCTGCTTGCGCTTCTGCACCTTTCACAATGTCTTCAATTCCAGTAAAAATTAATGCTACCGCAACTAACGTTGTTAAAAAGATACCGATTTTTCTCATTATAGGCCTCCTAAGTTTATCTAGTTTACTCATCTTTAACGTAACCAAACTTTCCTTCTTTAAAAACCCTATTTACAGTAACTAAACAAACTTTGCGGAATGTTCGTAAATGAAATAGAGGTGGCTCATTTTTTTCACTGTCTCATCGAACAATGCTAAAATTTGTTAACAAAGAAACTGACATGGATGCACTTATCCCCTCACTACTACGAATAGCGAGGGGATTTTTAAATATGTTTATAAACTTCTATTTATCGTTTTATTCATAATTACTATATTATTAATGTGCTTGTACTTTTCCTTTTTCTTTTAGCATCAATGCTGCTACTAAACCAACCACAAGTAATAGCGCTGCTAAATAGAACCCAATGGCCATTGAACCTGTAAGATCGGTTAAGAAGCCTGTAATGTATGGGGCTAAGATTGAAGCGGTCATTCCGATGAAGTTATAAACACTGAATGATGTACCTAATGCACTTTTAGGCGCATTATCCGCAACAACAGCAATTAAAACTGGGTTTGTACTGATTTTACCAACAATTCCATAGCCGATTAATGCAATATATAGAATGACTAAGTTATCGAAAAATACGATAGATGCTGTAAAAATAAACGCTAACGGTAACATAATCATTAATACTGGTTTTCTTCTTCCTAACTTATCTGATAACCAACTAAAGAATAAAGAGCCTGGAATAGCTGCCCAAGGTACGAGTGATGCAACAAAAGCTACCTGTGCACCATTGATACCTCTTTCTGATTCTAAGTAATACGGTAACCAAGTAATAATCATAAAGAATCCATAAATGGAACAGAAGATAATAATATAAGCTAGAATTAGATTTCGATTTTTAAATAAACTAGACATTTTAAATGGCGCTATATTTTCGTCTTGCTGCACTTGTTTACGTGGGCGTTCTTTAATAATACGATACATTAAAAACGCGATGATAAGTATCGGTACTGCCATAATATAAAATGGTATTCTCCAGCTCATTCCCATCTCAGAAACTGAAATACTCGAGATAAAATAACCGATTGATGTTCCAAAAGCCATACCACTAATAATTAAAGCACTGCCTAAAGTGATATTTTTTTCTGGTATAGCTTCTGACGAAAGTGCATATTGTGGACCATAGAACATACCTTGTGCTAAACCTACAATCACCCATGCGATAACAAATAAGAAATAGCTAGGCATCAAACCTGTAATAACCATAAAGATACCAAAAACTAAAAAACTAGGTACTAATATTTTCTTTCGACCTATTTTATCCCCCATGATACCTGAAGGAATTTGTGTAACGGTATAACCAATAAAGAACAAACTCATTATTAATCCTAATTGAGCATTATCTAAGGTAAATTCAGCTTTAATATTACCCATAATCGGATTTAATATTGTGCGTGCTGCATAAATAACTAACCAACCTAATGTAAAGACTGCAACAAGTTTTATCCAATATCGATTACTAACTTGATTTGCTTTGTTGTTATTCATAATGATCGCTCCTTTAAAATTACTTTCAATTTAAGCTTACCGAACATAAAAAAGGCGAACATTGGCAAAAATTCCAATTTTCACACGACCTTTTGACTACTTTAAACAATTTTAATTTTTATGAATAACAATGCTACTTAATTCTCATTCTTTTTATTAAAAACCAATAATTTTCACACTTCCGTCATACAATTTTCAAAATATGACAAACATTTGTCCTTTCATCTATTTAAAAATCTGTAATAATATAATGTAGCTTTTATATAAAGCGAAATCATTATATTTTATATAGATAAATAGGTAAATTATGAAACCCAACACATTTAATCCTATGCAGCGATTACACTTTTACGCTGCGGTCTTTATTACGCCTTTATTAATTACTTTGACTTTGTCAGGTATTGCTTATCTTTTCTTCCCTGAAGTTGAAAATCAATTGTATAAGCACGAATTCTATGGTCAAAGCGAACATACAAAACAACAATCTATGACCGATGCGATTAAACAAATCGAAAAAGAACATCCTGGTTACACTATCAATAAAGTCAGTGTGATGGAGTCACCTTACAATAACCGCATCACAATTGGTGATATGGAAGGTAATTCTTACTATATTTTTCTAGACAATCATAACCAAATTGTCGATCAACAAAATGCGAAATACACCTATTCCAATATGGTCAGAAGTATACATAGTTCCCTTTCGACCGAAAATACTGCGATTAACTACTTAGTTGAATTAACCGCATGTTGGACTGTTTTTATGATATTATCTGGTATTTATATGTTAGTACGTAAAAAGTTATTAAAATCTAACAACAAAGTACTCAAATTCCAAAAATGGCATGCGATTGTCGGATTAATAATCGCTATTCCGATGTTAATCTTAGTCTTTACAGGCTTACCTTGGTCTGGCTTCATGGGTGCTAAAATCAATCAGATTTCTACTGCGTACCCACAATTAGGACAAACTCAACTCGTCGCAAATCCACCTAAATCAGAAGCCAATGAAATTCCATGGGCTTTAAGACAAAAAGCAGCACCACAATCAGAAGGTGGCGGGCATCACGGTGGTATGGCGATGCCGATGACAAACATTCCCGGTCAATTATCTTTGGATAAAGTGATTCACAACGCTGAAAAGCAAGGTTTAACACGTCCTTTTGCGATTGTTTATCCAACCAGTCCTGATGGTTCCTTTACGCTATCTAAAGCCAGCAATAGTGGTGTAACCGGCTTTGATGTCGCACCTGAAAAAGAAACCACACGTTATATGGATCAATATACTGGTAAACAATTAGGCAAAGTGGATTATCAAGATTACGGTATCCTAGCGAAATGGTTAACTTGGGGTATTCCGCTTCACGAAGGCCACCTCTTCGGTATGGCTAACAAAATCATTAACTTACTCGTATGTATCGCCTTTTTAGGCGGAATCATCTTTGGTTTCATGTCTTGGTTTAGACGCTTAAAACACATGAAACAAGCTGAAATGCTACCAAGACGTGTGAAAAAGCCGATGTCTATTTCACTTATAATCACTTTGATTATCTTAGGAGTTTTAATGCCTTTATTCGGCTTCTCACTCATTATCGTTTTTATTATAGAAACACTCTTATACTTCAAAGATAAGCGAAATAAACAATTGAATTAATCAACAGAAACAAACAGCGCAACCCTGGGAGGCTGCGCTGTTTTTATATAGTAGGCTTTGTTTATATACTTACATATTGGATTTTGGGAGTAATTATTATTTAATATTTTAATGTTCAGTGAGTTTCAATCATTGGCTTACTTTGTTTTATAGTAGAAATCTGGAATATTTGCCCAACGCTCTTTGAAGTAGAACGCTACAGATTTTGGTTTACGATCTCTTGTGAAGATACCTTTACGGTTACCTTGGACACGAATATGGCCTGTACTTGTTTCGAAGTCAGCGAAGTTCCAAGTTTGTTCCCCGATAAACTGTGGATATTGGTCTACGATTTCATGGTTAGCTTCGTAATATTTCACTTGGTATTCTTCTGTGAACATAATGTCATCGATTGCGTGTAATCCAGCTACAGTATCTGCACCGTATTCTGTAAACATAATTGGCTTATTCGGTTGTACTTTAGACCAGCCATCCATTTCTTTCTTCAATGATGCTTTCGCTGCTCTTAAATCGCCTTGGTCTACATACCAACCATAATATCTGTTCAAGCAAAGTACATCGACTAAATCTTGAACTTGACAGTTATCAGGTTGTGAGAACATGATTGTTACGATTGTCATTGGACGATCTTGTGGGTCTAGGTCTCTTGCCAGTTGTACAAGCGGTTCGAAGTATTCTTTCGCACCTTTAGCATCTGATTCTGGTTCGTTAGCGATAGACCACATTACAACACATGCATGGTTTTTATCACGTGCGATTAATTCACGAATCACTTGTTCATGCGCTTCTTTTGTTTTAATGTCTTTCCATGTATCAATAGGATTATTTGATTTACCTAAATGTACTAAGAAGTTCAAGTGAACCCCTACTGCAGTAGTTTCATCAATTACTACAATACCTTGTTCATCCGCAAGACGCATCATTTCTTCTGAATAAGGATAGTGCGCTGTTCTGAATGAGTTCGCATTGATCCACTTCATTAAGTTCAAGTCCATAACATTTGCGTTTTCATTATAGCCTCTACCATTGATAGGTGTATCTTCGTGTTTACCGAATCCTTTGAAGTAGAATGGTTTGTTGTTGATTAAGAATTGACCATCTTTCACTTCAACAGAGCGGATACCTACACGTTCTGTATACGTATCAACTACTTCACCATTGTCAAATAACGTTACTTTTAAGTTATATAAATATGCGTTTAACGGTTCCCATAGACGTGGGTTTTCTACTTTGATGTCACCTTGTGCACCTGTTGCTGAACCTACGATTGTACCTTCTTCATCTAATAATTCAACACGTATCTCTTCCACATCACCGACAACCTCAGTTTCATAACGAACTGTCGCATTGTCACCTTCAACCTTAGGTACCACTGTAATATCTTCTACATATTTATGTGGTGTTGTGTAGATTTTAACCGGACGGTGTAAGCCAGAATAGTTAAAGAAGTCGAAGTTTGGTGTGTTCTTTCTGATTAAGTTGCCATCTTCATCTGTAAACTCTTCATAGTTACCTACAGGTAGTGTTGAGTGATCTAAAATGTTGTTTACTGACACAGTTAAACGGTGGCTGCCTGCGCCAACTTTATCTGTAATATCTACTTCAAATGGTAAGAAACCACCTTTATGAGATACAACTTCTTCACCATCAATATATACAACCGCTTCATGTGTAGCTGATCCGAAACGTAAAACTAAACGCTCGTCACGTAATGCTTTTGGTACGATAAAGTCTCTTTCGTAAAAGACAGTACCCACATGGTTACGAATCTCACTAATCGCACCTTGCTCGTTATATGAACCTGGGACACTCATCACTAAATCAGTATCTAATGGTTGTGTCGCATCTAACTTTTCATTCGCATGTTCTAATCGGAATTTCCAAGTGCCATTTAAATCAATAATATTTCTTGTTTCTGTTGTAATTGGATATAACATATCATTCTCTCCTTCATTTATTATACGCCTGAATATGCATTGAACCCGCCATCAACTGGTAATACTACGCCGTCCACAAAGCTTGATGAACGGTAATCGACTAAGAAGAATAATGCACCGATTAATTCTTCTGGTTTACCAAAACGATGTAAAGGTGTCGCATTCAAGATTTTTTCTGCACGTGCTGAATAACTGCCATCTTCTTTAATTAATAACTTTTCATTTTGAGATGTCACTAAGAACCCTGGCGCAATCGCATTAACACGTACGCCTGTATCAGCAAGGTAAACACTTAACCATTGCGTGAAGTTGCTGACAGCTGCTTTTGCTCCACTGTATGCTGGAATCTTAGTTAATGGTGTAAATGCGTTCATTGATGAAATGTTGATGATTGTTGCTTCTTTGTTATCAATCATGTCTTGCGCAAAGACTTGTGATGGAATGAACGTACCTAAGAAGTTCAAGTCGAACACAAAACCAACACTTGCTTCATCCAATTCAAAGAATGTCTGCATTTGATCTTTATTATCTTTATCAAAATGTTCATCATCCGTCGTACCTTTAGGATGGTTACCGCCTGCACCGTTAATTAACACATCCACTTTGCCAAATGCTTCATGGATTTTTGTTTTTGCTTGTTCCATCTGTGCTTTATCTGTAACGCTTGCTGAAATGAAAAGTGCTTTACCGCCCGCTTCTTCAATCTCACGTACAACTTGTGCACCTGTCTCATCATTCAACCCAATAATCGCAATATTAGCACCGACTTGAGCTAATGATTTCGACATCGCTGAACCGATGACACCATTACCACCAGTCACTACTACTGTTTTATTGTTTAAATCAATTTCGTATGGAATCATATGCTCACTCCTTACCTTTGCTTACTGCTTCATAAAGTCCGATTAAATATGTCGCACCTAGTGCTCTGTCATATAAACCGTAACCTGGTTTACCTGTTTCGCCCCAGATCATACGACCATGGTCTGGACGTACCGGCCCTTCATAACCGAAATCATGCATGGCTTTAACAATTTCATACATATCTAATGAACCTTTTTCTGATGGGTGTGCAGATTCTTCAAATGAGTGTGTACCTGTATGTTTGATATTACGCGCATGCACGAAGTGTACGCGGTCTTTTTTACCAAAGTAACGTAACATTTCAGGGAAATCATTGTTTTTATCACAGCCTAATGAACCTGAACACATTGTTAAACCGTTTGATTTTGAATCATATAGATTAATGAAGCGTTCTAAGTTTTCTTTATTTGTGATGATTCGTGGTAAGCCGAAAATATTCCATGGTGGATCATCCGGATGAATCGCCATTAAAATATCTTCCTCTTCAGCTACAGGGATAATTTTATTAATAAAGTAAGACAAGTTTTCCCATAGCTTTTCTTCATCAACAGATTCATAAGCTTTAAATAAATCTGCTAAATCATCTTTCGTATAACTTGAATCCCAACCAGGTAATGCAAGTTCCCCGCTTAATGGATCCATCTTTTTGATATGGTCTTCGTTATAGATTAAAGCAGTTGAACCATCGTCTAAACGATATTCTAAGTCTGAACGCGTCCAATCAAACACTGGCATAAAATTATAGCACACAACTTTAATTCCTGCTTTTCTTAAATTACGTAATGTTTGTTGGTAGTTTTCAATATACTTGTCACGTGTAGGACGTCCTAACTTAATATCTTCATGTACTGGTACACTTTCAATCACAGATAACTCTAAACCAGCATCTTCTATCTCTTTCTTTAGTGCTTCGATTTTATCTAATGGCCAAACTTCACCAACAGGTACATCATAAATTGCGCTGACAATTCCTTCCATACCAGGAATTTGACGAATGTACTCTAAACTAATTGGATCTTCTTTACCATACCAACGAAATGTCATCTTCATTGATTATTCTCCTCCTTAATTAATCCAAAGTAATGATAAGCATTGTTGTAACAAATGCCTTTAATTAATTTTTCTAATAATGCGGGTTCATCTGGAATTTCACCATTTTCAACCATCTCTCCGATATATGTGCATAGAATACGACGGAAGTATTCATGTCGTGCGTATGAGATAAAGCTTCTTGAGTCTGTCAACATACCTACAAAGTGCATCAACATACCTTGATCAGCTAGTGATGACATTTGTCTCAACATGCCGCGTTTTGTATCGTTGAACCACCAGCCAGCACCGTGTTGGATTTTACTCGCAATACCTGGCTCTGTTTGGAAGTTCGCAATTGTTGAACCTACAACGTCGTTATAATTTGGGTTCAAGTTGTAAAGAATCGTTTTTGGTAAGTGATCTTCACGTTCCATCATATCTAGTAAATGGTTCAAGTTATACGCTAAGTTCGTTTGATCGTTAATTGAATCAAAACCTGTGTCTGGACCTAGCTTTTCAAATGCTCTCGTATTGTTATTTCTGATCGCACCGAAGTGAATTTGCATTGTCCATCCTTTGTCAGCGTATGCTTTGCTTAACTCATTTAAGACGAATGTGATAAATTGTGCTTTTTCAAAATCAGAAACCGTTTCTTTGCTTAATGCTTTTCTGAAGATGTCCGTGATTTCTTCTGATGTGAAATCTTCATAATCAATTCGTTCCAAACCATGGTCAGCTAATCTGCCGCCTTTGCTGTGGAAGTAATCGATACGTTGTTTCAAACTGTCAATGAAGCTTTCAACACTTTGAATCGGTTGAGTAATCTCAGCTAGTTTTTCAACAAAATCTAAGAAATCTTGTGAACCGATTTTAAATGCTGCATCAGGTCTAAATGCTGGTAAAACCGCTGTTTTGAAATCAGATTGGGCTTTAATTTCATCATGATAATGTAAATCATCTGTTGGATTATCTGTCGTACAAATCAAATTAACTTTTGATTCTTTAATTAAAGATTGCGTTGTCACATGATTGTCTTTCAGATATTGATTCACACGCTCATAAATTTCTTCTGCGTTATCTTCAGTTAATAAATCATAGACACCGAAGTACATCGCAAGTTCTAATTGTGACCAGTGATACACTGGGTTGCCGACTGCGTTTTGAAGTGCTTGTGCCCATTTGACAAACTTTTCTTTTTTGTCCGCATCTCCAGTGATGTAACGTTCTTCGATACCTTGAGCACGCATGACTCTCCATTTATAATGATCGCCGCTCAACCATAAATCTGTAATGTTATCAAAGTGATGATCCTCACTGATTTGTTTAGGGTCTAAATGACAATGATAGTCATAGATCGGCATATCTTTTGCGTAATCTTTATAAAGTTGTACTGCTTTATCATTATTTAACATAAAAGTTTCGTTGATAAATGCCATAGTTAAACGCTCCTTTTAAATTTCTTCTCTTAACGCTAATTCTTGTACAATTTGTTTATGTCGTTTATCTGTTAATTTATAGAATATTCCGAAGACAAGTACCGCAATTAAACAGATCACTGCAGGTACTAAGAAATATAGAAGTGCTAAGCCTTGTAATGTGCCAGCTGATTGCGCAACGTTTGGTTGATAACCGATGATTGTTAACGCTACACCTGGGATAAAGCCTGCTAATGCTTGTGATACTTTACGTGTAAAGCTGTAACTTGAATAAATAATACCTTCTGTACGCACACCTGATTTCCACTGACCATACTCAACAACGTCTGCGATAAATGCCCATGTTACTGTATTTGGAATAACTAAGAAGAACATACTCAATGTACCGACGATTAAGAATGTCACCACGTTGTGACCGAAGAAGGCATAGTTTAGAACTTCACATACGATAAAGCCGACAACCCCGATAATGGCAGTGGTTTTTTTACCAAACTTCTTACTTAAGATTGTTGTTAAATAGAGTGCTGGAATCAAAGCAACAAAGTTCAATATGCTGACTATTCCAACTAAATTCACTTCACCCAGTACATATTGGAAATAATACAGTTGTGCTGCTTGTTTTAAAAACAAGGCTGTGATTGTTAATAGTGTATAGAAAGCAAGGACTGCGAATGGTCCATTTTTCAATAAGTTTTTAAATGCGATTCTACTTTGTCCTTTTGTATCAGGTTGTTCTACTGTAAAACGTTCTTTAACACCTTTGTAACAGATGATGTGGAAAATCACACCGATTGCCGCAAGTACACCCACAACAATTGGGAATCCAATGGCTTGATTAGGGAATTGGCTTACCATAGGTAAAACAACGATTCCAGTAATAATTACAGCAAGTTGTGAACCCATGTTTCTATATACTGAAAGTTGTGTACGATCTTCTGCATTAACTGTCATAGATGCAGAAACTGAACCATACGGAATGTTTACAATCGAATAGGCCATACTGAATATCATGTAAGTGGCGAATGCCCATATCACTTTTCCGGTATAGTCAAAATTCGGGGTGATAAAGGTCATTACAGTCATAATGGCTAAAGGTACTGTACCGAATAAAATAAAGGGTCTGAATTTGCCTCGCGGCCCAACATTTTTACGTGAATCTACATATGATCCCACACCTGTATCTACAAAGGCATCAAAAATCTTTGAAACTAAGAATACTAATCCCGCGTATGCTGCAGAAATCCCTAAAATATCTGTGTAAAATTTAAGTAAGTAAATTTGACCTAAGTCAAACATCATTCCGTTACCTAAGTCACCAAATCCATAAGCAATTTTCTCTTTGAGCGGCAATTTCGGCTTTTCTATCGCTTTAAATGTTTCAACTTTTTCCTCTTGTCGTTTTGTCATCGTTTCCATAGCATGACCTCTTTTCTAGCGTTTAATATCCGCTGAATCTGTAATTTGGAAAATTGTTTCAACATCCGCTGTATGATAATCACCATGGATGGCGTGCTTATACAACATATTGTTAATCGCAAATTGAACTGTCGTTCTCAAATCCCAATTTTCCATTAATCCATAAATAATCCCTGTGCTGAATGCGTCACCAGTACCGACGCGGTCTAAAATATCTGAATCAAATTGTGCTGTCTGTTCTAAATGGTTTCTATGTGAGATAAAGCCTTGTAAGCAGTTTCTTGAGTTCGTAAAATTTTTTCTTTGTGTAAAAGCAATGTATTCAATGTCATAGCGTTCGTGTATTTCTGCTAAGAATGGTTTTAAAGTTTCAATTGAAGCTAATCTATCTAAGCCGTCTTTTTTATCTGTGCCATCTTCATCAGGCAATGACAACGGTTCATAACCAAAGATTAAATCAACATAAGGTAACAACTCAGACATCGCCTCACGTGCTGTTTCAAAAGACCATAATGCTGCGCGGAAGTTTAAATCACAACTTACAAATAAGCCTTGTGATTTTGCGGCTTTTGCGGCTTGTAACGTAACCTTAAACAACTGTTCATTCAATGCAGGTGTAATACCTGTAAAGTGGAACCACTGTTGATTTTTAAAAGCTGCTTCAAAATCAATTGACGTTGTATCCAACTGTGAAAATACTGAATTCGCACGATCATACACTACTTTAGAAGGTCGATAAGCAAATCCTTTTTCTAAGTAATACACACCTAATCTGCCATCAGCTTGTACGATATGATCTGTCCCGACACCGTACTTTCTTAAAGTTCTTAATACAGCTTGCCCAAGCTCATTTTGAGGTAATCCCGTTATCACTTGTGTTGATACGCCGAATCCAGCTAACCCGACAGCTACATTCGTTTCTGCACCGCCATAGACCGCATCAAACGATGTGGTTTCTGTAATCGTTTGATGGTTTGGAGGTGTTAAACGCATCATGATTTCACCTAGTGTGATAAAATTCATGACTTATCACCTCGAATACGTTCGAAGCGTTCTACAAATTTCTTCGTGTTCTGATAAATGATGTTATCACTGCCGTCTTTCGCACCTTTTGTTAATCCGCCGCCAATACCGATTGCAAATGCACCTTTTTTATACCATTCGTCCATATTATCAATGGATACACCACCTGAAGGCATCATTTCGACATTTGGAATAGGTCCGTGAACTGCATTGATAAAATCTGAACCAAGCACATCACCTGGAAAGACTTTGACTAAATCTACACCTGATTTCAATGCATCTGTAATTTCTGTGACCGACCCGCAACCAGGAAGATACGGAATTGAATACAAGTTACATAACTGTGCAATGTCTCCATCAAAATTTGGACTGACGATATATTTAGCGCCGTTTAAGATTGCGATACGCGCAGTATGCGCATCGAGTACAGTGCCAGCACCAATCACAACTGTGTCATCAGCATGTTGTTGTAAATGTTGAATCACATGTTCTGCACCTGGTGTTGTAAATGTTACTTCAATATTTTTGATTCCGCCCTCTATAATTTGATCAATCATATTTTGTGCATCTTCTTGTGATTTGCCTCTAACAACTGCGACCAGGTAATTGTTATGCAACTGTTCCAATATTGTATATTTATGCATTGTTTAATCCTCCCTTAAAAATACTTTTTTTAACTAGCTAGCTCACCACTAAAGTAAAAGTTTTTTTAAGAATGGTCAATTTTCCATCAGATTTCAGACCTCTTTTTATGCAAAAAATGCAAATAAAAAAACGCCTTTATCAATCAAGTTAAACCCTTGATATAAAAGCGTTTCTTTGTAATATTTATCTACACGAACAATGAATTTTCGGCGAAAAATGATATGAAATTTTACGTTACTATTTTACTTTTTACTCTTGGAATATCCGCTGTTTTTATCATTTTTTTTACGTTTTTATACAAATTTTTACCTTATTTGCGTTTTTTTCGAGATTTCTGACAAATTGATACTATGAAAAATTGTTTATGTTTATGAATTTAGATACAATAATGGTGTAGCGATTGTAAACGGTTTCATCATTTTGTATGTTTTTTCATTTTTCGATACTTTAATGGAGACATGTGATATACTTCTTTAAATCTTTGAGTAAAATAACTTTGATTTTTAAACCCGACATAAACTGCAATGTCAGAGACAGACATATTGGTTCGCACTAACAAGTCCCGCCCAACTTTAATGCGAGCTTTAATGATGTATTGTGATAAGGTAATGCCTAATTCCTCGCTAAAGATTCTAGATAAATAAGAAGGAGATAAATCAACCATCTCTGCTAAATATTGAAGCGTGAGTGGATGATCTAAATGTAAATCGATATACTGCAGAATTTTATTAACTTTTGGTGTATGTTCGTACTGTTTCACTTTTTGAGCAATATCGGTGTATTCCATAGTTAACGCATGCATCACATCACTGAGTTCCTGCAAATTAACTACTTCATCTATTTCAGCAGCATATTTTTTAGAAATCTGATCGACTAGCAACAAGTTTGCGCCTGCTTTTTCGATTGCTTTACGTCCGAATGTATTTAAAATATAAGCTTTATATTTTGCGTTTAAAGCGTAATCATTTGAACGTTTCATACCAGCCACACTGCTCATTAATTTTATCAGACAATTAAATACTGTTTCTTTATCACCATTTTCCATCGCAGTGATTAATTGATTCTCAACTTTATATCTTTCTTCTAATTCATTCAATGTGAATTCATATTGTTCTTGTGTCGCTGTATAACCTAGTTCTGTTGTATGCATCTTTAATGTAAATGGAATGACTTCATAGTTCACATCTCGATTTTTAATAAAACGTACGGCTAATCGTGTCATTTTCAATGCGTCTCTACGATTACAAACCGGAATGCTCAATAAATATTGTTTCAAAATAGCCATCTTTGATATTTTAATGCCCGCTTCTTGCAGCATTTCATGACTCTGTTTTTCAGTCGGTCGTTCATTTAAGAAAGGACCGATCATAATAAATTGTTTTTGTTTACGATACTTGAAGAAATAATAATGGACATTAAACGCATTGGTATAAAAGTAAATGTGCTGACTGCTCATCTCATTAATGTAAGTCTTTAAAGACTTACGTAATTGTTTACTTTCGTAATTCATAAACGGCGTTTTAATTTCATTTACAATTTGATTAATATGACGATTATCAAACACTTTTAATTCTAGCCCTAATAAGTACATTGCATGTGTTTTCAACATTTCAATTGTCTTATCATCCATATAAACACCTACTGACTTTATTTATAATGACGCCAAAAAGACGTAATGTCTGCTTTATCCTCTAAGTTGAATTGAATCATATCCTTTAATAAGTCATAGTCTATATCTTGCGTCCATTTAATACGGAATAAGTTTTCAGTATACGTATAGCCATTTGCGTCAAAACGGTCTATAAACGGCTTCATTCCTGCAGCTTCAGGATTTATAGAGAAATGTGCCTTTGCACGACTGAATCCGATAATATAGGTACCATGATGTGTATACATAGGTTGATTCCACTTAATGGCTTTTTCTAACTCAGGAAACGTTTCATCTACCCAGTTAAAAACAGTTGTTAAAATTTCCTTTTGTTTTGGATCCTCGATTTTATTTAAATACTCATTAAAATTTTCCATTGATTTCTCCCTTTATTTCGACTTACTTCCATTATATGAGACCATTCTCAAAAGGGCTATGAATGTATCTCTAAATTTCCATTAAAAAAGCATGACAGCGTAAGTCTATTTACTGTCATGCTTAAAGTAACTATGCTAATTCATCTTCTACTTCACCGTGTGAAGAAAGCAATCCAAATACATAGAATAAGACACCCATCGCAACGAGTGAAATAATTCCAGAAATCCATCCACCAGTCACATCGTGTAGTAAACCAATTAAGAATGGTCCGATTGCGGCGATGAAGTAACCGATGGATTGACCGAAGCCAGATAATGCGATACTGCCATCACTTGTACGTGCACGGATTGAGAAGAATGTCATACATAAACTAAATCCAGAACCCATACCAAAGCCGGCTAAAATCATACCGATAATTAATAGCGTAAATGATTGTGAGAAGAACAGTGCGAATCCGATAATAAAGAATGCGGAAACGATAGTCACTAATAGTTTTTGGTTCTTCATACGTGACGCTAAAATAGGGAAAATAAACGTCATCGGTACTTGTGCGAATTGGTTCAGCATCAATAAGTAGCCTGCTGTTGAAGCATCTACACCTCTATCTACTAAGATAGACGGTACCCATGCGACAACTGTATAGAAAATCATAGATTGGAAGCCCATCATGAATGCGACTGTCCATGCGAGTTTAGAACGACTGATTTTAAATAACTTTTTCTCTTCTTTAGCTGCTTGTTCAAGCATGGCTTTCTCTTGTTTCGTACCTGAAAGCATTTGCGGAACCCATAATATAATCGCAATAATCGCAAATACTAACCAGAAACCTAACGATAGACGATATGTACCCGCTTCAGATAACGGATAACTTAAGCCGCCGCCTAAACCTGCAGTGAAGTTCATTGTACCACTGTATAAGCCTGTCATTAGACCGATTTGAAGCGGGAATTTCCATTTTACATAACTTGGCAGCACGACGTTACCAAAGGCAATACCAATACCTAGCAACACTGTACCAAGGATGAAAATCGGGAATCCGCCAGAGACACGTACGATTAAAGCAATAATGACTAAAATCGTAGATAAGAACACCGTCTTAGACATCGTCAGACGAGAGGATACTTTAGATACAAACGGTGATACAATACCAAAAATCAACAGCGGGATCGTCGTTAAAATACCTGCCACACTGTTATTGATTGATAACGCATCTTTAATTTGATCAATAACCGGACCAACTGCTGTTAACGGTGCACGTAATGTTGATGCGACAAAGACCATCGCAAGAACAATCAACCACGAATCGCGCAATCTATGTTTTTGGAAGCGCTCATCCTGTACCATATGCTCACCCTTTCTTCATTTATTTAAGTTTATTTGAAAATAAAGAGAGAGGTAGGACAGAACCTAATCTCCCCACCTCATTGAATTAACTTTATTCTATGTCTTTCGTTTCATCAATGCAAGTACAGGTATAGAAGATTAACATACCTTACTATGCATCACGTCACTTATTTATTTAAAGTGATACGTGTACCTGCTTTACCTTCTAAAGCATCGACAGCGTCTGCTAATGAACAGATAATCGCTTCTTTACCTGTTTTCGCGAATTCAATCGCAGCTTGGATTTTCGGTAACATACTGCCTGCTGGGAATTGACCTTCCGCAACATATTGTTCCGCTTCCTCAACTGAGATGTTTTCTAATTTCGCTTCATTTTCTTTACCGTAGTTGATATAAACATTCGGTACGTCAGTTAACATAATGAACGTATCAGCGTTCACTTGTTCAGCTAATTTCAAGCCTGAACGGTCTTTATCAATAACCGCTTCTAAGCCATGAATTTTGCCGTCATCGTCACGATATACAGGAATACCGCCACCGCCAGATGAAATGACAACTGTGTCTGTCATTAAGCGTTTAATCGCGTCTACACCGTTGATCACCATTGGTTCTGGTGAAGGTACAACACGACGATAGCCACGGCCAGCATCTTCAATCATAGTGAAACCTTGTTCTTTTTCCATGCGTTTTGCTTCTTCTTCTGAGAAGAACACACCGATTGGTTTCGTTGGATTATCGAAAGCTGGATCATCTTTGCTGACTTCAACCATTGTTAAAAATGACACAACATTTGAATCGATACCGCGTTGGTATAAATCGTTTTTCAGTGCACTTTCCATCATATAACCGATGAAACCTTGAGATTCAGCGTTACATACATCAATCGGCATTGGAGAAACTTGGTCTTTAGCCGCTTCGTTTTGAACGATGATGTTACCTACTTGCGGTCCGTTACCGTGTGTCACAACAATTTTGTGCCCACTTTCTTTAATGTCGGCCATTTTGCTTGCCGCATTTTTTACGTTGTTATATTGATTTTCAAACGTTGTTTCTTGGCCAGGTTGTAAAATTGCGTTACCGCCAAGTGCTAAAACAACATATTTACCCATTCTTCTTTCACTCCTTCAATAAAGCTATAGACATACCATAAAGTGTGTCTTTACCTGATGATGAGCCTACTTGGAGAAGTTTTTCTAACGTCGACTTAGAGGCGTCTTCCATCAAATCAGTTAATTTAGAACTAAAAATACGTTTAACGGCATACTTTAAAAAGGTTTGGCTGACCAATGTCGTTAAAGGTTCATCCACCAGCTGTTCAATTTCTGTTAAATGCTGCGGCTGAATAAACGGTCTAATAAAGTGAACAAACAACATCCCGACTAACATATCATCGCCTGATGGCGTCAAACCTTGTCCTCGACCTATTAAATAGCGTAATTCAGTCTTCGCATCTCCATGTGGGTTTGACAATGCATCATAAATCGATTGCATTTTAGCAGGATTAAAGTCACCGTCAGCATATTCACAAAAATCAAATGCTTGGATACTCTCCTTTAATTGATTCAAATGAATGGCTTCAAAATTTTGACTCGCTTTAAATACATTCACATTGATATTTAGTTGTAGATTGCGATCAAACGCTAAAGCACGTGGATGTGCTTTTAACGTTTGACCCACCTGAATCGATTGTAGTAATCGATCTCTAGTGTATGCATCAACTACAACGCCAAATGGGAACATCCCATTTTCAGTGGTACCGATAAAGATGAGATTGTCATCTTTATCCACCACATTAAAACCTTTATTAAAGCAACTGTGTACTTTAAGTTCTGTTGTATGATTCAAGATTCTGCTTGCACTTGCGCCAATGGCTTGTGCTGTGAGAATCATCCATTAAATCCTAATTTTTCAGCATAAGCTGTGATTGCTTTTTCGAAGCATTCGATTGGTGGATGCACTGTACCTGCACCAATTTGACCGAAGCCGGCAATTTTGTGTGCAATACCTGTGTTGATCACTGGTGTAATACCTTTTTCAACTACTAAGCGTGCATCGATACCTAAGCAAGCACCTTTAAAGTCCCAAGTCGGGATAGAGAAGTTAGGGTTCTCACCAATACAAATTTCAGTCATTTCGTCTGAAGTTGCTAAGGCATCTGCAAAGCCGCCGCTACCTACGAAACGTGTAACTGCAGGTGCTGCGATCATTGCCATACCGCCGACACCGATTGTTTCAGTGATTGCTGAGTCACCGATATCAGGGTTAGCATCGTCTGATGAATAACCTGTGAAATATAAACCTTGTGGTGTATTTACAGGTGCTGTGAACCATTCGTCACCCATACCAGCGATACGGATACCGAAGTTTTCACCGTTACGGCACATTGCTGTAACGATTGTACCGTGTTGAATTTCACGAGCTGCGTCCATCATTGCTTTACCTGTTGCCATGGCAACGTTTAAGAAGAATTGGTCAGTGTCTGCTAAGAACTGAATAACTTCTGTACGTTTTTCTGGTTCAACATCTTCTAATTCAGAGATGATTGGCGCAACTTCTTTTAAGAATGCAAGTGAAGCTGCAATGTTACGTTGGTGGAATTCGTCTCCCATTGCGATTGCTTTCGCAATTAAAACGTTAACGTTTAAGCCGTCTTCCATTTGACGAACAGCTTTACCTAATACTGGACCTAATACGTCTTTCATCCAGTGTAGACGGTTAACAACTGTTTCATTGTAAGCACCGAAACGTAATACTGCGCCGATACCTTCGTTCATTTGGCAATAAGCTTCGTTGCCGCTTTCTCTGTTTTCAACAACCAATACAGGCATGTTCATTGAAGTGATACCGCCCATTGGTCCTACTGCATTCACGTGATGACAAGGAATGAATTCGATTTTATCGTTTTCTAATAATTCACGTGCTGCATCTTCATCATTTGCCCATTCTTCGAATAAGATCGCACCGATACATGCACCTTTCATTGGATCAGTCATGTTTTCATATTTAATCGGTGGACCCGCATGTAGTAAAACATGCTCTTTCAATTCAGGAATTTTATCTTTCGCAGGTACCACGTCAACTAGGAATGGTGCTGCTGCGATCATTTTATCTATGACAGCTTGGTTTGCTTCATCAATTGTTTGGTAACCCATTATACAGACTCTCCTTCATAGTTGTTTAAGAATTGTAATACTTTCATTAGTTTTTCGTCTCCGCCAGCAACTGGTCTCCAGTTGAATTGCACAACGTCTGCGCCGCTTTCATCAATTGCAGTCGCAAAGCTTTTTAGTCCAACGTTGATAACGCTTGGAGTTGTGTTGATTAATTGAAGAATCTTATCGTCTACAGATAAGTCAACTGAAGTTGCGTCGAATGACTCTTCTTTCAATTCTGGTTGTTCAGCTTTATGACCTGTTAATTCGATTGCTGAACGTACCATTTGATCGTTTGTTTCGCAGATTTGTGCACCTGCTTCTTCTAATGTTTTGATTTGTTGTTCATAGTTTTGTGGATCGTGTTCTGTACCAACAACAGTTGCTAATACAGCAATGTCACGACCATTCGCTTTTGCTTCGCTGATGATATCTTCGATAGCTGGTGCTAATTGACCTGCCATATCATCATGGCTGCCGTAACCGATTACGTTATCTAACATGATTACTGCAGTATTTTCATCATTTGCAGCTTCTTGTAATTTTTCGATACGTTTACCTGGGTCGATCATTGGGTGAGGACGACCTTGTGTATACATGTCATCACCTAAGTCAATGATTTCATGGTTGCCAGCTTTGTAAGTGAAACCTTCTGTAGTTTCATCTTTTAAGCCGTCGAACGCATCTTTTACAAGCATTGCTGCTTCACTTGCTAATGTACCACCTGAGTAGTAACCTTTGATGCCGTCTTGGCCATCTTTCAATGTTGCTTTGATTTCTTTTGTTGCTGGTTTGAATTCAGGTTTTTCACCATTAGAAAGTTGAACTGATACGCGTGCAGCTTCTTCTAACGTATATGCATGGTAAATGTTTGCTTCAGTGTATTCTGGTTTGTGACCTAAGAATAATGTCACAACTGGTTTGTCGATATTACGAAGCAAGTTCAATACTTTTTCTTCTACTTCTTTAGCTGGTGGTTTTGAAACAACTGTAATGACTTTAACAGCTGGATCTTGTGCTAACGCTTTGATACTGTCCATCATTGTGATTGCGCCGACTTCTGTTGATAAGTCACGGCCGCCTGTACCGATTGCGTTAGTTACACCTTTACCTTCACGGTCAACAATTGTAGTGACCTCTTGGATACCAGTACCTGAAGCACCTACGATACCAATGTCACCTTTGTTAACGATGTTAGTGAAAGCTAATGGTAATGAATGGATAATACCTGTACCACAGTCAGGACCCATTACAAGTAAACCTTTGTCATGTGCCATTTCTTTCAAACGTACTTCATCATCTTTAGGTACGTTGTCACTGAACATGAATACATGCAAGTTGTTTCTTAATGCAGTTTCAGCTTCCATAGCCGCATATTGACCAGGCACTGAAATTAACGCAAGGTTAGGATTAGTAGCTTTATCTAACGCTTGGTTCCAGTTAGAAACTTCTTGTGTTGATTCAGCCTTATCGTCTTCCGCTTTACCTTTTAATTCATCTTCAACTTGTTGATTCACTTCATCAACCATTGATTCATCATCTGTATCGATCATGATAACAATGTCATTTGGTTTTGCTTCATCTAGTTCAGGTGAATCGAAGCCTGAAGCTCTGAAGATGTCTTTGTTTGCGGGTGTACCCATCATAATTGATACTTTATTAACGCCGTCCATTGCTGATAATTTGTTTGATAACAACATCAATACAATAGAGTCTTGATACGTATTCTCTTTAATGATTGTATATAACATAATAGTCCTCCATTATTATTCTGCAAATCTATTTTTACCGTGATAACGGTCGTAATGTACATCATCTGACTTCAAGTAGTCATAGATGTCATCTACAATTTCAATACCATCTTTGTCATAGCGTTCACTACGTAAACGTCCACGTTCACCTGGGTAGTAAACTTCGCCATAACCTTTCGCAGCTGGTTGTGCTTTCAACTCATCAATCATTGTTGAAAGTTGTTGTTTGAACTGTTTAGGGTCAGTGAAGTAAGCCGGTTTAATTACAACGTGTAATTGGCCTAAATCTCTGCCTTTTGTTAAATCTTTGTACATAGATGACACGTGGCCGCCAAATGGTAAACCAAGCAAGCTACCTGATAAAATGTCTACCATCATCATCAAGCCGTAACCTTTAGGTCCTGCAACAGGTACTAAAGCGTGTACTGCTCTTGAATCTGTAGTAGGTTCACCGTTTTCATCTACTGCCCATGTATCTGGGATAGATTGGCCTTTTGAACGTGCATCTAACACTTTGCCCCATGCTTGTACAGTTGTTGCCATATCAAATGTGATCACACGATCATCATTTGTCGGCGCACTGAAAGCGATCGGGTTCGTACCGAAATATGGTTCAGTGCCGCCGAATGGTACAACCATTGGGTCAGATTGACACATACTGATGCCGACCATATCTTGGTCTGCTGCCATTTCAACGAAATAGCCTAACGCACCACTGTGGCTGATGTTTTTCACACCCACAACTGCGATACCATTTTCTTTCGCCATTTCAATCGCTTTGTCCATAGCTTGTTTTGCTGCTTGGTGTCCTGGGCCATTGTCGCCGTGGAACACTGCAGAAGATGGACCTGTTTTTTCAAACTCGTAATTCGGATGAGCATTAATACCACCCTTGGCAATACGCTCTGCGTAATATTCATCACGTACTGCACCATGAGAATGAATCCCGCGATGGTCTGCGAATGTTAAAACATCTGAGACGTCAGCAGCTGCATCTTCTTGCAAACCTGCTTTCATCAATTTATTTTTCATTAACTCATAAAGTTCTTTTTTTGTAACACGCATCACTAAAACCCTCCTGACTTTTTTGAAGATTCTTGCAATTTATTAGTCTGCAAAACTAAATAAAGAGCGGTGCCGGTGCAATGACCAGCACCGCTCATTCAATTGAATTAGTAAACTTGTTCTGACTTCATGTAATCATAGATAGATTGTGGAATTGGAATACCTGTTTCGTCGTATTTTGCTTCCACATCTTCTTGAATTTCACCTGGATAGTAGACTTGGTCAAAGCCTTTCGCAGGATCGATGTCATGAAGTTCTTGAACCATTTGTTCCATTTGTGATAAGAATTGTTCCTCGTCACCGAAGTAACTTGGATTAATTACTAAATGGAATTGGCCCAGACGACGGTACGCACTGTAATCTTCATACATTGAAGACACATGCTGACCAAATGGTAAGCCAAGCAAGCTGCCTGATAGAATATCTACCATCATCATCAAGCCGTAACCTTTCGGTCCAGCTGCAGGCAACAATGCGCTGACTTTATAAGGGTCTGTCGTCGGTTCACCTTTATCATCCACTGCCCAAGTATCTGGAATTGAATGATATTTTGAACGTGCGTCTAAGATTTTACCCCACGCTTGCACAGTTGTAGCCATATCAAAGACAATAGGCTTGCCGTCTTTACGAGGTGCACCAAATGCAATCGGGTTCGTACCGAAGTAAGGTTTTGTTCCTCCGAACGGTACAACCATCGGATCTGATTGGCAGACACTTAATGACACTAAACCATGTTTACCAGCCATTTGTGTGTAGTAACCAATCGCACCGCTGTGTCCCATTTCTTTGACACCTACTGCAGCAATACCGTTTTCTTTCGCCATTTGAATCGCTTCTTCCATCGCATGGTAAGCTGCGTAATGACCCACTGTATTATCTGCGTGATAAATACCTGTAGATTTGCCTGTTTTTTCAAATTTAATTTCTGGTTCTAAGTTGAATCCGCCTTTTGCTGTACGTTCTGCATAGTAGCGCAAGCGCACGGCACCATGTGAATGGATACCACGTGCGTCTGCGAATACCATCAGCTCAGCGACTTTGTCTGCATACTTGTCAGGCATGCCTGCAAGCATAAGCTTTTCTTTAAATAATTGGCGTAACTCATCATAGCCAACATAAACTAAATTCTCTTCACTCATGATTTAGAAACCCTCTCTTATAGTTCGATGTCACGGTTAGCATCTTTAGAGTAGATATATGCGAATGGTTCTTCTAAGCCGATAGCATAAGTTGCTTGTGGAGCATAAGCGCCCATGAAGATATAGTCACCTTTGTCTACTGGTAACCATTCGTTGTCTAGGTTGTACATACCGCGACCGCTTAATACGTAAGCACCGTGTTCTTGTACGTGTGTTTCAACATAACCATGTGAAGCACCTGGTTCGAATGATAAGATGTGAATATTCATGTCATATGCGATATCTTTTGGTAATAAGTCTTGAACTAATACTTCTTTCATACCTTCATATGGTTCTGCTTTAAGGTCATTAACATTGCCTGTCACAACTTCTGGTTTGTGACCTTCAAGTGGTTGGTAACGTTTTTTGTATAAGAATACGCGGCTGTCTTCGTTATTGTTGTTGTTTTCGAATTTCATCACTTGATCAGCTGGTACGTATAAGTAACCGCCTTGTGATAATTCGTATTTTTCATCGCCAGCATACGCATTGATGTTTCCGTATACAACATAGATGAATGTTTGGATACCGTCTCCGCCGAAGCCTTGAGTGTTGCCGCCTTGGTCTTTCAATGTAACTAGGTAGTCAACGAAATGTGCACCTAAACGTGGTGAACCTAAAATAGTAACGTCGCAATCTTCGAATCCTGGTACTACGTTATTTACTAAACCGTCTGGAACGATAACTGCGTAATTGTCTTTTTTAATAACTGCTCTTGTTTCTAATAAACCTTCTCTATAACCTTGATTGTGATTTAAGTAACCCATTATTAAAAACTCCTTTACATTAATTATTCTTTGTAAGCTAATTCATATAAAACGTCTTTTAATACTTCGATTCCTTTTACTAAGTCTTCGATGTTTGTTTCTTCTTCAACGTTATGACTGATGCCGTTGATAGATGGCGTGAACAACATTGCTGTCGGAACAAATTTCGCAAAGATTTGCGAATCGTGTCCGGCACCTGATGCCATGACTTTATATTGTTCTTTACCCACTATTTGGTCAGCTGATTTTTCGATTCTATCTACTAAACCTTTGTCCATTAATACTGGGGCTTCGTCCATCCATAAATCAATATCGTACTCTAAGCCTTCTGACTCAGATACTGATTTGATTGTTTCTGTGATTTCGTCAGCGAATTGATTCAATGCGTCTTGGTCAATATGACGTGTATCAATACTGAAGACAATTTCACCTGGAACTACGTTAACTGTGTTCGGTACAGGATCAACACGGCCGAAAGTCAGTACTAACGGATCGCCGATTTCTCTAGCGCGTTGTGTTAATTTAGAAGCAATCTCACTAAATCCTACAACTGCGTCTTTTCTTAAGCCCATCGGTGTTGTACCTGCGTGGTTCGCTTCACCTTTTAATGTAACTGTGTAACGTTTTTGACCGACAATTCCATTCACTACACCAATTGCTTTGTTTTCAGTTTCAAGCACTTTCCCCTGCTCGATATGCACTTCAACAAAGGCTTTGATGTCATCGTGGTTTTGGTCTTGTTTTCTGTAGTCAAAGCCAGAGTCTCTCATCGCATCTTCAAAACGCACACCTTCTGCGTCTGCAATCTCTTCAACTTCTGATTTGTCTACAAGATTGAAGTAGTTTTTACTGCCCCAGAATGCGAATGGGAAACGGCTGCCTTCTTCTTCAGCTAAGGCAAGGACTTCTAGAGAACGAAGCGGTTGGCCGTGTTCTTCTTTAAGTGCCTTCATTGCTGTCACAGCAGCTAAGATTCCGTATTGACCGTCTAAATGACCGCCTTCAACGACTGTGTCAATATGTGAACCTGAAACAATTTTTTCATCTGGATATTTACTGCCTTCTAAACGACCTGTTAAGTTGCCGATGTCGTCGAAAGTTGCGTCAAATCCAGCTGATTCTAATGTTTCTTTTAAAGCATGCACGGCTTGCTGCCATTCATCTGAATAAAGCAAGCGTGTAATTCCTCCGCCAATCAAACCGCCATATGCGGTAAACTGCTTATCTAAAGCTTCAAAAGAGGAACGGATGTTCATATTCAACAACTCCTTTTCATCTCATCATCTATTATAAATGTTTACTTTTGTTACTACATCCACAATTCCGACAATTAACATCCTCGTATTTATTCATTTTGTACAAATACGATAGATATAAGATTTGCGATAATTATTTTGGGTAAATATGAACAATTTAAAGCAATCTAACATAACCAAAGGAGGTTCTTTTGTTGTCAGAAACAAAACACATCACAACCCAAGACCAATTTCAATTAACGCAACTCATTACACCCGCTCAAAATGAACCTAAAGGTATCATTCTTTACTTTCATGGTGGCGGCTTAATTTTCGGTCAACCTGATGATTTACCACAGGCCTACGTTGATTTGTTAACTGAAGATTTTACAATGATTTCAGCAGATTATCGTTTAGCACCTGAAAGCAATATCGATACAATTATGAATGATGCATTAACACAATTCGATGATGTCAAAGCTAATCATCCTGACTTGCCGATTTTCTTATTCGGTCGTTCAGCAGGATCATTCTTATCTTTAATCATTGCTTCTAAACGCGACGTCCAAGGTATTCTTGATTTCTATGGTTATAGCCGTTTCCACGTACCGCAATTCTTACGTGCGAATCCACAATACAAAGCCATGTCTCAACAAATCACACCAGAACTGTTAAATAATATGATTCAAACAGAACCTTTAACACAAGGTGATTTACAGACACGTTATCTCATTTACCTTTATGCACGCGGACAAAACGAATGGCTGAAGTTACTAGGCATTCAACAATCTACAGATGCTGCCTTTAACATTGCGCCTAAAACACTTAAAGCATTTCCACCTACATTTATTGTGCATGGTAAACAAGATCCAGATGTGCCTTTCGGTGAAGCTCAACATTTAGACCGTAATATTCCAGAAACTAAATTCATCGCTTTCGATAACAAAGATCACGATTTTGATCGCGAAGTGAATGACTTTAATTTAGATATCTACCAACAAGCTAAAACATTCTTATTAAATCTTGTTTAAATGTGACAAAAGACCTCCGAACTGAAATGGTTCGGAGGCCTTTTTTATATTAATGCTGTGATACAGCATGCATACTTATTTGAATTTAACCAAGACTTAGATAAATTCACCACGGAAGTCATTAGAAACACCGTCTTCAAGACTGTAAGTTTCTTCACCGCGTAAAATTGTTTTCGCAACTTGTGCGTTGATTGTACGACCTACATATGGGCTTAGTTTATTGCGGTATTCTAAATCTTCAGCTTGTAATGTGTATGAAGATTCTGGTTTGATGAAGACGAAGTCTGCATCTTTACCAACTGCAATACTACCTTTGTTGTCTAAGCCGAAACGTTTTGCAGGTTCAGTCGCAATAATTTCAGCAAAACGTTTAAGTGATAATTCACGTTTTTGAACACCTTCGTCGAATAAGATATCCACGTTGTTTTGGATACCTGCGATACCGCCCCAAGCTTCAAATGCGTTGTCAGTATCTTTTAAGTCAGGTGTACTTGGTGAGTGGTCAGATGTTACGAAGTTGATGTCACCATTGATAACACGTTCCCACATACCTGGTAAACGTGATTCTTCACGGATTGGTGGTGAACATTTTACAACTGGGCCAATGTCATCTAATTCTTCTTTGTAGAAGTATAGATAGTGTGTACAAGTTTCACATGTTACGTCTACACCTTCTTGTTGTGCTTTAATAACTTCATCCACGCCTTCTTCACATGCAACGTGTACGATGTGTAAACGGCAGCCAGTTTCTTTTGCGAATAAGATCAATTTGCGAATAGGTTCAACTTCTGTGAATACAGGTCTTGAATCTACGTAAGCTGCCAATGATTTTTCGCCGTTTTTATAAGCGATTTCGCCTAAACGGTCTGTAATATCAGCGTTTTCTGCGTGTACAGATAAGATTTTACCTGTTTTCGCAATTTGTTTCATACCTTCGTAAAGTGAATAGTCATCTACGTTTTCGAAGTCGCCATCGATTGAACGGTCACCACAAGTAGCTAAGAACGCTTTGTAAGCCACAACGCCTTCTTCGTCTAATTCTTGGATACCACCATCTAAGTTATAAGGCACTAAACCGCCATAACTTGCAACGTCAGCTGATAATTTACCTTTACCTGCATCAAATTTTTCTTGGATTGATGCTCTATCAGTTGTTGCTGGTACTTGGTTTAAAGGCATTTCAATGATTGTAGTAACGCCGCCTTTTGCAGCACCTTTCAATCCTGTTTCGTAGCCTTCCCACTCGTCACGGTAGCCGCCGCCTGGTTCTGTAATATGCACGTGTGCATCTACCATACCTGGCGCAACGACTTGTCCTTTTGCATCGATAACTTTTTCTGCGTCACCTAAGTCATGACCAATTGCTGCGATTTTTCCGTCTTTAACAGCTACTTCTACTTCTTGTTCGCCTTCGTCTAAAATGACACGACCATTTTTAATCAATAAATCATATTTCATTAGCTTTCTCTCCTTTATCCTTTCTAAATTTCTTTTCTAACACATATAAAATGATGTAAGAAATGCCTGCGATGAAAAATCCGATAAACCATGAGAAGTCAGAAATGACTTGGAATTTCGGAATGAAACCTAATAGTGAAACAACAACACCAAGAATTGTAGCCACATAAGCAGAGAAGTTAAATCTTAATCCGCCATGATTTGGATTATTTGTATCAAAATACAATTTCTCGATGTCGACTTTACATCTGTTGATTAAGTAGAAATGTACGATTAATACACCTGCAACCGGTCCTAAAATTGCACCGATCATATTTAAGAAAACGAAAATACTATCTTCATTTTCCATTAATTTCCAAGGCATAATCAGAACACTCACAACAGAAGCTAAAATTACACCACGACGATAGTTAATCAACTTCGGCATCAATACACTTAATTGATATGCTGCTGGAATGATATTACTTGTCGCGTTCGTTGAAATTGTAGTCATCAATAATACACCTGTGGCGATTAAAATCGTCCAGATATTATCCCAGTTATTGATAATTGTTAAGATATTCCATTCTTGGTGACCTAAGAAGATAGAACCACCGATAATGATGAACACACTACTGAATGCGAATAATAAGTGTGCAACAACAATACCTGAAACTTGTCCTACAATTTGTGCACGTGTTGAAACTGCTTTTTGTGTAAAGTCAGAAACACTTGCTCCAGGTCCAGCCCAAACACCCATCATTGAGTTGAAAATTAGGATGAATGATAAAATAGCTGGATAAATAATACCACTTGATTTTGTTGTGATTTCATAATGCATGATGTTGTCCCAGCCGCCGGCAACCATGAAGCCCCAGATTGCCATACCGCCGAATACAATGTAAATTAACGGGTTTAAAACTGCAGTGAATTTATTTAGTGTCTCACCGCCGCCGATACCAATCGCAAAGTTAATAGCCCAGAATACTAAAAATGCGATTAAACCAGGTATCGTGATGCCTAAAATTGTCGTTCCATTACCAAAATGCTCGAACCCCGGGAAGATCTTAATAAGCAAAATGAGTAATGCCTGTGAGCCTGCGAAGGTTTGTAATCCGAACCAACCAATACCCGCAATTACACCACGTAACACACCAGGAAGTTTTGCCCCGATGTCACCATACGTTTGACGTAACTGCATGGCAAATGGAATGCCGTATTTAGAACCAGCATAACCGTTAACCGCAAGTAATGTCGCAATAATAAATGAACTGAAGATCAATGCGAAAATTACTTGTAACGGCGAAAGCCCTAGTAGCAAAAATCCGCCTACGGCAGTATAGTTAGGAATGTTATGGACAGCACCCATCCAAAGGGTGAAGAAGTTGAATGTTGATATATTTCTTTGGCTGTCTGTTTTAGGCATAACATCCTTGTTATAGCCTCTGCGTTCGAAGAAAGCCGCATCATGAATGCCGCTTTGCGCTTGCCCCTGTTTCGTCATTTCTATATCTCCTTTGAGTTGGAATAAATATGACTATACGTATAATCTTTACTTAAAATTTTACAGTTACTGGAAACGTTTTTCTTTGTGCAGTTTGACAGTAATTTTTTATAAAATTATCGATTTCGAACAAATTATGTCATTTCATGTTAAAATTTATTTCAGAAACAAAGTTATAAGGAAGGTGATTAAATGCCGACGTTGCAGAATATACTCGCTGCACCCAGTTTTGCTGGATTAAAACTCATTAATAATCAAGGAGATTTACATAGAGAAGTTCGCCACTTAGACATCACAGAAAATATTGATATTAAAGATTACACGGCTAAAGAGTCATTTATACTCACGACGGGGTTATTATTTCGGGATAATCAAGCAGGCTTGAAACAAATGATTAAAGAATTAAATGATATTGATACCGCGGGGTTAGGTATTAAAACGTCTCGTTATTTAAAACATATCAATCAAGAAGTGATTGATTACGCAAACGAATTAGAATTTCCATTGATAGAAATCTCTGAAGAGTGGAATTTAGGGGAAATCACAAGACAAATTTCAACTTATATCTCAGATGAACAAACAGCTAAATTAAACTACGCTTTGAATATTCAAGAAGAACTGAACGATATGCTGATTAAGGGTTTCGGTGTCGAAACAATGATAGAAAGAATGAGCCGTATTTTAGGCGTACCCGTTCTGTTATTCAACCCATTCTATATGGTTGATTCTCAAAGCTGGCATTACCAACAGAATAATTTGTTGAAACAACAACATATCCGTTACTTTTTAGAATACTTACGTTCAGAAAACGCTAATACAATTACTCGCAATCAAACGAAGTTCACTAATGACGTGGCGATTTTCAAAGTACAAGCCTATGCTTATTTCCCATATTATTTAATGGTGTCAGATATCAATAAGCTGTCTTATCCTTTCAGTTTATTAACGATTGAACAAATTGTCTCAACATTGAGCTTTGCGATATATAAAAATAAAAAGATTGAAGAAGCTGAACACTCAGATATCAATCGTTTCTTTGAATCCCTGATTACGAATCGTTCTGATCAATCTTTATCTGTTCATAATCATCCGATTTTATTTGAACAATACGGTATTTACCCTTCCGATTATTATCAAGTCATTATCTGTGCCATTGACCCGATGGATAATTTAGAAAACAGTCAATACGTTGAAGAGCGTTATCAATTCGTTTACACATGGCTCATACACAAACTCACAGATTTAGATTCACGTATCAGTGTTTACAGTATGCCAAGTAATCGCAGATTTGCGATTTTATTACAATCTAAACATGAGTATTATTTAAATTACTTAAAACATATTCAACAAGAATACCATGAGTTCTTCGACAGCAGTATTTCATTCGGGATTGGTAATAGAGTCACAGAATTCTCTCAATTATCAACGTCCTTTATGGAAGCGAACGAAGCTTATGAAAGCGGCTTAGATAAAGCACGTAAAGCATTCATGAACTTCTATCAATCAAAGAGTATGAAAGAACTCTTACAGCTGTTGCCACCAAGTAAATTGAAACCTTTCATTCAACATACTTTAGGTGACCTAGCCTATCCTAAAACGAAAAAGGATGAAGAGTTAAAAGATACGCTTAAAATGTACATGGATTATCAATGTGATATTACCAAAACTGCGAAGAAAATGTTCATTCACCGTAACACTGTAAAATATCGAATTAAAAATTGTGAAGAAATATTAGGTTGCACGGTTGAAGATCCGTTCAACTCACTAAATATCCGTCTCGCATTATATGCATCAGAAGAAATACTCTTCGATCAATAATAACGTTATAACTATCTATCAATCATTAATCAAACAGGGGGAGCTCCATGAATTTAGATACTGTCATGTCTCATTTAGACACTTTTAATAACTATGGTTTTAATACAGAAACAGGCGGCACAAACCGCATTGCCTTTCGTCACGCTGAACGCTTAGCCGCATTGAAATTCTCAATGTTGTGCCAAGAAGCGGGATTAGATGTCCGCTTCGACTACTTCGGCAACGTCATCGCAAGAAGAGAAGGTAAAAAACCTAACTTACCGCCCGTTATGATCGGATCACATATCGATACCGTAAAAGATGGCGGACGTTACGACGGCTTACTTGGTGTTGTAGCTGCATTACAACTCATGCTGCATTTAAACGAACACCAAATTGAAACAGATCACCCAATTGAAATCGTCGCATTTACAGCAGAAGAATCTGCACGTTTCAACACTGCGACACTCGGCAGTAAATACATTACAGGCAACTTGTCTCAAGACGATATGAAAGAAATTAAAGATAATGAAGGCAAAACGCTATTCCAATTGGTCGACACTTTAAAACAAAGCTTACCTTCAGAACAAGATTTCTATCATCAAGGAGATTTAAAGGCCTTCTTAGAACTGCATATCGAACAAGGACCTATCTTACAAAACAAACACAAAGACATTGGGATTGTGACACATATCGCAGCACCTCACCGTTTTAAAGTTAAATTAACAGGTGAAACAAGTCATTCCGGATCAACACCTATGCCAATGCGTTATGACGCTTTAACTGCCGCATCAGAAATCATCTTACAAGTTGAAGCCATCGCACAACATTACCATAAAGCAGGTGTCGTTGCGACAGTCGGTCATTTAGATGCCTTCCCTAATATAATGAATGCTATCCCTGGCGATGTAACATTATTGATTGATATTCGAGGTAAAGAATTAGAATCACGTGAACAAGTTGCGACTGAGGTACAACAAGCCATTTCAGAGATTACAAAACGTCGTAATATACAAGCTGAGGTTAAAGACTTAGGACAAGATATGCCTGTAGGTCTGAATGCAGAAATTGCCCAAATTACTAAACAAGTGTGCGAACAACATGACTACAGTTACCGTTTCATGTTCAGCGGTGCCGGTCATGATTCCATGAACATGGCATTAATCTGCCCTACCAGCATGTTATTCATTCCATGTAAAGACGGTATCAGCCACTCACCTAAAGAGTCTGTTGAACCAGAAGAAATTGAAAAAGGTATTCAAACACTTATCGATACAGTAATTGAAGTGGCAAAAGCAGACGTCAAACTACAATAAAAACAACAACGAACCGAATATCAAACACTTAAAACAAACCCGAGAGAAAAATTCATGTTTCCTCTCGGGTTTTATGTATAATAAAATAATAAATAGCAAACAACTTTCCATCTCCATCAGAAGTCAGTCATAATTACATAACTATAAGAGGAGCACACAACATCTATGAATATTGGAAAACAACTCGTCCGCTTAAGTCAATTACACGGTTATAGTTACAAAGCTTTAGCTAAACACTTAAATATAAGTGAATACCAATTAAGACAATGCGAGAATAAGCATGCACCTTTTGATTTCAATCTCACTTTAACTTTAAGTCAATTTTTCAAAGTAAGAACCAGTTATCTAACAGCCGAACATACAGTCTTTTCTAGAACCAATACAGTACAACGCGGACATGTTTCTATAAGCAACTACAACTTTCATACACACACCCAACAATTTTACCAATCCATATATCTAGCGAACTTTGTAGAATTCCAATCAAGATTCGTCAAATCACCTTTTAAACAGGTTTTAGACGTCACGGCTGAAATAGAGCTGCTTTACGATCAAGCTAATAGCCAAATCGATTTTATTAAAAACGCTGCTGAAAAAGCACGCACATTACTTATAAAAGAACCGTCGAACCTAAGGTTGCTATTCATGTTAGAAAAAGCAGGTTTATGTATATGCGAGTCAACTATCAATAACGAAGCGAAACCTTTCAGTTTTTGGTCTGAAAAAGGTATGCCTTATATTGTTCTAAACCACAACAATGATTTTGCGGTAAAAAGCGTGTTTGATGTTGCGCATGAATTAGGTCATTTACTGTTACACAAGCATATTCAATTTGATTTACTCACTTATGAAGAATTTCAAGATATAGAACGTGAAGTAAATATCTTCGCCGCTTCATTCCTATTGCCTGAACAAGCATTTAAGGAAGATATGAAGAAGGTATCTAACTTGTCTAATCCAGATGATTACACACCATTAAAACAGAAGTGGTATGTATCTATCAAAGCCATGGGTAAGCGTGCTTATGAGTTAGGATTACTCACATTTGAAGAATATATTACTTTTTGTCATGCGATCCATGAAAAGAATTATGAAGCGGTTGAACCTTTAGATGATACACTGGCACGCAGACATCCAATTAAAATAACCGCTCATTTAGAATACATGTTTGTAAGAAAACTCATTACACCGCAAAAATTGTTAGACATCTTAAAAGTAGAACCTGAATTTTTAACACAGTTAGCCAATATCAATCAAAGCTTATTTGATAAATTCACTAAAAAAGAACCTAAAGAAATTTTAAAATACGATTTTATAGACACTTCTGATAACCGTTAAAAACCATTGAATATTTTTCATACAAAATAACCAGTACGAGTTCTTCGCACTGGTTATTTTGTATTTACACATTTATAATTTCGAAACCATTTTATCCCTATTAAATGACTTCACAAGTAATAAGAATATAATGATGTCTAAGATAATTAAGACGAAACCTGCGATTAAGATGATTTGATAACCTAACAGCATAATACCTGAAGCTTGAGAAATGATTAAACCGATAATCGGTACAACTAAGAATAACGCAACACTTTGAGCTGACTTCATACTCTTTGCCTTATTCGCAACCATCATCACGAGACATATCGAAAGAAAAGTCATTGATGGTATAATTAACAGAATTAAAGAGAGCCATGCTCCATTAGGAAAAATTAATTGATGGAATTGTTTCCAACCAAATAAATTCACTGTTATACCATAGAGCACAATGGCGACATATGTGATGACGATGGAAGGTATAAAAGATGCGATAACTTTTCCTAACAACATTTCTTTATCTGATAATGGTGTATACAACAATCCCTCTAACGTTTTGTGTTCTTTTTCTCCCACAAAGCTATAACTCGCAGAAGCATTAGAAATAATGACAGGCATCAAAAGAAAGAGTGGCATTAAGAAATACATCAATACTATATAAATTAAAATATGTTCAGGTGATGCATGAACAGGTAAATTAAGTGTATTTAACTGGTGAATCGATTTTTCAAATTCACTCGGCAAATTAACTAAATCAACTTTCGTACTAAAAATAATCAAGATATTCGGCAGTATGACGCTGAAAAAGACAGCGATGAAAAGCATAGGATATAACGTCGACTTATCATACATCATTTCTAACAATTCTTTTTTAACCAATGCTTTGATACGATGTGTATTCATCTTATAAACCACCTACTTTTTTCTCATAGAGTTCTTGTAACGCATGTTGATATTGTGTAACTTCATAAACCTTTATATTTTCTTTTACTAAAATAGTAATAACTTCAGAAATGTCCTTATATGCATCCACTTTCACAATCAATTGATCATCTCTAACCTCATAGAAAGAAACTAAATCAATAGATGCTTGACTTAAAAGACGTTCTGCTTCTTGAACATCTGACACTTTTAAATGAAATTCATGTCCTGGCCATTCTGTTTGTATCAATTGTGATACAGTCCCTTGCGCAATAAATGTTCCTTTTTTGATAATGAAAATATTATCCGCAATTTTTTCTAAACCATGAAGTTGGTGCGTACACATTAAAATGGTAGTTCCTTGCTTTTTAGCCATCTGTTTAAGTAATTCAATAAAGCGTTCTGAAGCAATAGGATCCAACCCTGAAGTTGGTTCATCTAATATTAATAATTTAGGGTTTGTCATCATCGCTCGAATTAACAATACCTTTTGTTTCATTCCTTTACTTAAAGCACCTGCTTTGGCTTGCATATGTGCTTCAATATCAAATACTTTTAATAAATAAATACTGTTTTGATTAAAATCAGTTGTATCTAAACCATACAACTGCGCCCAAAACTTTAAATTTTGAGCAACAGTTAAATTTTCATATAAAGCCCCATCATTTTGGACAGCCATAGCTTGTCGTACTTCATTGAAGTGCGGTTGGTCTAAAGTTTGATTAAATAAGGTGACCGCACCTTTATCCGGTTTCAACAAACCGGTCATCAATTTTATGGTTGTTGTTTTACCGGAACCATTCGGACCAAGTATCGCATGAATTTTTCCTGTTTCTAACTCAAACGAAATATCCTTTATAACTTCCACATCTCCAAAACTTTTAGATAAATGTTCAACTTTCGCAATCATGATGATCTTCCTCTCTTCAAATCAACTTATTGTTATCCGCTACCTCAATACAATAATGTGTTTCACCGCAATTTGGACATGTGAGTTTGCGCGTTTTGAAAGTATGATTAGCGAAAATCATGTGACTTAATTTAGGTTTGAAGACTGTTTGGCAATTTGGACAAACGTAACTGACATTTTGGTAGTAATACGCTGTTAACCCTGCCGCAACAAGCACTCTGAACGGAATGGCTTTCGCCCAAATTTTCCAATCTTTTTTAGTTAGTGCACGTACTAAAGCACTAACTTGATAACTACCAACAGCAATACCAGTTATTAACATATTACGACGAATCTGACTCATTTGGTCCATACGTGATGATAATTGTTCAAAATGATGCGCATTATCTAGTAAACCTGTGCTGTCATCTCCTACAAGCTCATCTAGCTTTTGAAGACGTTCTAATTTTTGTTTCGTTTGAGTTAAAGCTTTTTCTAATTCAACTTCTTTCTTTTTCAACAAAACTTTTAATGTCGCTGTATCTTCTGATTCATTTAATATATGATGAATCTCTTGAAGCGAAACGCCCATGCTTTTTAATAAAACAATACTTTCTAATTGTGTTTTATCTGCTTCACTATATACTCTGCGATTATGTTCAACACGACTTGGTTTTAGCAATCCTTTTTGGTCATAATATTGGACTGTTCTGACAGATACTTCACAAGCTTTGGCTAATTCACCTGTTGAATATTCCATTTAAACTTCCTCCTTGCCTCTTTAATTTCTCTACACTCTTAGCTTACGCTATAACGTTGCGTTACTAGCAAGCACTTTATTATTAAATTAGTGTAAAGTCAGACTGCCGTATGTCTTATAAACATTGTCATGACAGCGTTTTGTCCCTTTACATAATTTTAATAGTTTAACATGTCTTTTGTCTTTCAACTTTTAAAGTATAATGCTACACTTTAGACGTATACATATTAAAATAGATATAAGACATTAATTTTCTAACAAGGAAGGTACCTATTATGAAAGTATTGATTACAGGGGGCGCTGGTTTTATCGGTTCGCACATCGCAGAGAAATTTAACAACGAAGGTGGAGAAGTGTTTGTCGTAGATAACCTCTCTACAGGTAAACGAGACAATATTCCTTTTATAGATGAAAATCATTTTTATCAAAATGACGTGAAAGACTTTGAATTACTCGAAGAACTTGTGAAAGTGCATCAATTCGATTACGTCTTTCATTTAGCCGCAATGGTCAGTGTCGTAGAAACTGTGGGCAAACCAGTTGAATCTAATGGGGATAACATTGATTCAACGATTCATTTATTAGAAGCAAATCGCCAACATAACCCGAATTTGAAAAAATTCTTATTTGCTTCATCTGCCGCAATTTATGGTGATTTGCCAGATTTACCAAAATCAACAGATTCCAAAATTAATCCTTTATCACCTTATGCAGTACAAAAATTCGCAAGTGAACAGTATACAAAGATTTATCATTCACTCTATAACTTGCCGACTGTTTCTTTACGTTTCTTCAACGTTTATGGTCCAAGACAAAATCCAGAGTCAGACTACTCAGGGGTATTATCAATTTTAAATCAAAAATTCTTAAACAAAGCTGACTTTACTTTCTTTGGTGACGGCAAACAAACACGTGACTTTATTTACATCAAAGATTTACTTCAAGCAATTTGGATTGTATTAGAAAAAGAAGAAACAAACGGAAAGATTTATAATGCGGGTACTGGAGATGAAACAGATTTACTAACTGTTTTCAAAGCCTTTTCTGACTACTTCGGATATGAGGTTCATTATTCATTTGAAGATGAACGTGCAGGTGACATTAAATATTCTCGTTCAGATGTGACACCGTTAAAAGAATTAGGTTATCAACCTGAATATCCTGTATCTAAAGGTATTGCGGAGTATCTAGAATATAATAAAAATTAACTTTAAAATAAAAAATTCCCAAGCGGCAATCGTTCGCTTGGGAATTTTAGCATTTCAATTCATTAGGGTACTTATAAGAAATCAACTTCTATTCTGTATATTACTATGACTTTCTTATTTTAAATATGTACAAATTAAACAAAATTATTAACCCTTATGCACATATTTGTACATCATTGTTTACCGTATTGCTTAATCAATTGATTCATTAATTCTGTCGCAGTTTCATCTTCAGTCGGTTTAAATAACTCGTCTGGTCTCAAGTTAGGATCTTTGTCATTATGGTCTTTTGGCGCGAACCCTGAAGACAATGTTACTTGTTGACTCGGTTTAAATTGGCATTCGTAAACTTTACCGTCATCTGCGAATAAATATTTTGTGACGGGTTGATTTAAATCTGCCACATTACGATAACCTTCTATATTAGATAACTCTTTCGCTTTCTCATCAAATCCTGTTACACCTTGATTAGAGTGATAAAATACCACACCTACTAAATTATGACGTTCAAAAGCTTTAGGACCTGGTTCATTTTGATTACTGACTTGCAGCTCACCTTTAGGTGTCATCGCATACCAGTCTCCTGTTGAAATTTCCCCTGCCCCAAAATAACGATTAGAAGCTGCTAAACCTTGTTGATTAGCACGTTTGTCTGCCCACTTCATCACTTCTTCTTTTAATTTTGCTTGTTCTTGACTAGATAATTTCTCTTTGTTTATTTTAATGTCTTTAGAACTTGAGGCTGGTTGATTTTGTTGTGTATGTGCTTCAGCGTTACTTGTCTTTTTCTCTTGTTGATCGCTGCATCCTGTTAATAATAAGCTCAAGCTTGCGACTGCCGCAGTATATGTTAAAAATTTCTTCATTTTGTTGCCTCCTATGTATAAAGGTATAGGACTCGTATGATTTACGAGTCCCTACCTGAGTCAAATGACTTAATTAAAGCTATCAACAGTTATTATTTTTTGTCAGTTTTTGAAATACCGAATTGGTCGATTAACTTAACTGTTCTTTGTTCGCCTTTACTGATGTCACCATTTAATTGATAGATTTTCACAATCAATTTGTCGCCTTTCACTTCATAAACTGAGAAGTTTTGAGCTGATGAGTCACGGTTATTTTCGTGGCTATCGTTAAACGCATCTGTTTTTTGAGGTTGTTCGCCTACTGCGAATAAGTTGTTGTATTCTTGACGTTGTGCTTCAGTTAACCAGCTCAATTTCGGACGAATTTTCTTGATATGTTCTAATGGTTTGCTGTAGATATCATCATAAGCTTTTGTACCACCTGTGTTTGGCAACACGTAAACTGAACCTTTTGGATTATCGTAGTATGTGACACCATCTTCACCTTTAACTTGTTTTGCATCTTCAATTTTAGCGTTTACGAAGCTATTTTTTGTTGAAGTATGTTGTAACATTTTAGTTCTAGCGAGTACGTGGTCATGTCCTTGTAATACTAAATCCACATCTAAATCATCGATTTCTTTCGTTAATTCTTCACGTAATTTCTTAATGTCTTCATCTTCTAAAGCATGATAAGACTTAGAGTACATTGGTTTATGCAAGTTTAAGATAACCCATTTTGAGCCGTTTTCACGTGCTTTTTTGATATCTTGTTTAATCCATTCCATTTGTTTTTTACCAATGGCTTTACCTTCTGGATTGTCTTCACCTTTTTTGTTGTCATTTGTATTTGCGACAACCATGTGTGCACCGTTGTAGTCAAATGAGTAGTATGAACCACCGTTGACTGCGTTATTCGCCTTAGGTACGTTCACGTGACGGTTGAAACGATCTAATAACTTTTTATTCTTCTCATCGAATGCATATTCATCATGGTTACCTGCTGCTGCCGCAACTGGTAAAGACATGAATGATGGACGAGATTGGTCATAAATGTCATTCCACTCATCTTCAACTTGTGAGTTCTCTACAAAGTCACCTGTATGCAATGCGAAGTTTGGATTACCTGCTGTTTTAATTGCTTCAGCAATTGTGTTTGCACCGAATTTCGCTTCGTTACGTACGTGTTCGTTCCAGTAAGCATTTTGTGTATCCGTATATTGTACGAATTTGAATGGATCCCCTGCGTTACCAGATGTTCTGAATGTACCGACTTGGCTTTGTTTGCCTTTTTTACTACCAACTTTGTAGTAGTATGTTGTATTTGGTTTTAAGCCTGTTGCTTGTGCTTTATAGTTATATTCTTTCACATTCATTAAAGATGCTTTACCATGTTGGTCACCGCTTGTCCATTCTGGACCGCCTGCACCTTTATCTGTGTAATAACCTTTAATTTTTGGTTTACCATTTTCATCTTTGACTGGCTCACCATTATCATCTTTCTCCACATCAGCGAAAATGAAGTGGCCTGAATGATCTCTTTCTATGTATTGAGAGTCCACTTGTTCTGCTTTAGCTGTGAATGTTTTCGCGTCTTTCATATTCTTTGAAGTTGAGACCCAAACTTGTGGTGCTTCAGCTTTATCTGTTGTAAACCAGTTGAAGCCCATTTCTGTTTTAGTATCACCATTAAAGTTTGTCATAATACGGTTCGGACTGTTTTTCTTTTTAACAGGTGCTACTTTTGGTTTCTTATTTAATAATTTAATACCTTGTTGTTGTTGATGTGCTTGTTGCGCTTGCGGTGCTGCTTGTGGCGCTGGTTGGCCGCTGGCATCTGCTTGTGCTACCCCTGTTGATAATAAGAGCATTAAACTTGCCATACTTCCTGCTACAATCTTAGTCATCTTGATATTCTTCAATGCGCTACCTCCAAAATAGGTTGAAATTTAAAGGAAGTCCCAAAATTAAAAGACACCGTGATATCTGTCTTCAATAGACCTTTACTTCCTCTCAACACAAATTGTAGCAAGCAATCTTTAAGCTATTATTAAGTTGGTGTTTGGTTTGTAAATTCTATTTAAACAAAAGTATAAACAATAACTAAAACAACTATACATGGGTATACTATATGTGATTTTTATAATGAAACACATTATTATACGCCGTTATATAT
>NZ_PPRU01000034.1 GCF_002902285.1 Staphylococcus simulans | reverse complement strand
CATTTGCCTGTATATTATGACATTTTAATTATTTAATGCTAATTGATAGGTTTTAACTAAAATCTATTAAATTTTTCTAACAAATAATAAACATTCTTACATTTTAGTAAAATTAGATTTTTTTAATATTTGATATGTTAATCTGTTCGGGGATAAAAAAACGAGGTGAAAATTTTGTTATTAGTAATCATATTTTCCGCCTTGATTTTAGTACTTGGCATTCGTGAAATGCATGTACATAGAAAACGTATCAAACAGATCCCGATACGTATCAACATTAACGGTATTCGCGGTAAGTCCACCATTACTCGATTAATCTACGGCATCTTACGAGAAGATAACTACCAAGTTATTGGTAAAACAACAGGAACTGATGCCCGAATGCTGTATTGGTTTGATGAAGAAGAGTATCCAGTCGTTCGTAAACCTCAAGGCCCGAACATCGGAGAGCAAAAGGATATTTTGCAGAATGTCATCGACAACAAAGGTAAAGCCATCGTCAATGAATGTATGGCCGTCAATCCAGACTATCAAATCGTCTTTCAAGAAAAGCTGTTAAAAGCGAATGTGGGTGTCATCGTCAATGTCATGGAAGACCATATGGAAACTTTAGGTCCGACATTAGATGAAGTGGCAGAAGCATTTACCGCAACAATTCCTTATAACGGAAAACTTGTCATCATGAAAGACGATTACACAGACTTCTTTAAGAAAGTCGCAGATAAACGCAACACTGAAACGATTGTCGTGGACAGAGATAAAGTTGAAGAAGATTTACTTAGAAAATTCGACTATATCGTCTTCCCTGACAATGTCGCGATTGCGATGGGTGTCGCAAAAGCAATCGGCGCCAATCCAGATGTCGCAATTGAAGGTATGTTGAACGCACCGCCTGATAGTGGCGCAGTACATATACACTACTATCATAAGAACGATACTAAGAACATCTTCGTTAATGCCTTCGCCGCAAACGAACCTCAGTCATCTAAAGCGATTCTCCAAAAAGTAATCGACTACAAATACCCCTATGAAAAGAAAGTCATTATTTTGAATTGTCGTGGTGACCGTTTAGATAGAACAAAACTCTTTGCTGAAGATTTCATTACTGACGTAGACTTCGACACGTTGATTTGTGTCGGCAAGAGTACGCAGCTTGTGACAGAAGTCATGAAATCTCAACCAGATAAAAAATACTTGAACTTTGAAGGAAGACCTTTCGAAGAAGTAGAACAAGCAATCTATGAGGAATCCAAATCGGCACTAGTATTTTGTGTCGGCAATATTCATGGTAACGGCAAGAAAGTCGTGAATTTATTAGAAGGGATGGATTAATTTTGGTAGGTTCAGAGCTGTATTTCTCATTATTTGTAGGTATCGTACTCAGCTTGATATTCGCTGAGAAATTCGGTATCAATCCTGCAGGGCTCGTAGTACCTGGTTATTTAGCTTTAATATTTGATCAACCTATTATGTTGCTGTCAGTACTGATTATCAGCTGTCTGACATACTTCATTGTGGCACACGGTATTAGTAAAGTTGCTTTACTTTATGGACGTAGAAAGTTCGCCGCAATGATTTTAACCGGCATGATTATAAAATTCGTTTTTGACTTGATATATCCACTGACCCCCTTTGAGGTCGTGCAGATATCCGGTATCGGTATTGTCATTCCAGGCATTATCGCGAATACCATTCAAAAACAAGGTACAATCACTACGTTAGCTTCATGTATGCTGCTGACTTGTATCACGTACGTCGTGTTATTCGCATATAGCTTTATCAAATAAGAAGGAGTTAGAGTATGGCTAACAAGCAACGTTTCAATATAGAGAATTGGATTTTAAAGAAATCCAAAAATCAAAAGAAGCATAATTCTAAATACATGTTAGTTGTGTCTATCGTTGCGCTGATACTACTCATAACGCTCATGGCCACTGCTAAAACACATAAGGTCGATGTCTTCGCTAAACATAAAGATGATATTCACTTAGCTTACTTTGGTAATGTCAATTTGAATAAATACATCAGACAAAGTGACTTAGATGATATGTTCGACCCCATTCACAGCATCATTAAAGAAAGTGATTATGCTTCAACTAGCTTGAATATCAATCGCGTATCTAAAAATCCATCTAAGAACGTCAAAAAGAACTTAGATAATATCGCATTTATGAAATCACTTGGCTTTACAAATCTTAATTTGACCAACAACGCAGTAGACCTCGCAGATATGAAACAAATTGAAAAACAAGCCAATCAAAAATACGGTTATAACTTTTTAACCGGTAATGGTTCAAACCCATTAAACAGTAAAGTATCTCATAAGACGATTCATGGTAAGAAAATTGCGACTGTGTCATTTACAGACATCAACTCAAAATATACGAATGCGAATAAAGCCACAACATCTATCGCTTTAGATCCGAAAATCTTTGTTCCATTAGTGAAAAAACTTAAAGAAGAAAATGACATGGTTGTTGTCAATGTAGACTGGGGTATTCCAGATGAACCACATGTCACAAGCCGTCAGAAGACTTACGGTCACGCCCTAGCAGAAGCAGGTGCTGATGTGGTCTTAGGCCATAATACAGTGATTCAAAAAATTGAAGAACATCAAAATACACCAATCTTCTACAGTTTAGGTAATGTCACTTCAGATGATTTCTTATCTGAGAATAAAAAAGGCTTAGCGGTTCAACAATCATGGGATGGAAATCGCAGTGACTTCATGATTACACCGATTAAGACTTCCGGAGATAAAATCACCAAAGATAATATGAACGTCATAGAAAAAACAAAACTAAAAAATCGTATTTCTCACCCATCCATCAAACTTAAAGATACTAAAGGAGGCTACTATTATGAAAATTAAGAATTACTTATTATATGCGGCTATTGTATTGATCATCGCCAGCATTTTCTTAATGATTATTCTCAGCAATGCGAATGAACCTTTAGATAAATATGAAAAGCATGATTTAAAAACTGAAAAACACGTGTCTTTCAATGGAGGTCATACCTTCCATGAACATTTATAGTAAAAAGGTACTGACAGTTATATTTATCATCACATTGCTGGTATCTACTGTCTTCTACTTTGTAAATAAAGAAGACCAAGTCGATAAAGATGAACTTTATGAAAATAAATTAGCCTCTCAAAATCATAAAGACGCTAAAAAGAAATACGGTGTCGCAACGAACAATAAAATTGCGAGAGCTGTCGGAAATAAAATTATTCAAGAAGGCGGAAACTCAGCCGACGCAGCTTACGGTGTTGCTTATACTTTAGCAGTTACTGAACCTTACGCTGCAGGACTCGGCGGTGAAGGTACGTCATTGACGTATGATGGAAAAAAGGGGTCCAAACCTACTGTCTATGACTACAACACAGTTTCTGGCTATAACTATCAAAAAGGCGACGAAGTCGGTGTACCTGGTTTTGTTCAAGGTATGCATGACATGCACGAAAAAGAAGGTCATATGAGTGAAAAGAAAATCTTAAACTATGTTATTCCACTTGCTGAGGACGGATTCCAAGTCAACACTGACCTTGCAAAACTCCTCTCTAAATATAGTGGGAACTTAGATAACAACTCACCTTTCTTTAAAAAAGAGGACCAAGTCGTACAAAATGGCGACGTCGTTAAACAAGAAGCTTTAGCTAAAACATTAAAAGGGATTAGAGATCACGGTCCAGATTATTTCTATAAAACACAAGGACCAAGCATTGCTAAACAAAGCGGGAGTCATTTAAGCGAGAAAGATTTCACTGACTATAAAACACAAACGAAACAACCACTTTCAACTAACTATCTGAATAACCAAGTCTATACGTCACCTAACCCAACCAGCGGTATGTTGACACTTCAAGGTCTGAAAATTGATCAATCTATCAATGGTAACTTAGGTGAAGAAAAACGAAATGACTTTATTGAAAGTGTTATCGAAGCAAGAAATGTAAACTTTAAAAATAGATATTTAATCAATGATCAAGCAAAAAATGACACTAAACATACAGGAGATCATTATTTATTAAAACGTGCTGAAAAGTACAAGAACATTAAAAATCAATTCGGTTTACAAGGACAAGTGAATACAGCTGGTTCACACTTTGTAGTTGTTGATAAACAAGGCCGCATGACAAGCTCAACAAACACACTCAACAACTTCTTCGGTTCTGGCACTTATACGAAGCAAGGTTTCTTTATGAACAATGCTTTAAAACGTTTCTCAGATTCACCAGATAGTGATAACCATGGTGACAAACATAAATCACCGCGTTCATTCATCTCACCTACCATTGTGGTTGGTAAAGATTATTACTTCGGCGGCGGTACACCAGGTGGTAATAAAGTACCGACTCTTATGCAAGAAAACTTATCTAATTACTTACGCGGTAAAGATTCACTGCAAGAAACAATTGATAAGCCGCGCTTCTATAATGACGGCAAAGATGTCTATTATGAAGACGGCATGAGCGACCAAGACCTTAAGACGATTAAAGACTTAGGTTACAATCCTAAAAACAGCGCAGACAATCCAAACTTCGGCAGTTTCCAAGGTGCAACTTACTTCAAGAAAGACAAGAAAACAGAAACAGGACATGATGTTGAAGTAAGATAGTGTGAATTTATTGCTGTATCAATTGTAAAGTTAAACCCATCACAAACAAGGGACTGAGATGACGACATAAAAGTTATCTCAGTCCTCATTTCTTTAAAAATCTATTTACTAAAGGAGGCTGAACATAATGCGACGCGATCATCCCATGCTCAAACGTTTTCTATTGATTTTACTCTTGAGTATTGCACTAACTACACTAGTCTTTATTCCTTTCTTTATAAATGCGGCAAAAGGCATTGCGTTCATTAGTAAAGGCGATGGGTTTTCACAGTTAGTTCCTTTCCAAAAGTATTTATATCATCAATACACACACTTCAGAAGTTTTTATGATGTTTCATTCGGCCTAGGCGGAGATTATACAAAAGGCTTATCTTATTACTACGCAACGTCACCTTTATTACTGCTATACTTCGGCATCGTATATATTGGTGAACAACTCTTTAATCTGCCTGCGCACAGTATACAATTTTGGGCTGCCAACCAGATTTTCTTGAGTTATATTCGTGTAGTATTCACAGTCTTAACAAGTATCTATTTCTTTAGATACCTTAATTCCAATCGTTTCTTCGTCATACTCGCAACGTTAATGTATGCAATTTCTGTTGTGACGATTTACTTTAACTTTACCTGGTCATTTTATGGTGACGTACTAATCTTGTTGCCGTTATCGTTATTAGGCTTAGAACGTTTCTTTCAAGCGCGCAAAATCGGTTTATTTATCTTTGCGATTGCGGTCACGTTATTCTCTAATTTCTATTTCAGTTATTATGAGTTTATTATTCTAAGTTTTTATACTTTATATCGCATTATTTGGCCGTACCATAAAGACATTGTCCAACGTGTACAGAAGCTTTATCTTTTAATTATTGCGGCAGTACTCAGTTTAATGATCGCTAGTCTCGGTTTTTATACAGGCGTTTCAGCAGTTATGGCTAATGACCGTCAAATCAATCCGAACTTAACACTTTCGTTACTCATTGATTTCAAAGAAAAATATCATATATTTTCTGACGGCTTTTACATCACAATTTCAACACTGACATTCATCGCCTTATTTGCGTTTAGATTATATAAGCATTATTTCTATCGCTTATTTGCGATTTTAACTTGGATTATGCTGATAGGGTCACTAACCCCTTATTTCGATAGTTTCTTTAATGGCTTTTCATTGCCTGCACGCAGATGGGTGTACATTTTAGGACTTTCATCCAGTGTCTTAATTGCATTATTCTTACTTCATCTTTCTGAAGTATCTATCAAGCAATACCTATACACAGCCCTTGGCTGTGTCGTTGTCATGTTATATATGTATACACAATACGACGGTAATAATACATGGATGTGGGTCACACTGGTATTAATGATTTTCCTATTTATCTGCTTGTATCAACCACACTTGTTGAAGCGAAAAGCCACCTACATCGCAATTGTTTTACTGGTATTCATTCAACAATTGGTAATGATACAAAATTATCATGATACACATATGTCTATTTATGAACGTCCGATTGCTTCTATGGAAGAAGATAACTATAACAATGCTAAACTGCAACATAAATTTGATCAGTTGCAACGAGAGAAAAATCCATTCAGTCGTATTGAATATCTCTCATTCCCTGCACAAAACTCACCTTTAATTTATGGCTTTAGAGGAATCGCACTATACTCTAGTCTGTTTAATGGAGATATTTTAAATTACTATGATAAAACAATGCAGATTGCACAGCCGATTGATAAAAATAGTAACTATCGCTTTTTAGGTAATCGCGCGAACTTAATGGCATTGTGGAACGTACAAGACCGCTTCAAAAACCCAATCGACCACAACCGCCCTTATGGTTTTGAACCGCAATCCACAATTAAAGGAAAGAAAAATAAATACGAACATTCATCATCAACGATTGATTACCCTGCTACTCACATCACAGATAAAGTCTATGATAATAAAAAATTAAAAACACCAATTGAGAAAGAGCATGCGATGTTAAAAGGTGTCGTCTTAGATGACGCTACGCCAGCGACTCACAAAACAGAACATAACATCAACTACAAAGACCAAATCCAAGAAGAAGCTGATGATGCGCGTTGGAATAAAACAGACGAAACCTTAAAAGTTAAAGAGAAAAATGGCGGTATTGATTATACCCTTCCAAAATCAATGACTGATAAATATAAAGATTTATATTTTGAAATTGAACTCGAGTTACAGTCACCAGATAAACCACACCGAGTTAAACTAAATGAATTCACGCAAAACCGCAGTTCACTCGGTTACTCTTATCGTCGTGTGGTTAATCCATTAACTATTCGTATCAAAGCCGATGATAAAGTGCGATTAAACTTACCTAAAGGAAATTACCGTTATAAACTTAAAGGTGTCTACGGTGAAGATTATCAAGCGTTGAAAACTGCATCACGCTCAGTTGACCGTGTCAAAATCAAACCTACATCTCACGGCTATACCTTTACAAAACAACCACAAGATCATGGTTATTTAGTCATCCCGACACCTTATGAAAAAGGTATGCATGCGACAATTGATGGTAAAGAAGCAGAAGTGAAAAAAGGTAATGGTATTGAAACAGTCATTCCTGTTAAAAAAGGTCAAAAACACATTCAGCTTTCTTACACACCACCTTATCTTTATCCACTTTTAATCCTTAGTGGTATTGGACTGATTCTGGCTATCGGCTTTACTCGGTTTGTTCGTCATAAAACTAAATAACTTCATTTAATATCGAATGATTCACTAAAGAAGCAGCGGCCTAAAAGGTGCCGCTGCTTCTTTATACATATTCATTAACTTTTTAAGACTCATTCAAAGCGCTATTAATACTGTCAGTGAATGCAGACATACGGTCTGTCCAATTTGCCGGATTTTCACGGCTTGGACGAGATGCATCGCTATTTTTAAAGAATTGGTTCGCAAATTGATTATTCAACTCAATTTGTACCCCTGCTTTTTGTTGGTTTTGATTCGTAATATTATTTAAATTACGCCCTGCAATATTACCTGTCGCTTCTGTGACATCAAAACCTTCTGATCTTAACGACGTAGTGATGCGTTCTCGTAAAGCATCATCTCGTCCTCCTACATAGATATCATTACCAGAACGTGCTGTTTTATGAATAGTCACTGTCTTTTTCGACTCATGAACCATGGCTTGTGCTTTAGGTTCATCATAATTTGCGGATGTGACATGCAGTTCTTTATTATTTATTGGGCGAATACCTTTAAATGTGTAATAACTCGCATTATTTTTATTCGCAATTTCATATGCGATTTCACTTGTACCTGGTTCAATACCACCGCCATGTGGTGCAACGATAAGTGTATCATTTGTGCCCTTGCTTGTTTTGATCGTCCAATCTTTACCCTCTTGTGTAGCTTGTTGCAGTTGCGTCATCGATTGATATTTATCTGAAGCACTGAACGTTACTGGAGATAATGTCAACAAACTAACCATAGCTATCGAAACCACACTCGCTGAAATCAATATCGGATTCTTTATCTTTCTCATTCTACAACACCTCTTTTTAAAGTTCTTTCTATATAATTATCTCCTTTCCTAAGTTCACTTAATTTCCGCTTTAAGCTTATCCATACTTATTAATCCCTTTAGTAACAGTGTAACCTTCTTGAAATAATTTAATCATATTTTTTGTGAAAACATTATAATCTTAATTAAATATTAAATCCGGTAAAGCAATTGAGCAAAATAAAATTTAGCATGGCTTTTTTAACACAGTTAATTTTCTCAAGCTAGTTTAACCTTAACATTTTATCCTACATTTTTATGCAATTTGCTTTAAATTTATAATTTAGGGGTAGTAATAACTAATGACATATCTCCTGTGATTCACTTCATTAAAATGCTGCTGCGTTAATCGACTATTTCGCAACTGCATTTTAAATTTTTTTAATTTTTTTCGATACTTAAATTAGCGATAAAATGAATGTGAAATTTAAGTTGTCAGAATTATCAAAACAGTTGGTATGACTTACTTTGTAGCACTTTCTGAAATGACATTGTATTTTCAGAAAAGACAAAAAGAGGGTGAATTTGAACATTTTGTCTGTCAATTGTTTGTTGAAAGCGATTTCATTTTTGTGTATTATGACACTAAAGATATAAAAAGGGGCTGGTTTATATATGCAAGGAGAAGAGAAAAATGGGCAAAACGTAGAACAACAAGCACAAAATGAAAAGAAACCAAAAGCCATAGGAATTTGGCCGTCATTATTTACATTGGGGTTAATGATAGCGGTCATGTTATTTACAGTCGCAGTATTAAAGAAAGAACCACATATTCCACTGATGATTGGGACAGCAGTGGCTATCGGGGTTACAATGTTGCATGGCTATAAGTTCGACGATGTCGAGCAGATGATGTATAAGGGGATCAGACATGCATTACCTGCGATTGTCATCATTATTTTAGTCGGATTGATTATCGGATCATGGATTGGCAGCGGTGTCGTTGCGACAATGATTTATTATGGTCTACAGTTGATTGATCCACGTTTCTTCTTAGCAGTAGTCGTCTTACTGTGTGGTATTGTCGCATTAGCAATCGGAAGTTCTTGGTCTACCATGGCAACTGTGGGGGTTGCTTCAATGGGGATTGGAATGAGTATGGGAATCAACCCAGGTATGGTAGCAGGCGCTGTCATCTCAGGCTCATATTTTGGAGATAAAATGAGTCCACTCTCTGATACAACAAACTTAGCATCAGGATTAACGAAAGTAGATTTATTCGAACATATTAAACATATGACTTATACGACAATCCCAGCACTTGTGATTTCACTCATCGCATTCTTTATTATTGGGATGCAGTATGGCAATCGTAATTTTGACGCTAAAAATATTGAGAAAATTCTATCAACTATGCAGAATGAATTTGTGATTTCACCTTGGTTATTGTTAATTCCTTTAGCTGTTATTGTATTAGTAATGTTTAAAGTACCTGCCATTCCTGCCATTTGTGCTGGTATTATCTTAGGCTTCTTCGCACAAATTTTTGTACAAGGCGGTTCTCTAACAGAAGCACTGACTGCACTTCAAACAGGTTATACAATGGAGTCAGGCAATAAGATGGTGGATGAGTTATTTAACCGTGGTGGTTTAGAATCTATGTTCTATACAATCTCACTGACACTCGTCGCAATGACATTCGGTGGTGTCTTAGAATATTCAGGTATGTTAGATTCACTCATTAGCATCATCTTACGTTGGGCAAAGAATACAGGTTCATTATTAACATCAGTGATTCTATCTTGTATCGGTACAAACTTCACATGTTCTGAACAATATATTTCTATTATCGTACCAGGACGTATGTATGCACAAACTTTTGCGGATAAAGGTTTACATCCTAAGAACTTATCACGTGCGTTAGAGGATGGCGGTACACTGACTTCTGTCTTCGTACCATGGAACACATGTGGTGTGTTTATCGCATCAACATTAGGTGTCGGCGTAATGCAGTATGCGCCATTCGCATTCTTAAACTTCTTAGTACCAATCATTTCTATTATCTTCGCATACACAGGATATAAGATTGTGAAGTTGCCGAAAGACAAACGTGAAGGTGTAAAAGCTAGAAAAAAGAAAGCCACTTTGCCTAACGATACGAACTTAGCATAAAAAATATTTGAATTTTTAGAAATCTAATAACAGATAGTTTAACACCCTCGTGTTGATGACACGAGGGTGCATTCTGTTTTCTATGATTTAAGACGTTCGCTAAACGTTTCAAATGATATTTGACCTGTCGCTAACTTTTCATATTCAACGCGCATTTGTTCATTTTTAGATAGCGGACGTTCATATAAGGCTTCAACACATGTCGCTTCGTCTTTTAACGGTTCGTATAATGACGTTAACGTTTTAAACGCTTCATAATAACGCAAGCCGAATCTTCTTAATGATTGTGCGTTAAAATGAATACCGTCTGGATTCATTGTTAACCCTTTTGAAGTGGCAAAGTATGTGTCTGGTACTTGTTGCGGCATAGTTTGTAAAATATGGTTGATTTCTGCATGTTGTGTCAAAGTACGACTGAAACCTTCTGCATGTGTTAAATGATCTAACCCACCTATGACGAAAGGTACATGAGGCAGATCAAGTTCCTTTCTGACATGTGCAATCACATTTTTTAATTGTGATTGATACACTTGATATAAATCATGATTACAGTCGTTTTCACCTTGGTGCCATAAGATACCGATAATTTCACTCGTTTCTTGCGCAAAACGTGTTTCAGAAAGTGCATGGCGCATGAGTACACTTCCAGGTTGCCATTCTGAAATAGCACTGCCGCCTTCAGCACAAGGGATTAAGCCGATAGATTCATTGGGATGGTCGATTGACCAAGCTTGCGCAAACGCACTCGCCAAACCGACACCTGCTAAATGTCTATCAGCGTGAATCGGTTCACCCATCATTTGCCATCTGCCATTTCGCAAGACATTGATATGTTCATTAATAATGGCTGGAACTTCGTTTAGAAAGCCTCTGCCTGCCATATTGGATTGGCCCAATAAAAGAATGGATTTCATCTTGATACCTGCTTTCTATAATTTGATTCAGTTTCATTATAACAAGTATTTCTATTCTTTAAGTAGAATTAATTTTTAAAAGAAAACGTTTTCCTTAATAATTTAAACCGCTTCGCTTATCTTATAAGTTGAGGATTGATAGAATGGAGTGGTATTCTATTTTCAAAATAAAATAACAGAACGTGCTTTTAGTGTTAGGAGGAGTAAAAGAATGAATAAACCCCATTTAGTGGCACCTGAAGATTTCAATATTGTCTCTGAGATTGAGAAGTACGCAAAAGATAAATCAAAAGTTGCGATCATCTTTGAAGATAATGCAGGTGGAACAACAGAAGTAACTTATGATGAATTAATTCGCAGCGCAAATCGCATTGGTAATTTATTTAAACAACATGGTTTGCATAAAGGCGATACATTACTCATTAAAATGGAACGCAGTATTGAAACCTATGAAGTTTATATTGCGGCATTGAAATTAGGTGTCGCTTTAATCCCAGCATCTGAAATGTTAAGAACGAAAGACTTGCAGTACCGTATTACACACGGTGAAGTCGATGCAGTCTTATCTATTGCGTCAGGGGCAGATGAATTTGAAGGCGTAAAAGAATATGATGACTTAACAAAATTCATTATTGGGGATACTAAAGAAGATTGGATTAATGTCGAAGAAGGCAAAAAAGAAATGAGTGAGGAATTAGACATCACACCGACAAAACGTGATGACGTCGCTTTCTTACCTTATACATCAGGTACAACAGGCAATCCTAAAGCTGTTGTACACTCACATGGCTGGGGTTACGCACATATGCAGATGGCACCGAAACATTGGTTGAACATCAGTGAAGGTGACATTGTATGGGCCACTGCCGCACCTGGTTGGCAAAAATGGGTATGGAGTCCATTCCTATCTACAATGACATCCGGCGCAACAGCCTTTGTGTTTAATGGTCGCTTCAACGGCACAGTCTATTTAGAATTACTCGAAAAATACAAAATCAACGTACTTTGCTGTACGCCGACTGAGTACCGTATTATGGCCAAACTCCAAGATTTAGGTAGTTATGACCTATCTCATCTTCATGACGCTGTATCAGCCGGAGAACCTTTAAACCAAGAAGTTGTTGAGAAATTCCAAGATACTTTTGATATCACAGTGCGTGACGGTTACGGTCAAACAGAAAGTACTTTAGTGATCGGTTTATTAAAAGATGTTAAAGGTAAACCTGGTTCTATGGGTAAAGCTATCCCTGGCAGTGAAGTCACTATTATTGACGATGAAGGTAACTTAGCTGAAGTCGGAGAAGTCGGCAATATCGCTGTTCCAGTCGATTTACCTGCATTGTTCAAAGGTTACTTCAAAGAGCCTGAACGTACACAAGAACGTATCGTCGGCAACTATTTCATGTCAGGCGACTTAGCTAAAGTTGATGAAGATGGCTACTTCTGGTTCGAAGGCCGTAAAGACGATATCATTATCAGCTCTGGTTACACAATCGGACCATTCGAAGTGGAAGATTCATTAACGAAACACCCTGCAGTTAAAGAATGTGCAGTGGTCGCAAGCCCACATGAATTACGTGGTAATATCGTAAAAGCCTTCATTATCTTACAAGATGGCTATGAACCAAGTGATGACTTAGTGAAAGAACTTCAAAATTATGTCAAATACGATGTCGCACCTTATAAATATCCACGTGCGATTGAATTTGTTGAAGAATTACCAAAAACTAATTCAGGCAAAATCCGTCGTGTTGAATTACGTGAAGCAGAAATCGAAAAATACAATAAAAAATAAAAGCAATACACCCTACATCCCTGTCATTCGGCGGGGATGTTTTCATATTATAAAGGTGAAGAAAAGAGAAAATTATGCTATTTATTTCCTGGGTTATAGCAATCAAAAAATAAAGCCTCTGAAGTGACTTGTGTGCCACTTCAGAGGCTTCTCTATCTCTCTACTATTCAATTAGATTATTAGTGTTCTTTCATATCCTAGTTAAAGCATGATAGTAACTTAGCTCATTTCTTTTTTAACTACCGCTTTAACACGGTCAATATCACCTGAAACGTCTATATCCGGTTTCTTCGTGAATTTAGAAACAATGATTGTTACTAACACACTGGCAATCACACCAGGGATGATTTCATATAAGTTGAAGAAGTCATTTGTTTCACCTAATGGTTTTGCGAAGACAATCCATAGAATTACGACAACTGCACCAGCGATCATACCACTGATTGCACCTGTACGACTTAAACCTTTCCAGTAAAGTGACATTACAACAAGTGGACCGAATGCGGCACCGAAACCTGCCCATGCATTACCTACTAGGTTTAAAATTGTGTCGTTTGGTGACCAAGCAATTGCGATAGAAATAATCGCAACAACTAATACTGATAAACGACCTACTAATAAGAATTCTTTTTGATGTTTCTTCGCAGCTTCTTCACCACGGATTAATTTGTAGAAGTCTTCAGTCAATGAGCTTGATGTTACAAGTAATTGAGAAGAAATTGTACTCATAATCGCAGCCAAGATTGCAGCGAGTAAGAAACCGCCGACTAATGGGTGGAATAAAATTTGACTCATTAAAATAAATAATGTTTCTGGGTCTTTTAATTCAACGCCTTTATCTTGAATAAACGCGATACCGATTAAGCCCACGAATACTGCTCCAATTAAGCTGACAGCCATCCAGCCGATACCAAAACGACGTGCTGTTCTTAATTGTTTAACAGTTTTAATACTCATGAAACGCACGATGATATGAGGTTGACCGAAGTAACCTAAGCCCCATGCGAAGAATGAGATAATTCCGACAATTGTTGTCCCTTTGAATAAATCTAAGTTTGTCGGTTTTAAATCTGTTACTGTATTGAATGTGTCTAATCCATTTAATTTAAGTAATGCGACAATCGGAACCATAATCATCGCAATCAGCATAATCACACCTTGGAAGAAGTCAGTCAGCGATACTGCTAAGTATCCACCAAAGAATGTATAAGCGATAACGATAACTGAAATTAAGATTAATCCTAAACGATAATCTAATCCGAATGCACTGTCGAAGAGTTTACCGCCTGATACCATACCCGCATGTGTGTATAGGGTAAAGAATACGACGATAATGCCTCCTGAAATAATTTTAATCAAGTTAGAATGGTCAGCAAGACGATTCTTGAAGAAGTCTGGCAACGTAATTGCATCACCAGCTTGTTCTGTATATACACGTAATCTCGGTGCTACTACGAAGTAGTTGATATATGCACCAAGTGTTAAACCAATCGCAAGCCACGCAGCTGAAAGTCCAGTAGTATAGACCTCACCGGGTAGTCCCATGATCATCCAACCACTCATGTCGGATGCCCCTGCGGAGAGTGCCGTTACGTATGGCCCAATGCTACGGCCGCCCAGCATGTATTCACTGACATTTCCTGTTGCTTTCTTATAACCATAGTAGCCGATGACTAATAAGATTAAGAAATACAAAGCAATCATGATATACGTTTGCCAGTCTGGGTGTACCTGTTGTCTCAGTGTTGCTCCTAAAGTAAACATGTCTAAAATAAACATCCTTTCAAATTATTTGGAATAAAATGTACGGATCGTTCTTAGGCATAGCAATGACAAGGTTCAGAATCTAAATCAAAGTTACAAAGCCAAGATGACTTTGAATAACTCCCCATTCACCCTGAAATCTTATTTTAATTAACTCATTGCGCACAACTTCTAAAAGTATGTCCCCACATACTTACCCCTAATGAAGTACTTAATCTATTCAAAAAAGCAGCTAAAACAATTCTCCCAAGTTTCGTAAGCAAATGCCTTTGTTTATGTAACGTTGTATCAAATAGTATTTATACCGCTTTTTTAACTAAGATATTTTCATATACCCTACTTTTTAGATTAAGAACATTTGAGTTAACTAAAATATTAACCTGAAATCCTTTATCCCTTGCAAAAAATTGCTTTTAACTTTTTAGCAAAGATGTTTCTTAGCTTAACACAATGATATTTTTACGCAAATTTAAGTCGGCAAAAAAGCCACTTTCTCGCCCATTTTAGACATTTTTTTATCTGCGTTCGTCACTTAAATACCAACGGTTACAGCGAAATCTAAAAAAATTTCAAAAATTTTTCGTTTGACAGCGTTTTCTAGTTGTAATCAAATTCTAATATAATTTATTTATCCTTCTAAAACCCCCTCATTTCAACCCTTAACAAACTTAAAGTAATTGTAATATTCAGAATTCTAATTGAAAATATTTTACACTGTGGTAATATATAACCGGATTACACAAATACTGTCATTGAGCATTGCACAGTAATAGATGGTTACTTACTATCTCAAAAGTAACTCAACATCTTTTATGACAGTATCATGTGTTGTAGTACCTAAAATAGATGAACTTCTAAAACTGAAAGGAGCATTATTATTATGCGCACAGCCAAAAGTATAGGCGACACCAGAACAGAATCAGACGCATCAAATAATAGCAGAGATTTAATTTTAGGAAAGACAAGAGACACATTAAAGCACTGTGATCAAGATATAGTTAAACTACTTAACCAAAGCCAACTACATTTAGAAGCCATCCGAGAGTTTATCAATCATACAGCAACAGCTGTTCAGGCATTAACAAAAAATAAGCGTGTTAAAACAGGCATCATTGTTACAGAAGGTATCCAAAAAATTTTAAAAACTACTTGCGACATTCAACCAAAGTTATTTAACACACAGCTACAACAATCATCCCTCTCATACAACGTCACTTAAGAAGAGAAGTTTCAGAACATATTAACTATGAAGGCAAGATTCTTAATGGTCTTGATTTCGATGAAGTAGAAGACATTATACGCAACTTTAAAACTGAAGGCGTAGAAGCAATTGTGATTTCATTTTTACACAGCTATCAAAATAATGATCATGAACGCGCAACAAAATACTATATCAATAAATATCATCCAGAATTTACTGTCACATATTCTACTGAATCAATTGAACACCTTCATACAACTTAAGCAAAAGCATTTGAAACTTATTTAGTCTACACATCTACTTTACTCTATTAGAGTATTAATCAAATGAAATATATAAATGGTATAGGAAAACCATGTTTCATCTCAGTTATGAAACATGGTTTTCTTATGCTTATTCCAACTGGAATCTACACAATTCCAACAATGTGCTGCCAATAAATTTTAGACATCCCTTCTACTCACCTCAGACAAACCTCAGTCTGTCTCTTATCTATCCAATACCACTATGAAATCCATACTTATGTATAAAAAAGCAGTACCTCCTACTTTAAGGAAGCACTGTTTTATTGTGTTATTGCTTATTTTTCATTTAATTTCAAAGTATCCGCTGATGCTTTACGTACTTTGTTTAATAACTTCGTATCCTCAATTAATGATTCGCCATAAGATGGAATCATTTCTTTTAATTTGCCTGACCATTGTTCTAGGTAGTCAGGGAAGTTTTGTTCAATGATTTCTAATGCGACTGATACTGAAGTTGAAGCCCCTGGTGATTCACCTAACATTGCGACTACAGTGTGGTCTTTAGAGTGAACGACTTCTGTACCGAATTGGATAAAGCCGCGACCATGTTCTTGTGTATCTTTGATTACTTGAACACGTTTACCTGCAATGTGTAAATCCCAATCTTCGTCTTTCGCATCTGGTACGAAACGACGTAATTCTTTCATACGGTCTTCTTTTTTCATCAACATTTGTTGGATTGAATATTTAACAAGTGATAAGTTTTTAACCCCAGCAGCTGCCATTGTTAATAAGTTATCACGATTCAATGAACGGAATAAGTCTAAGTTTGAACCGTGTTTCAAGAATTTAGGTCCGATTGCTGCGAATGGTCCAAATAATAAACTTTCTTTTCCACGCACATAACGACGGTCTAAATGTGGTACCGTCATTGGTGGTGTGCCTGGCGGCTCTTTACCGTAAACTTTCGCATCGTGTTGTTGTACGATTTCCGGTTTGTTACATACTAAGAATGCACCACTGATTGGGAAACCGCCTAAGTTTTTACTTTCTTCAATACGTGTTTTTTGAAGTAATGGGATTGCGGCACCACCAGCACCGATAAAGATATAGTCTGCCACATGTGTTTCAACATTGTCAGTATCTAAGTTACGCACTTCTACTTCCCATTTCTTATCAGCACGTTGTTGGAAGCCAACTACTTCGTGACGATAGAAAAGTTCTGCATTATCATGTGTTTCTAAGTTTGAAGCTAATTTACGTGTTAACTCACCAAAGTTAACGTCTGTTCCTTTATCAATCTTACTTGCCGCAATCGCTAAGTGTGGAGAACGGCCTTCCATCATTAAAGGCATCCATTGCGCAAGTTTATCACGATCTTCAGTGTACTCAATGTCAGAGAACATCGGTAAATTTTTCAATGCTTCATAACGTTTCTTCAAGAATTGAACATTTTTCACACCTTGAACGAAACTGATGTGTGGTAATGGCGTGATGAACTCACGTGGGTTTTCAATCGCATTCGTTTTCACTAAATGTGACCAGAACTGTTTTGAAATCTCAAACTGTTCATTAATTTCTTTCGCTTTTTCCACATCAATTGAACCATCTGGTTGTTCAACCGTATAGTTCAACTCACATAATGCGGCATGCCCTGTGCCAGCATTACTTGTATCATAAGAACTTTCCAACCCAGGACCATCTAAGCGTTCAAATAACTTGATGTTCCAGTCAGGTTGAATTTCTTTTAAAAATGAACCAAAAGTGGTGCTTAATACCCCTCCACCAATCAAAATAACGTTTTTTGATTCTGCTTGACTCATTTCTTAACCACCTTCCTCAAATTAAATATCCGGTCATCTGATGACTTAAGACGTAATGATTTACTTATTTATCTTAAACTATCTCACACAAAAACTAAAACATTATGTTTATGAATTATTTGCTTAAAATGAATAAGCGTAACTTGTTACACTTTTATGATAAGTGATATTCATTCTCACTGTCAACACGCAATATAACGCACTTAACAATTAGGAATGAAATCACATCACTTACGATATAATGCACTGTCTTTTAATAACGTATGATAGACTGAAATTATGAACTCTAAAATGAAGAGAGGAGTCACATCATGTCTAAACAAAATGACGATTATATTTACTACACCGATGAATCAACCAACCCTGAACATTACATAACACCTAACGAAACACATGAACCAAACAGAAAAAAATCAAAGCGATCTCATCCTGACAACATACGTCCAAAAGGCAGACGTTGGCTCAACATTATCTTATGGATTGTCTTTATGTTTTTATGTACGACACCAACACTTGTCGCAATGTTTTTAATCGGATTTGTCGCTATGAATCCCCATGGTAATCCGCTCGCATTCGCAGGTATTATTGTAGGCTACGTCATTTGGTCAGCACTTGTTATCTGGTTACTCGTCTGGTATTACCGTAAAAAAGGTTATGAAAGTTTAAAACCCCTTGGTTTTGTAGACATTGCCTGGAATATTCTATATTTCATCGCCACACGTATTTGGACTGCACTATGTGTTGTCGTCATGGCAGTGGTTTTTGGTGAACAAGGTTCAGAAAATGATGAATTACTGTTAAAACAAGTTCAACATCTACAGGACTTCACAAATCCGATGATTGTGATTGCACTCATCTTATTCGTGTTCCATCTGACATTTGTCGGACCATTTTTAGAAGAAATTACCTTCAGAGGTATTTTCAAAGAAACGATTTTCTCTAGATTCTCATTCTGGTTGCCGATGCTGATTTCTTCAGCTATTTTTTCAATCAACCATGCCAGCACCAACATCGTAGGTTTCTTACTTTATATGGGAATGGGTGCTTGTTTCTATCTTGCTTATCAACGCCGTCGCAATCTTTGGGACAGCTATATGGTCCATGCGTTAAATAACGGAACCGCAAGTATCGCGATTATTATCGGTTTATTATTAATGTAGTGAGCTATGATTGATTTAAATATTCTATATGTATACACAAAAGGAGCACCTATTGCGGCGCTCCTTTTGTTATTGAGTTATCTATCAATTAATCTTCTACTTTAATCACAATCTTACCTTTCGCATGACCTTGTTCTGAATAATCGAGTGCACGTTGCGTATCATGGAATGGATAGACCTTATCAATGACAGGTTTGATTTCGCCTTCTTCAATAAGGTTCGTAATTGTACGTAATTGCGCATCACTCGGATGCATTAAGAAGAATTCATAATACACATGATGTGCTTTCGCAAGCTTACGAACATGACGAGACAAATACCAAATACCTGCACGTTTTGCTAAATTTAAATGCCAAGTATCTGCGAATTTCTTAGTCGGCGGTCCGACTAATGATGCGATAGAGCCACCTGGTTTTAATATCGTAAAGGCTTTTTCTAAGTTTTTGCCACCTAACGTATCAAAGACCCCATCATAGTTAGATAAGACATCCCAGAAATTTTGTTGTTTATAATTAATAATTTCATCTGCGCCGAGTGATCGAACTAAGGCTTCACCTTTTTCACTGACAGTCGTCGCGACATGTAAGCCCATCACACGGCCTAATTGAATCGCAAAGGTACCAATACCGCCTGAACCCGCTTCAACCAACACTTTATCTCCTGCTTTAAGATGCATGATTTCATGGAAAGCCTGATAGCTCGTTAAACCAACTAACGGAATACTCGCCGCTTCCACAAAATCTAAGTTCTTCGGCATCAACGCAATATCATACTGATTAATCGCAAAATACTGCGCAAAAGTTCCCATATTATTTTTGCCAGGTCGGCCGTATACCTTATCTCCGACTTTAAAGTTTCTAACGTCTTTCCCTACTTTCTCCACAACGCCTGCTAAATCATTGCCGAGTACTAGCGGGAATTTATGTTTAACCACTGCCTTTAAATCACCATCACGTGTTTTAAAATCTACTGGATTCACACTGGCAGCTTTCACAAGTACTAGGACCTCTTCTGGACCAGGCTCTGGTACAGGTAAATCAATCATCTCAACAGGTTGTTTCCCATACTTTCGAACAGCCATAGCCTTCATTGTTTCTGACATATTTTCCAACTCCTTCGTACTTATAACGTTTATCTCTTACATGAATGTTATCCTTCTATACCCGCCTCCCCACGTTGACTATGCATTGAGCGTAAATAAAAGCACCGCTTCACTCTCTATCGTGTAGCGGTGCTTAACCTTACGTTATTCATTTAACGTTGTTTCAATGTTTGTTCAATGGCTTGAAGTTTATCTACAAACTGTACAATTTCCTCAGTACTGAAATGTCCTTTTAAACATTCACTGACAATCCAAGCCATTTTTTCTTTGACTTCTTCTAAAAATTGAATGCCCTCATCAGTCATTTCCATTAATTTAATACGCTTATTATCTGAAGCTGCTTGTTGTACCAGTCCCATTTTTTCTAGTTTATGAATACGTTTAGAAGCTGCAGTTTTAAAGATATCTTGTAAGTCAGCAAGTTCATTAATCGTTAATCTGCGATGAGAACGGATCATAATTAAAGCTTCTAATTGCTCTCGTGAAATCATATGTTTCAATCCTGTTTCTTGAAGCATATCTGAAATGTATTTATTGATATTCATTAAACTCAAATCAAATCTAGTTAATGCTTCTTTCATTTCGTCATTCATGATTGTCCCTCCAACTTATTGCGCTTCACTCACATTTTATCATTAGTTGAATTTCATTTGGAATAGTGGTTTGCCACGTTTGTTAAACCAGATTAATACTAGATATTGAATCAACATCACACCTAACGCAATACCAGTAAGGATTGCGGCTACAAAACCGAAAGTAAAGTGGCCTGCATTCGTAAAGATGGCTTCACGGAAGCCTTGAATCGCGTATGACATTGGTGAGAATGGGTGGATGAAACGGAAGAATGCGGCTGACATTTCAATCGGGAACATTCCTTCACTTGAGCTTAATTGCAGTACTAACAATAACATCGCTAAGAATAAACCGACACGATCTAATAATAGTACGAGTAAAGAAGTTACTGCGATTGCCGCAATTGCCCATAAGAACATGACTGTTAAGAACTTACCTATGTTTTCAATATCTAAACCGAGTCCGAATTTCACCCATAGACTTAACATGATGGCACTGAATGAACCTTGTAAGACATATAAGAACACTTTACCTAACCATTGTTTCCATGGTGCGACATCTTGACGTAATGTTTTAGTTAATGGATAAATTGCCGCAAAAGATACAGCACCTACAAATAAACCTACACTTGCCATATAAGGTAAAACTGTTTCGCCATAGTAATCTGCTTTAGTGATATTGTTTTCTGTTACTTTCTCAATATCATTTAATGCTTGTTCATTTTCATTTTCAAAATGGACATTCGTTTGTTTTTCTACTGCTTGATCAATTTTTTGTTTAAGTTGTTCATTATTTTGTTGAAGCTGTTGTAAGCCTTGTGTCACTTGTTCATTACCTTGAACTAACTGTTCACCTTGTGCGCCTGCCATAGGTGCCATTTGTTTTAAACCTGCAGTCACCTGTTCATTACCATTAATTAATTGTCCTTCTGCTTGAGACATTTGTCCTAAAGCCTTCGATGTATCTGTATAACCTTGTTTAGATTGTTTATTAGCCGCAAATAATTCATCTAAGTATTCTGCACGCACTGTATTGCGAATCGATTTGGTTACAGTATCAATCGCTTTTTGTGCCGCTTGACTGCCTGTATAACTTGAACCTGGGTTCACTTGTGTTTCTAATTCAATTTTCTTTGGATTTTTATTTAATAATGTTGTCGCATTTTTAGATGCATCTTCTGGAATAATAATTGTTCCGATAGCTTTGCCGTTCTTTAATTGTTTTTTCGCTGTGTCTTTAGATACTTCTTGGAAATCGAATTTTTTATTATCTTTAAGTTTCGATACGACTTCGTCTCCAATATTGATTTTCTTGCCTTGAAGTGTTGCTGCTTTATCTTCATTAACAATAGATATTTTCAATTGGTCTGTCTTATCATATGGATTCCAAATTGACCCCACAAATAATGCTACATAAATCAGAGGTAATAAACCAATCGCAATTAACGCAACAATTAACATCTTATTATTTTTGATAAATTTAAACTCATTAAACATAAGTAACTCCTTCTCCTTTATAGTACACCCTATGTACTATAATACTTTTTAAAACGTAAAAGCTTGATACCCCAACACTTTTACGCATTTATTTTCCATTATTGATTTGTTATTTTAAATGGTACACCCTGTGTACGTTTTCTAATATTAAACCCATTGTTGATGATTGTCAACAATAAAATACACATTTTTTCTCTTTTTCATTTCACTCTTAAATATACAAGCTTTCATAATGTTTACTTAAATCGACTTCATTTCAAATGACTCAAACAAGGTAGATGATTCATTACACACTCGCTTCAATTATTTAATCATATTTTAACAATTTTATGTTATTCTAATTTTAAAGTTAATCACGCATATAAAGAGAGAGGTGCTGATTGAATATGAAGAAACGCTATGTCATCGTTCAATATCTATTAATCATACTTACAGGAATATTGTTACTTAATAGCTTGTTTAATCCTGATCAGATAATAAAAAGTTATATCAATATCGTTCTTTTTATTTGTGTAATGTTATTAGCATTGATTGCTTGGATAGTTGGACGTTTTAAACATCCTAAGCAATGAACGCTATAGTATTAACTACCAAAAATGAAGTTGATTTTTTGAAGAAAAAAAGAACGTCTAACTATTTAGACGTTCTTCCCTAATTCTAATCTATGTGCCGCATCTTGTGCGAGTGCTTTTAAATAACGAAATGGATGTGCAAGTGCTTCTGCTTTACTGATTGAAGCATGGTTGTTTGGTGGTCTGTCATCTAGGCCAGTCACACTGAAGACGTGATCAATCCCATGTGTTTTAACAGCTTCATAGCCTTCTCCAGTTACGCCGCATAACGCAATAACAGGTATGTTAAATTGTTGAGCTGTTTTCGCAACACCAATCGGCGTTTTCCCATAAATTGTCTGTCGATCGATTTTACCTTCACCGGTAATACAAATATCAGCATCTTTCAGACGTGCTTTTAACTGTGTTTCATGTAAAACAATATCGATACCTCGAGAAAGTTCTGCAGCTAAAAAAGCAACTAACGCAATACCTGTACCACCTGCAGCCCCCGCTCCTGGCACATTAGAATAATCATGTTGAAACGCTTCTGATAACACGTGATTATAATGTGTTAAAGCTTGTTCAAGTTGTTCAATATCTTTTGGTGAAGCGCCTTTTTGTTTAGCGTACGTATGAGTAGCACCTGTGGGTCCAAGTAATGGGTTATCAACATCACAGACTACTTCAAAAGTTACGTTTTTCAGCCGTTTGTCTAAATTAGAAATATTAATTTGCGCAAGGTTGATTAGAACGGCACCACCTTCAGGTAAGTTGTCACCTTTCTCATCAAGGAATTTTACGCCAAGTGCTTTCATCATACCTGTTCCGCCATCATTGGTCGCACTTCCGCCAATACCGAGGATAATTTTTTGTGCACCTTGATTTAGTGCGCTTAAAATCAATTGCCCTGTACCGTATGTAGAAGTCACAAGCGGATTACGATGTTTGAGTTCGATTGTTTCTAAACCAGAAGCTTCTGCGAGTTCAATAATAGCCGTTTTACTTTGTTCAACATATGAATATTGTGCATCAATAATTCGGCCTAAAGCGTCTGTCGCTTTTACAGGTTTCATGGTTCCGCCTAAGGCATCATGGAGCGACTGCATCGTCCCTTCACCGCCATCAGCCATCGGTACTTTGTCATAGATGACCGTTTCAGGCAAGACTTCCTGTAGTCCTAATTCTATGGCTTGTGCCGCTTCAGCCGCTGTTAAAGTTTCTTTAAATGAATCTGGTGCAATCACAATTTTTCGTACCATTCCATGATGCCTCCTTCTTTTTTCATCTTCATTATAGCGACATTTACAATATGCATAAAGGATGAGTTATACCTGACACAACTTTTATTGCCAACGCATACGGGTAAATATAAAAAAAGAGGTGAATACTATGGATAGACAAGTTGTCTTAAAAAAGATTAAAGATATTATGAAAGCATCACGTATTGGTGTACTTTCAACTTCCTATGACAATAAGCCAGATAGCCGATATATGATTTTCTATGATCAAGAATTTGATTTATATACGAAAACTAGTACAGACTCAGTAAAGATTGAAGAAATCGAACAAAATCCTGTTGCGCATATTTTATTAGGCTATGATGATACGAAAAACCATAGTTTCTTAGAAATCTATGCAGAATTAGAAGTCACTGAAGATCCAGATGTATTAGATTGGATTTGGGACGAACAAGATAAATCGTTCTTTGAATCGAAAGAAGACCCTAAACTTTGTGTCATCAGAGCTATTCCAAGATCTATTAAATTAATGAATAGCGATTCAGAAGATGGACCGCAATATGTAGAATTTAATTAAGCTATAAACATGACAAAACCAGCATGCCTGTTTGAAACATCACATGCTGGTTTTGTTTATAGTTTATTGTTTTAAGTTTAAAGTTATTTGTATGATTTCATGACACGACGGTAAATTTGACCTTTTTTCAAGCGACTGACATATGCACGTTGGTGCAATGAATAATGCTTTTTACGTACAACTTCAAGGATTTCACGATACGCTTGAGCTGCAACTTCAATAATGGGGCGTGCATCTTCGTGGAAGTAATCTAAATGACTTAATGCATTATGATACATAGCATCCGCATCTTTGGCGTAACTTTCCCACAAATCAATATAGTTTTGCGTCACACCGTCTTCAAATACTGCTTTTAAATCAACATTATATTCTTTTAAGCGATTTGCGCTTAAATAGATACGGTTGTTTTCAAAGTCTTCACCGACATCACGTAAAATATTTGTGATTTGTAGGGCTTTACCGAGTTCAATCCCCACTTTATCTGCTGTCTCATAATATTGTACATAAGCAAGTACAGGTGTCAGTAACTCACCAATTGTACCTGCCACGCCGTAACAATAGGCATCTAGCTCTTCATCTGTTTCTAATGCTGTCATAGTCAAATCGCTTTCCACGTAATCCATTAATGTTTTAAAGGCATGTAATGGAACAGGATAAGATTTTAATGTATGACGAAACGCACGCATCACAGATGCGTTACTATTAAAGTTCACATTTTCAGAATCTCCATCGTAGATGTGTTCTAAATCTTCACGAATCGCATCTAAGCGTTTCGGATCTTCATATTCATCTATACTGTCATCTATCATGCGACATACTGCATAAATCGCCCAAACTGCTTTACGCTCTTGTTCAGGCAGACTATTAAACGCATAAGAGAAGGTCTTTGAGTACTCTTCCATTATCTTTCTGCAGTATTCGTAATCATCATTTATTAATTGTTCCATAACATTTCACACCTTGCTGTCATTATTCCTACTAGAGTCAATTACCCTCTATTTGAAATTTTAATAATAAGTTAAGTTATTCAGTTAACCAAATCTGATTTAATTTGAAACTTGTGTTACATGTTAAGCGAAAATCAGATAAAAGTCATTTAATAACCTACCACTTTCCTCAAATTTTTTAATACTTCTGATTTTCTGTCATGCATTCTTCAAAATTGAAGAATTTAATAAGTACTTACTTTGATATTTAGTCGCAAGTGTATAGATAAATGACAAGAGCTCATCAGATGTTGTTTTTCCTGATTCGAAGTCCGCTTTCAATGTTTGATGTCGATTTTTTTCAGTATCATCCGCTTCTTTCTTAAAATAGCCCCACATATGATCAAACGTATTGATGACGGCGCCTTTAGACGGAGGGAGGGCTAATGCTTCATCAATCAAGCGTTGTAATACCTCACCTTCTACATTATCTTTCATGACTGATCTGATTTGGTTATAGTGTGCTTGGCTATGCCACATGACTTCATATTTATATTCACGCCATAATTTCTCTTTCTCGTGTTGATTCAAGGACACTTCCTCCTCACGTTTTATCTTTGAACAGAGTTAGTATTCCCTAATAACCGACAAGCAATGCGATGGACATGGCAATTGCACAAATAATAACCCACAGCAGAATCAATTTCCAAGCGAATTTCAACCACTGTACGTATGAAATTTTCGCAACTGCGAGTGCACCCATTAAAATGGCAGAAGTCGGAAACAGCACATTGCTGATGGAATCACCATATTGGAAAGCAAGCACTGTAAGTTGACGATTAATATCCAGCAAGTCTGAAATCGGCACCATCAAAGGCATTGTAGTCAATGCTTGTCCTGAACCAGATGGAATGAAGAAGTTAAGGAAAAATTGGAAGATAAACATCACAATAATCACAATAGACGATGGGACATCATTAAGTAGTGTAGTCATTCCATGAATAATAGAATCAATAATTTTACCTTGTTCTAAAATAACGACAATGCCTTTCGCAAAACCAACAATCATTGCACCAAATAAAATGTCTTTCATTCCTTCAATAAAAGCATCAAAGGTACCATTCATACCTAAGTCACTGACAAACCCTGCAAGCAAACCTGCTAAAACAAAGTTTGCGCTCATTTGATTAAAAGACCATTCATAACGAAAGATACCATAGACGTTAAACACAATAGTTAACGCAATAATACTTAATGCGAAGGCCTGACGTTTGGTAAAGCGTTCATATTCTATAGCTTTATGACTTTGACCTTCTTCTTGTTCTAAAGCATAAACGACACTTTTCTTTGGATTACGTTTCACTTTTCTAGCATAAAGCATTACCGAACCGATCGCTGCGGCTAAGATGAATATATAAATGATGGAACGTAACCCCCAACCTGAGAACATGGGAAGTTCAGCAACGGTTTGCGCAACACCGACTGTAAATGGATTCAACATACCTCCAATAAATCCACTTGCGGCACCTAAAATCACCATCGCGGCTCCTGTCATCGCATCATAACCTAGGGTTCTCGCAATGATTACACCAATCGGCACAAAGATAATGGTTTCTTCTGCTAAACCAATTGAAAAGCCTAAAATAGAGAACACAATCATAGTTAATGGAATCATTAAGATGCGCGAAGAACCTAATGTTTTAATCGCTTGGTTAATCCCATTTTCAAATGCGCCTGTTCTATGTACAATACCGAAGGCACCACCGACTAAAAAGATATAAAAGACAATTTCTCCCCCTGTCAATAAACCTTCAGGTACTGCACGGAATAAATCTAAAAACGACACCCCGTGTTGTTCAATACTATGATATGAACCTGGGACTACTAAAGTTTGTCCCCCTTTATCTACGCGTTTATATTCTCCTGCTGGAATAATATACGTCAAGACGCAAGCAATGGCGATAATCATCATTAACAATGCATACGTATGAGGTGTTTTTAATTGAAATTTTGAAGATGAATCTTTTGAATTTTCCTTTGTATTTTCTGTCATACACATTCCTCTTTCCCACTATTAATTATCTGAATTTTCTTATTTTATATAGTATAGCCTATTTCTGAATCATTAGTCGGGAAAATTTAGTTTTGTTGTGTATTTGAAGTAAATAGAAACATAATGAAAAAGCTGACCGGTTATACTTTCGGTCAGCTTTCAATTCATCATGATTCAATTATGAAGAAGGTTTATCTTCTTCGTGTGGTGCATTCGCGGCTGCTTTTGCTTCAACACGTTGTGCTTCTTCTTCAGCTGTTACTTCTCGATGTTCTTGTTGTTGTTCAAGTGCTTTAACATCTTGTGGTTGTTGATTTTCAGTTTCTTGAGTTTTAGCCGCTTGTTCTTCTTTAGCTTTCGCTTCTTGTTGTTTTTGTGCTTCCCATCTAGCTTCTTTTTCTTGTTTTTTCAATTTACGTTTCTTTTCTTCACGCACAGAGAAGACAATGAAAATAATGGCTAATAAAGGGAATGACATACCTAACCAGAACATATAACTCACTCCAATTCTGTAGGGAGACCCTGTTATTTGTATTCTTGTTTATCATAACATGTATGCTGTTATTTTTTCACTAAATCCTTTCTTATCGCCCTTCCTTGACTTACTTCTAGAAAGTCGATAGATTAAGGTTAATGACAAATATAAATGCACTAGGGGCGTTTTATAACTGAGATGAAGCATGGCTTCAGACCCTTTGAACCTGATCTAGCTGAAACTAGCGTAGGAAAGTGTGAGTACATAACTAAGAAAGTATGGCTAAGAATGTCTGAGTCTATACTTTCAACTCGCTCTGATACGCACAGCTCTAGATAGGTTGTGTGTTTTTTTATGTCTTAATTTAACTAAAGGGGCGATTTAAATGGCAAGAACAATTTTAGTAACAGGCGGCGGACGTGGCTTAGGTGCTGTAATCAGCCGTACATTAGGCGAACAAGGTTTTAACGTTATTATTAACTACAACCAAAGTAAGGAAGCTGCCGAAGCATTGGCTCAAGAAATTGATAATAACCGTGCTGTCGCAATTCAAGCAGATGTTACTGACCGTGAAGCTGTAGAGCGTTTAGTCAAAGAAGGAACAGAAACATTCGGTCGTATTGATGGTGTAGTGAACAACGCATTGATCGGTTTCAAATTTGATCCGACAACACAAAAATCATTTAAAGATATGGACTGGTCAGATTATCAAAATCAAATCGATGGCACATTAAAAGCTGCATTCAACGTTGTACAAAGTGTGGTACCTCAATTTATTGAAAATCAACGTGGCAGTGTTGTATCTATCGGCACAAATTTATACCAAAATCCTGTTGTTCCTTATCATGAATATACAACAGCGAAAGCTGCATTAATTGGTTTCACACGTAACATTGCAGCAGAGCTTGGCCAATATGGTATTAATGCGAATGTTGTTTCAGGCGGATTACTTAAAACAACGGACGCTAGCTCAGTTACTACACCAGAAGTTTTTGACTTGATTGCGCAAAGTACACCACTACGTAAGGTGACAACACCACAAGATGTCGCAAACATGGTGGCTTATCTTGTTTCAGAACAAGCAGACGGTATTACAGGCCAAAACATCACTGTTGATGGCGGATTAACGATGAACTAGGTAACAATATTAAACACGAGGTGAATAACATGCCTACGCAGAAAGAAAAACAACTGCACATTGGCGTTTTATTATATGGATGCGGCCATCATCAAGCCGCATGGCTGATGCCTGATTCAAGTGTCGAACGTATCGGCACCATCGAGTATTATCAAGATTTAGCTCAAATCGCAGAACGCGGTTATTTTGACGCGGTGTTTTTCGCGGATAACCAATCCTTCCCCGCAAATAATGACACCACGATGCCTGCATTCTGGTTTGACCCTATTGTCAACTTAACTGCGATTTCGCAGGTCACAAAACATGTCGGGTTAGTCTCAACGATTTCCAGCACATTTTCTAACCCTTATACGGCTGCACGTCAGCTATTAAGTTTGGACCATATCACTGACGGTCGTGTCGGTTGGAATTTAGTCACATCTATGACGGATATTGAAGCACAAAATCACAGTATGGAAGGTCTGCCTGATCATACAGCACGATACCAAAAAGCAGATGAATTTGCGGAAGTCATGAATCATCTCTTCGAGTCATGGCAAACCAATGATTTTAAACACAATCGTAAACACAATCAACTGATTGATTCAAAAGCAATAGAACCTTTCAATCATCAAGGAGAACACTTCCAAGTTCGCGGCCCTTTATCTACACCCGCAAGTCCACAAGGTAAACCCGTCGCAATGCAGGCTGGCGCATCTAAACAAGGCGTGGCACTCGCAGTTAAATATGCAGATGCAGTTTACTCTGTTTCTTGGAATATCAAACAAGCAAAACAGTTCAGACAACGCTTAGATGATGAAATCAAACGTACCGGTCAGACTGACCGCAACCTTAAAGTCTTCCCAGGTCTGGTGACTTATGTCGCAGAAACCCATGAAGCAGCTTTAGAGAAAAAAGCGGCGCTTGATAATCAACTACCGATTGAAACAGCGCTAAATCAACTCAGTTTCTTTGTCCAACAAGATTGTCATAGTTGGGATTTAGATGACAAAGTCCCAGACTTACCTCCTGTCTCTGAATTTACTGGGCCTGTAGGTCGTTATGAAACAGTCCTTGAGATTATCAGAGATACAGACCCCACTGTACGAGAGTTATTGGGATATTTAAATGCAGGTGGTGGTCATTTAACATTGATTGGAACACCTGTGGAAATTGTGGATGAAATGGAACATTGGTTCAAAGAAGGTGTGGCAGATGGTTTCAACTTAATGCCTCCTACCTTGCCGGATAGCTTAGATGATTTTGTGAATTTGATTGTTCCAGAATTACAAAAACGCGGACTTTACCGAAAAAACTATACAGGACACACATTTAAAGAACATTTAGGAATTTAAAACAGGGCCATTCGGCTCTGTTTTTTTATACGAAACGTAAAACATACTTGACATTATTTAAGCGCAGCAGTATCCTGAAAATGTCAAATAAACTTTACATTTCAGGAGGGATATCATGATATTACTAAAAATTATCATCCCTATTGTAACCTTAGTTGCTTTCGCATTTGCTTGGAGAGGCTTCTTGAAAAATTATATGCCTTCAGAAGCAGTAGATGTTCAAACCGAGTCTCATTATGACGAACGTCAAACTAAAATTATTTTAGAAGTACTCGCAAAGACTTTTATCATTACCATCCTTCTCATTACATTCGCCTTTCTAAATCGTACGCTTGGGTTAGTCAGTGCACATAGTTTTATCTCGAAATATCCTGAAGCTGTCTTTTTAGTTATCACAGTGGGCACTTTGATTTATAATTATCAAGTTGTTAAACGAAAATACTCATAATTTAATCACACAAAGGAGTTTTTACATTGATACTTACAAAGGTAATCGTATTTATAAGTTTTGGAGTCCTGACTACATTATGGTCAGTCTTCACCACAAAGTACCTACCTTCAAGCGTAACCGGTGTTAAACAAAAAGATAAACGTTTTGATGAACGACAAGTACGTATGTATCATGAAATTTTCTCAAGAACTTTAATCAGCACGGTATACTTTTTATTGGTTGGACTATTCTTCAAATTTTTTATCTCGAATCAACCTAGATTTGAATTCATGTTGGAGTATCCTGAGATAATTATATTAACTGTTATATTCTTGTTTCTTTTGATAAATTATTTTGCTGTCAAACGAAAATACACCTACAAAGGGTGAGAGTTATGAAAAACAAAATAAAATTGTATCGCAAACAAAATGGGATGTCTCAAGAAGCACTAAGTAAAAGTGTCAATGTTTCGAGACAAACGATTAATGCGATTGAAAATAATAAGTATGATCCTTCTTTAAGCTTAGCTTTTAAAATCGCTAAACAGTTTAAAGTTACAGTGGATGAATTATTTTCATAATAAAACAGACCATGAACAAAATTACGAGTTCATGGCCTGTTTTATATGTCATTATTTAAAGACTTTTTGGTATTGGACGTAACCAGAAATATAGTGTTCTATATCATCAATGCGCACACGATAACCATGGTGTTTGATAAAGAACGAACCAAGAATGCGTTGTGGGTTTTTAAAGTACATCGCAAGTTCTGGATAGAAGTATCCTGTACGTTGATAATCTGCACGTTTATGAATCGTTGTCATTAAGTCATCTACGTTAATCAATCGATCTACGATTTCCCCCAAACCCTTTTCTCTGGCTTTACGTACAATATGATACGTTGCCATCAACATCTCCATGAATGTTGGGAAAGTTGTAATACGATTCTTAATGTAGTCTAAATAACTAGAAACATTTCTAATTCCAAATTCTATATATTTCGCTTCAGGCGCAATTTGAATTAATTCATTCGTACAATAACCTAACCAATGATCATGGTTCTTCCAGTAACTTTGTGAAATGAATCGTTCAAACATATGACGTACTATTTCTAACCATTTTTCATTCTGATCAACTTGATAAAGTCGTAATAATCCTAACGCAGCTTCACCATCATAATAAATCACACGGAACTTTTCTTTAACTTCTAGACTAGGATATTGTAAGACATGTACAGTTTCAGCTGTTTCACTGTCAATCATTGAAACCATACCTTCTGCCACTTGTTGTGCAGCTTCTAAATACTTCTGGTTACCTGGTTTTATTTTTAGATACTCACAAATCGCAAAAACAAATGCCGCATTTTGACCTAGTTTAATTTCATTAATATTTTTGGTGTCATCAAATATATGTGCGACTTCTCCTTGCTTGTATAAGTAATTGTCGATTAAGTAATCAATCGCTTTTTCAGCAATAGTGATATCTTTGTTTAAGTAATGTAATCCTTCCATTAGCGCATAAGTTGAAGAAGCATGTCTCAAATTATTATAGAAACTGATTTTCTTATCGAAGTGTGGAAAATAACCATAGATAAATTGACCGCTTGGTTGTAATTCATTCGCAAGATAATCTGTCGAAGTTTCCAACATTTTATCAATTTCTTGTGACAAATCTTCAACATGACGTAATCCTTTTTCACGACCCTCTGCGGCTAGTTCATAAACCTCATGATTTTCAATAAAGTAACCCTTTGTATAAAACTTTTTAATCGGCTTACCCATATAATCTTGATGTCTATAGAACTGTTTATGTTTTGTATATTTCTTCAAATAGTTATTGATATTATCCTCAGATAAGAAGAAAGACTTTTTATCTTTAGTCGGTCTGACAAAGGCATTAATATTAATTTCTTCTGCCATGAAAGTTAAATTCCAATTCTTATCATAAGCAATTCCGTAATCAATATAGTTTCGACGTGTCTCTTCTAAATCTCTTTTAACATCTTCAAAGACAACTTCTTTCGTACGATAAACAAAATCAATTTTAACCCACTTAGGATACTTACCAGCTTTCTTTTTAAACTGTTCATATTGTTTCGTAATATCTCTTTTAAGATTACGTGACTGCTTAATCAATTTTACAGAAGCTTTCATATTGGGATTACCTAAACTAACAAACACATAATCTTTACCTAATAGCTGTTGATCTGCTTTTTGTAAAATTTGTTCAATCTCGTTGTTAATTGTCATGTCCAAACCCCTTCTCATTCAGTATGTATAAATGGGCCGGAACAAAGTCCAGCCCACTATTTAAATAGAATTATTGTTCTTTATTTTTCTTACGGCGTCCGAATAATAATGCAGAACCTAGTGCTGCGAATAAGCCACCGAATAATGTAGCTTCTTTATTATTATTCTCTTCACCTGTGTCAGGTAATTCTTTATCGCCATGACCTTCAGCTTGTGCTGGTTGTTCACCATTTGAACCTTGTGTAGTACCTTGTTCTGGAGTGCCAGGGTGTCCTGGTTCATCTGGATTACCTGGTTCATTTGGTTCAACAGGGTAATCTGAATCTGCGTCTGCATCAGCATCGGCGTCTGCGTCTGAATCTGCGTCTGCATCAGCATCTGCGTCGGCATCTGCGTCAGCATCGGCGTCGTCATCGGCATCGGCATCGGCATCTGCGTCAGCATCTGCATCGGCGTCTGCATCGGCATCTGCATCTGCATCGGCGTCTGCATCTGCATCGGCGTCGGCATCGGC
>NZ_PPRU01000033.1 GCF_002902285.1 Staphylococcus simulans | reverse complement strand
AAAAGTATCTATGTGGCTTACATAAGAGTCCGTGAGGACTTCTATTATAAAGATTTTTATACATATTTTCGAAAATTTCATAAAAAAAACAAACTACCGTTACACTTTTTCAAGTTATAACGGTAGTTTGTCTACGGTCTGAGACTGAGCGTAAGCACGTTCAGTCTTTTTTTATGTCGATTGAAAGATTTTTAAAAAGACAAACGTTTTTTATTGACGAGTAAGAAATGTTAAGAATAATGGTTAAGCTAAAATGATTGCTTTCAGAAATAAGTATAAATAAAGTTTATGATGTGTTATAAGAAAATATGATATAATACGGATATGCTTCTATATGTCTTATCTATACTAGCACTGTCTAACATGCTTTGGTGGCGTGTTTATAAGTTGCTGAAACAGTATAGTTTGGCTTGAAGTTTACATATCAGAACAGATACATCTACTAACATTAATGTTCGTGTTTTGGTATACTATTATCTACAACAAAGGTTTAGAAAATTCTAATAATTGATTTTTGGGGGGTGATCACTTGAAGAAGATTAATAAGTTAATGGTAGCAAACCGCGGTGAAATCGCAATTCGTATTTTCCGTGCAGCCACTGAATTAGACATTACAACAGTCGCAATTTATTCAAATGAAGACAAAGGTTCGTTACATAGAAACAAAGCTGATGAATCTTATTTAGTCGGAGAGGATTTAGGTCCTGCTGACAGTTATTTAAATATTGAACGTATTATTGAAGTTGCGAAGAATGCGAATGTTGATGCGATTCATCCAGGTTACGGATTCTTAAGTGAAAATGAAACCTTCGCAAAACGCTGTGAAGAAGAAGGTATTATCTTTATCGGCCCTAAACTTAAACATTTAGATATGTTTGGTGATAAAGTGAAAGCCCGTGCCACAGCAATTGAAGCTGGTTTACCAGTTATTCCGGGTACAGATGGTCCGATTGAGGATTATCATAAAGCTGCAGATTTTGCGAAAGAAGCAGGTTACCCATTGATGATTAAAGCCACTAGCGGTGGCGGCGGTAAAGGTATGCGTATTGTGAATGAGGAGTCTGAACTTGAAGAAGCCTTTACACGTGCGAAATCTGAAGCGCAAAAATCTTTTGGTAACAGTGAAGTTTATATTGAAAAATACATTAATGAACCAAAACATATAGAAGTTCAAATCATGGGTGATGAACACGGTAATATTGTTCACCTTTATGAAAGAGATTGTTCTGTACAACGTCGTCACCAAAAAGTTGTTGAAGTTGCGCCATCAGTAGGTATGGATGAAGGTTTACGTCAACGTATTTGTGACGCAGCATTACAATTAATGAACAATGTGGGCTATGTCAACGCAGGTACAGTTGAGTTCTTAGTATCTGGCGATGAGTTCTTCTTTATTGAAGTTAACCCACGTGTACAAGTAGAACATACAATCACTGAAATGATTACAGGTATCGATATTGTGAAAACACAAATTCTTGTAGCAGATGGCGAATCGTTATTTGACGATGAAATCGGTATTCCACACCAAGATGAAATTCATACATTAGGGTATGCGATTCAATGTCGTATCACAACTGAAGATCCGACAAATGACTTTATGCCGGATACTGGCCACATTATCGCTTATCGTTCTAGTGGTGGTTTCGGTGTACGTTTAGATGCTGGTGATGGATTCCAAGGTGCTGAAATTTCACCATACTATGACTCATTATTAGTGAAATTGTCTACACATGCGTTAACGTTTAAACAAACGATTGAAAAAATGGATCGATCTTTACGTGAGATGCGTATTCGTGGTGTGAAAACGAATATTCCATTCTTAATTAACGTGATTCGCAATAAACAATTCCAAGAAGGCGACTATACAACTAAATTCATCGAAGAAACACCTGAGTTGTTTGAAATTAATCCAACACAAGACCGTGGTACTAAAACATTAGAATACATTGGTAATGTGACAATCAACGGCTTCCCAAGTGTTGAAAAACGTCAAAAGCCTGATTTTGAACGTCCACATGTAGACCGTGTACCAAGATCAGAAATCAAACAATTAAGAGGTACAAAACAACTCTTAGATGAACAAGGTCCTAAAGCTGTAGCGGACTGGTTATTAAAACAAGAAGATGTGTTGATTACAGATACAACATTCCGTGATGCGCATCAATCCTTACTTGCGACACGTGTGCGTACGAAAGATATGTTAGCTATCGCATCACAAACAGCGGAAATCTTACAAGATGCATTCTCACTTGAAATGTGGGGCGGTGCGACATTTGACGTTGCTTATAACTTCTTGAAAGAAAATCCATGGGAACGTCTAGAACAAATGCGTAAAGCCATTCCTAACATTTTATTCCAAATGTTATTACGTGCATCAAACGCAGTAGGTTATAAAAACTATCCTGATAATGTGATTAAGAAATTCGTAAAAGAAAGTGCTGAAGCTGGCGTAGATGTCTTCCGTATTTTCGACTCGTTGAACTGGTTAGACCAAATGAAAGTAGCGAATGAAGCGGTTCAAGAAGCGGGTAAAATCTCTGAAGGTACAATTTGTTATACAGGGGATATTTTAGATCCGCAACGCTCTAATATTTACACATTAGAATACTATGTGAATCTTGCGAAGGAATTGGAAAAAGAAGGATTCCATATTCTTGCGATTAAAGACATGGCAGGTTTATTAAAACCTAAAGCTGCTTTTGAATTAATAGGAGAATTAAAAGCTGCAGTTGATTTACCAATCCACTTGCATACACATGATACAAGCGGTAACGGTATTTTAACGTATAAACAAGCTGCAGATGCAGGTGTAGACGTCATTGATACAGCAGTATCATCTATGAGTGGTTTAACAAGTCAACCAAGTGCGAACTCATTGTACTATGCTTTAAATGGCTTTGGTCGTGATGCACGTACAGATATCAATGGTCTTGAACGTTTAGGTCAATATTGGGATACAGTACGTCATTACTATAGTGACTTCGAAAGTGATTTCAAATCACCGAACACAGAAATTTACCAATATGAAATGCCTGGCGGTCAATACTCAAACTTAAACCAACAAGCGAAAAGTTTAGGCTTAGGCAATAGATTCCATGAAGTTAAAGATATGTATCGTCGCGTAAACTTCTTATTTGGAGATATTGTTAAAGTAACACCATCTTCAAAAGTAGTTGGAGATATGGCGTTATACATGGTACAAAATGATTTAACAGAAGAAGATGTCTTAAAAGACGGTTACAAACTCGACTTCCCTGAATCAGTGGTCTCATTCTTCAAAGGTGAAATCGGTCAACCAACAGACGGCTTCAATAAAGAACTTCAAAAAGTTGTGTTGAAAGGTCAAAAACCATTAACAGAGCGTCCAGGTGAATACCTTGAAGATATCGACTTTAAAGCGTTACGTGAAGAACTTCAAGCGAAACAAGAAAAACCTATCACTGAACAAGATTTAATCAGTTATGCGATTTATCCTAAAGTTTATGAACAATACATCGCTACGAAAGAACAATTCGGTAATGTGTCATTATTAGATACACCGACATTCTTCTTCGGTATGCGTACGGGTGAAACAGTTGAAGTGGAAATCGATAAAGGTAAAACGTTGATTATCACATTAGAAGCAATTACTGAACCAGATGATAAAGGTGTCAGAACAATCTTCTTCATCATGAACGGTCAAACACGTCAAATTAAAATTCAAGATGAAAATGTGAAAACGAATGCGACAGTAAAACCAAAAGCAGACAAAGCTAACCCTAACCATATCGGTGCACAAATGCCTGGTACAGTGTCAGAAGTTAAAGTTGCAGTGGGTGATCACGTAGAAAGCGGACAAGCACTCTTGATTACTGAAGCAATGAAAATGGAAACAACAGTACAAGCACCATTCAACGGTACAGTAAAACAAGTTACTGTCACAAATGGTGAAGGTATTCAAACAGGCGACTTATTAGTGGAATTAGAAAAAGATGAATAATCGTTAAAATATGCCGGAAGCTGAAACTCCCTTCAGTTTCCGGTATTTCTATTCTTGAGAAGCCTATTTATAGTAAAAGTGATTAAGAAGTTTGGATAAAGCAACAAAAAATAACCGCTGAACAGTGATGTCTGTTCAACGGTTATTTGTATTAATAAGCGTTATTTTTAACTTTTTCAACACGTTTTGTACGCAGCATCAATAAGATGAAGTAGGCGATTAAACCGAATTCAAATGTGATAATTAATGCGTGTAGTAAAGCGATGAATAAATTCACGCTTGTGAAGATTGATAAAGCACCTGTGATAATTTGCAGTACGATTAAAAGTAATGCTGCTGTGTAACCGTATCGGATGGTACGGTTTTCGTGATAGTGTCTGATTGCATAGTTAAATGCAAGGAACACACTGATTGTAGCGATAAGTGCTAATAATCTATGCATGAATTGTACCCAGTCTTGTTCTGTATGTGGAATCAAGTCTGCGAATGGTAATGGCCATGAACCATAAGATAATGATGAATCTGTATGACGTACTAAAGCACCTGTGTAAATGCCGACATATAAACAAATCGCCATTGTCCAAGTATAGATTCTAAGTTTAGGATCTATGTGTACTTTGTTCGCTTCGTATTTTTTATCTACATCGAAGATGATTAATGTCAATACGAAAACAGATGAGAAGCTGATTAATGAGATACCAAAGTGCAATGCAAGCACGTAATCATTTTGTTGCCAAAGCACTGCTGCAGCTCCGACTAATGCTTGGATAAGCAAGAAACCGACACTGATAATTGCCAGTGGTTTAACTTCTTTGATATACCCGATATTCTTCCAAGCTGTAATGACCAACCATAATACAACGATTAATGATAAAGCAGATGTTGCTCTGTGACTGAGCTCGATAATTGTACTAATAGGTAAGTTTTGCGGTAATAAAGCACCATGACATAACGGCCATGATGATCCGCAACCATCGGCTGAACCTGTTTTTGTTACAAGTGCGCCACCTAATTGAACCCATGCCATAATAACTGTTGCGAGAACAGCTAACCATCTAAGGTTACGTTTTTTAAACAATTTAAAACACCCCACTGATTAATTGACATAGATAAAGGCAGAGGAAAGGAGGGATTTGTACGAACAAGTATGTAAGACGAATCCGAATTCCATGCCTCAAGCCTATTTGTCATTTGATAAATTGTAAATATTTATAAACATTATATCAATAATGGCTATAAATTTTAATAGCATGTGGATTGAAAATGTGTCACAAAAACGACGATTTTTTGAAAATTAGTGTTGTCGCTAAAGTGTCACAAATTTGTCTTATTTAGCCTAGTCAACTATTACTTTTTGCTATATCATTGTATTATATGAATATTTTAAGGAGGGGCATTATGGATAAAGGACATACTTTGTCGCAAGCTTCTGGTCGTGTAACCCTTAAAGAACTGAAAGCAATTATTAAAATGGGGCTCGTTCAAGGGAACTTAATTCCTGCCTTCACAGGGGCATGGCTAGCGATTGTATTAACGAATCACTCCTTCCTATCATCTATACCGCAAATTCTGTTGATGATGATCGGTTCAACGCTCATCATGGGGGGCGCATGTGCACTCAATAACTATTATGACCAAGATATTGACAGCATTATGCCAAGCAAACAGTCAAGACCGACAGTCAATAACAGAATTTCAAATAAAAATTTATTGATTTTAAGTTTCGGAATGATGGTTCTAGGAGAAATCTTATTATTTATCCTAAATATACCATCAGGTGTCATTGGTTTAATGGGCATTATAGGCTACGTGTCATTTTATTCAATTTGGTCTAAACGCCACACAACTTGGAATACTGTTATCGGGAGCTTCCCAGGTGCAGTACCGCCTTTAATCGGCTGGACAGCAATTGAAGGCCAACTAAGCTTAACAGCAATTGCGTTATTCTTAGTGGTATTTTGTTGGCAACCGATTCATTTCTATGCCTTAGCTATTAAACGTCAAGACGAATATGCTTTAGCTAAAGTTCCTATGTTACCATCTGTTAGAGGTTTTAACCGTACACGTGTAGGTATGCTTTTATGGTTAGTCGCATTATTACCTTTACCATTATTATTTACAAATTTAGGTACGGTATTCGTTGTATTGGCAACACTTCTGAACTTAGGTTGGATGTATCTTGGCTTAACAAGCTTCAAGAAGAACTTCAATCAAAAGAAATGGGCTACGTTAATGTTTGTTTACTCACTAAACTATTTAGTGCTATTCTTTGCATTAGCAGTCGTAATTTCTTTAATCAATATGATTTAAATAAATTGAAGATAGGATGAGATTTATGAGTCTACCTATATTGCCGACGATAAGTACAAGCTGTATTCAAATTTGTGCGGCGTTAGTTATTGTTGGATGGTACTTGATTAAAAAACGTAAAATTGAAGCGCATAAGAAAGTAATGTTGACTGCAGCATTCTTCGCATTAACATTCTTTATCATTTATGCAAGTAGAACATTCTTTATCGGGAACACTGCTTTCGGTGGACCTGCATGGTTAAAAGGATATTACCATTTCTTCTTGATTTTCCACATCGCGTTATCAACGGTGGGTGGATTAATGGGATTATTCCAAATCATCACAGCGTTTAAAGACAAATTTAATCTTCACCGCAAGGTTGGACCTTGGGCAGCGATTATTTGGATTTTTACAGCGTTCACAGGTATTATCGTGTACATCTTGTTATATGTTATGTACCCAGGTGGAGAAACAACTTCATTATTTAAAGCAACTTTCGGCTTTTAAAATGTAAAACATCGACTGATGACGTTATCTGTTGTCAGTCGATGTTTTTACATAAAGACTATCCTTGCGAGTGTGCGTGTGAAACGTGTACAATGATAATTACTTAACATTGAGGTGGGCGGAGAATGAGGAATTTAATTATTAAAGTTATAGGCGTCTTGCTTCTCATAACTTTTCTTATCTATTTATTTTATTCGCCACGGCTGAAATTTGATGTGTTGGAAAATCCAAACAAGAAATCGTCGACAAAAATTGAACAAACACAGAAAAAAGGGCCGGAGACTGAAAATCCAAAACCTAAGTCAGGAATTGGAACATGGGTCAACAATGACATCAGCGGTTTGACGAAGAAATTCGGTCAAGCTGATCGTGTCTATGCATACGCAAATGACTATAAAAACTATGTCTTCAGAGCACAAAATCAATATTATATTGTGACGGCTAAGAATAATATCATTAAATCAGTCTATGCGACAGGAACGAAGGCGGATATTGAACCTATCAATATCTCTGAAGATGCTTCGAGTATTTTTGAAAACACGAGTATTAACCCAGAACCCCGTATTAAAGCTAACGGTAAGTCTTATGATATAGAACTTTCTGATGAAGATATGAAAACACAAATGCTGATAAAATATGGTGATGTGTATGCGCAAGTGTATATCGACCAACAAACCAATAAAGTGGTTGGTGTAAGATTCCTTGATGCTAATGCACTTGTTATGTTTAATCCATATCAAATGACACAAACATCAAATGAAAAAACTGTTAAAAATCAACATAAAGATGTCCCATACGAACAAAACGTCAACCAGTTAATGACGCTTTATGAAGTTACCAATCAAATCAGAAGCTTGAAGGGGCTTAAACCGTTCAAAGTAAATAATGATTTGAGTCACATCGCTTCAGTAAACTTATACGAAAGTACAAATAACAAAAATGTTGAATTTACTGAAGGTGCTTTGAAACAACAACTAGATGATCGTAATATAAAATTTGAAGCCGTAGGACAAAACGTTGGTTATGACTTTAATGACGTACCGACACTCTTGCATAGCTGGTTGAATTCAGACATTCACCGTTCTCGTTTATTGAATACACAATATACTGAAATGGGCGGAGATGTCATGGACGGCTACTATACATTAATATTTATTGGAGACTGATGGAAGGTGACAATATGATTAATTCTGAAATCATTGAGGTTTTAGATGGTGTAGATGAAGTCAGTGAAATGATTTTAAACTCAGAGATTTACCAAGAATATATAGCAGCACGTCAAGCAATGAACGAAGATGAAGCAGCACAAACGCATTATCAAACGTTTATGAAATATAAAGAACGTTATGATGAAGTGATGCGTTTTGGTAAATATCATCCAGATTATCAAACAGTGACACGTGCAACGCGTAAAAGTAAACGAGCGTATGACATGGTTCCATCTGTGATGGCGTATAAACAAAAAGAAACTGAACTTCAAAATTTAGTGGATGAAGTCATCACAATTATCGCAACTTCTATTTCAGATAATGTGAAAATTGAAGTAGGGAACCCATTCTTTAGAACAGATATGCATGGATGCAGTACAGGCGGAACATGCCAATGCCAAATCCACGCTTAATATAAAACAAAGCAACACCCGCTACATAAGCTATAAAGCCGATGGTAGCGGGTGTTGCTTTGTTTATTAATTATTATAATTTGAGTGATCAGTCATATTAATGTTGAGCTTGGTTTTGACGATATTGGAATGCAAGGTCAGGTCTGTCAGTGACAATAGTATGTGTGCCTTTGTTAAATAGGTCACTCATTAAATCAATACTGTTGACACCGTAATAACCTGGAACGATATTACGAGAATTCAACCAATTGATTAATCGTTTTGAAGTAAGTGGCACACCATGATAACTTGTCGGCATTTGGAAAGTGTTGGCTTGCGCTTCAAACATATTGCCTAAGCCGCTGAAGAATTTAACGATACCTACAGTGACTTCTTCTTGGCTTGCGCCTACCGCAACTGTTCCTAATGCTAATTCAGAAAATCTAGCAATTTGTTCCTGATAGAAACTCGTCACTAATACGCGATCTTGTGCGTTATGACGTACGATAGATTTGTATAATAGTTCTGGTGCAATCGTACCTTCATAAGAGTCTGGACTATCTTTTAAATCCACATTAATGAGCATATCAGGATATAATTCTAACAATTGATCAAATGTCAGGATTTTCGCATCTGGGTGGTCACGATAAGGCGTCTCTTTATTGATGTCTTTAAAATGATAACCTGCATCCAGCTTTTGCAGTTCATCTAAGCGGTGCTCACGTACTTTGCCTGAACCGTTGGTAGTACGGTCGACTGTGGCATCATGAAAGACAATCAATTGTTCATCACTTGTGACACGTACATCTGTTTCGAAACCATCCACTTCGTAAGATGCCGCTGTATCAAATGCGAGTTTTGTTTGTTCCGGACGTAAAGCCATGCCGCCGCGATGGGCGAAGATATAATGGGGCTTACGTGTAAAGAATGCTGGGATAGGTTGAGGTTCTGGTTGTCCTTTTAATTTTGACAAAAAGATAAGTCCGCTGAATATACCGGCAGCACCTGCTACACTGTTTCTAATAAGTCTACTTATTTTTACCATGAAATTTCCTCCTCGTAGTTTATGAAGCTAACCAAAAGTGATATCTAAGAAGCGTGAATGCTTAGTGATACAGGGGTTTGGTTATTTCAAATTTAGTTCAGTCGTGATACTATAGATTAAAGTAATGGAGTGATCAAAATGACAGAAATCATACCAAGAACCAGTTTAATTATATACCTTAAACATATGAAGCATGAACGTCATATTAGAAAATACGGTCATATTGTCAATAGTAATCGTAATCGCAAATATGTCATCATGTATATCAATGAAAATGATGCCGATCATATTGTCAACCGACTCATGAAATTAAAGTATGTGCGTCACATTGAAGGTTCTCCTTATAAATATTTAAAGAAAACGTATGAAAAAGAAAAATACGAAATCAATTAATAGTTACACTACTGTATCAACCAATATAACCCTTATGATATGACATTAAACGTTATTGTAATGGCGGTATCCAATGATATAAGCGTAAGACACCGACTAAATAGTTGAAATAGAGTTCTAAATCATGAAACTCGTCTGAAGATTTAACATCTAATTCGTTTAACGGTAATTGATAATCTTCAGCGAAGCCGCGAATCATTGCTGACTTTTTATTATCCTCTGGATGAGGGTAAGGAAAAGCATTCAACATGATATACATGGCTTGGAAGTAATTGCCTTCAGTTGGATTCATGATAATCGCTGCAGAACTTAAACCTTTGTCTGAACTTGGACTGTTAAAGAACACAATGCGATTAATGCGTTCATGATTATATTGAATAAGTGTTTTGAACTCAAATAAATCGGTGAGTCCTTCACCGAGTACAATAAAAGATTGTTTCATTTTGGGAATAGCCTCCTTATTACCCAAATTATATTATAGAACAAGAGGGGAAGTGAAGTATTAGATGAGAGTGATATCAGGCCAACATAAAAGTAAACCTCTAGAAAGTCTGCAAGGGCGTAATACACGTCCGACAACAGATAAAGTAAAAGAAAGTATCTTTAATACCTTGCATGATGTATCAGGTATCGGTTTGGATTTGTTTGCGGGAAGCGGTGCTTTAGGTATAGAAGCATTGTCTCGTGGTATGGACGAAATGATTTTTGTAGATCAAAATTTTAAAGCAGTCAAAGTAATCAAAGCAAACTTAAACAGCTTAGATTTGATGAAACAAGCAGAAGTCTATAAAAATAATGCTGACCGTGCCTTGAAAGCGTTAGCTAAACGAGACATTCAATTTGATTTAATCTTCTTAGACCCGCCTTATGATAAAGGATTAATTGATAAAGCATTAGCACAAATCGAAGAGTTTAATTTATTGAAGAAAAGTGGTATCATCGTTTGTGAGTTTAACCATAAAGAAAACATTGATACGCACTCTTTTGAAGTGATTAAACGTTATCATTATGGCTTAACGGATACTATGTTATTAGAAAAAGGAGAACATGATGGCTGAAACAAAAGCAGTAATACCAGGTAGTTTCGATCCAATTACATATGGGCATTTGGATATTATTGAACGTGTGGCACACCGTTTTGATGAAATCCACATCTGTGTATTGAAAAACCGTAATAAGTCAGGGACTTTTACTGTGGAAGAACGCATCGCTTTAATTGAAGAATCTGTCGCAAATATCCCGAACGTACAAGTGCACCAATTCAATGGTTTACTTGTAGATTTTTGTGATAAAATCGGCGCAAAAACAATCATTCGAGGATTACGTGCAGTCAGCGACTTTGAATACGAATTGCGTTTAACATCTATGAACAAGAAGTTGAATAGTGATGTCGAAACATTATATATGATGACAAGCACGAACTATTCATTCATCAGTTCTAGTGTAGTTAAAGAAGTAGCGCAATATAAAGCGGATATTTCTGAGTTTGTACCGCCTCCTGTAGAAAAAGCATTAAAAGAAAAATTCGGAAACTAATAAAACACGTTTCAACGTCTATTTGTATCATACAAAAGGTGTTGAAACGTGTTTTTTATTTGATATTAAATGTTTTGTAGTTATTGATTTAACTTTTCATAAGCACCGATGGCAACAGCTAAATCAAAGTAAGCTGCACCAACACATTTAAAGACAGTGATGGCGTCATTATTTTTACGATATAGAGTCCCTTGTTGTGAAAGTGTTTTGAGTTCATCATTGATTTCTTCGAAAGTGAAAGTTTTATTTTCATTCGCTTCAATCAATTCTCCTGACTCTTCTTTAGCCCCTTCAAGATCATCTACAACGACACTTTCTGCTTGCGTGAAAATATTTGCATCTAGTTCTTTCATATCCGGTTGGTAAGAGCCAATACCGTTGATATGTGTTCCTGGCTGCACATCTTCAGCGTTAAAGACAGGCTGCGTGGAAGGTGTTTGGCAGTTGATAATATCTGCTTGTTTGACCAGTTTTGATACATCTTCTAATACTTGAACATTTAAATCTGGATAATCTTTTAAAATACGTGTTTTAAAGTCTTGTGCTTTTTCTGTTGTACGGTTGTAAAGCAAGACTGTATTGATAGGGCGGACCTCGATATTACCTAAGAATTGTTCGTAAGCCATACCACCTGTACCAATCATACCTAATGTTGTCGCATCTTCACGGCTCATATATTTAGTCGCAATACCGCTCAGTGCACCAGTTCTCAATCTAGTCAGGTAACTGCCATCTAACATCGCCTTCGTTTCACCGTTTTTTAGATTAGTAATCACGATTTGTGCTTGTGTAGTAGGTAGTTGCTGTTTTGGATTCTCTGGTGTGATAGATGTAATTTTGATTGTGCCGAGTTGTTTGGCTAAGTCAACACAAGGCATGTATAACATAGATTTTGCACCATCACCTGTAGGAATCACCGTGCGTGGTGCAGTTTTGATTTGGTTCAACTTATTGAAACTTTCTTCAATCGCTGTAATCGCATCTTTCATATGATAACGTTCTTTTACTTCCGATTCTGAATAAACTTGCATGTTGATTTACCCCCTTATTGTGACTGTACCCTAATTACAGGTGTATTGAAATCATCAGCGGTTTGACCAGACAGTGCATTATAAATTTCAGTTGCTTTGATTTCTGGTTCAAAATGACTTGCGGTCGCTTTATTAACGTTTGTAATAAAGTGACGATCTGGAAAATCTTTCTTCAATTGTTTTAAGTACGCTTGTCCTTTTTCATTCATACCTAAGATGCGTACAGCGTCAATTTCATTTTGTTTATTTGCTTGTTTAAAGTTTAACAAGCAGTTCATTAACATACGCTGAATACGGGTATACGTATAGCGCTTAGTTTTAAGCAGCTGCATCAATTGATTGAAGTTGTGTGCAGATTGGATTTTTTCTTTTAAACGATACTCAAACCCTTCACTAACCGTATGCATCTCACGTAGTTCTTCAAGAGAGGCGCGTAATAATGTAAATTTCAGATAAGAGAACACTTCATCTAACGTTAATTGCGGTGATGTATACAAGTGTTTAACTGATGATGGAACTACTGTTTCAAAGCTTGCATCATTGTTTTTGAGCGCCTTTCTGATTGCGCTGCCGCTTGCGAAAGTTTGGTTGTCTATGGTTTGGTTATGATGGTTCGTTTGGTGTCGTTGTAATGTCAAAGGTGTGATGTGTGCTGCATAGTGTTGAATAGCTTGTACATAAGAGAGACCTAAGATATTATTAGGTGTCTGCAGTAAAGCAGGTTCATCTAATAATTCATGGATGATTCTAGGGTAACTTTTCCCTTCGTGCAGCTTTGTTTGAAATTCTGGATGTTCTTCGATATGGTTGAGTTGCATGGCAACATGTTCGAAATCTTTGATGCTGCCGGATTCACTTCCGAACACGAGTGCATCACAATTAAGATAGTCAGCAACTTTGACACCCATTTCTGCGAAGTATTCTCCAGCAGATAACGCTGCATAAGCAGGAAGCTCAACGACAAGGTCGCAAGCAGAGAGTGCCAATTGTGTGCGTAAAAATTTGTTGTAGATTGCGGGTTCTCCGCGCATCACAAATTGACCGCTCATAATAGCTACAGTGATATCTGCATCAGCGATTTGACGTGCTTGTTCTGCATGGTAGACATGCCCGTTATGGAAGGGGTTATACTCTGTAATCAGTGCAGCGCATTTCATTTGCAATCCGTCCTTTCAGAATTCATTATGATTATTGTATCAAAAAGTCAAGATGTTAAGAAAAAATCTTGACAACTTAACGCTAGAAAGTTAAAATAAATTTTGTGCTTGTTAGAGGTGAAGCCATATGAAATGGTCAATAACGCAATTAAGAAAATATCAAGGTCAGCCTTTTGAATTTGATCAAACAGTAAATTATAATCATTTAATTGATAAATTAGGACTTATAGATTTATCTGATATCCGAGTGAAGGGCAAACTTGATGTCAAATCAAATGAAGTTGTCGCTGATATCCACTTAACTGGTGCGTACACGATGGAAGATGCGCGTACATTAAAACCGGTTGAAGTGCCGATTGATGTGGAAACAACAGAAATATTTGATTTAGAAGGTCATGAGTTTAGTGATAGTGAAGAAGATGATGAACATTATCATCTTGCTACAAACGGAATGATTGATTTACGTGATATCGCAGAAGAGCTTGTCATCATAGAAAAGCCTATCCGAGCAGTGGCTGAAGACAGCAGTTTAGAAGACATGCTGCAGAGCGGTCAAGGTTGGGAAGTTATTGACGAAGACGAATTAGAAGAAAGTGAACAAGCAGAAGAAATCTCTTCTAAGAAAGTCGATCCAAGGCTTCAAAAATTGCAACAATTTTATGATGAAAAGCAATAGAAGTTGATGTACAATAGATAGTATTGTTATTAACATCTTAATCGCACAGTAACAAAGATTTTTGTGTTTGAAATTTAAGGAGGATTAAATCATGGCAGTACCAAAAAGAAGAACATCTAAAACTAGAAAAAATAAACGTCGTACTCACTTTAAATTATCAGTACCAGGTATGACTGAATGCCCTAACTGTGGTGAATACAAATTATCTCACCGCGTTTGTAAAAACTGTGGTTCTTACAACGGTGAAGAAGTCGTTTCAAAATAATTGATGAATAATGAGACCCATCGTATATAACGGTAGGTCTCATTTTTGTTTATGAGAAGCAACATGATAAAATAAGGAAAAATCGTAAATGAGGTAACCGACTATGGAACAAATTACGTCACCGCAAAATACGAAGGTGAAACAAGCGAATAAATTAAAGAAGAAAAAAGAACGAGATAAAACAGGACTGTTGTTGGTAGAAGGGACACATTTGATTGAAGAAGCGGTTCAAAGCCAATTATCAGTAAAACAACTTTTTGTCGTTGAACCTGAACGCTTTGATGCACAATTAATTGAAGCTGCTGAAGAAGCGTTCCATATAAACTTCAAAGTAGCAGAAAGTTTGTCAGGAACTGTGACACCTCAAGGTATCTTTGCGGTCATTGAAAAACCAGAGGTTGCTTCACATATCGCAGAGGCTAAACAAGTATTACTGCTTGATCGCATTCAAGATCCAGGTAATCTTGGTACGTTGATTCGTACAGCTGATGCAGCTGCGTTGGATTTGATTGTCTTGGCACCAGGAACAGCCGACGCGTATCAAGATAAAGTATTACGCTCAAGCCAAGGCAGTGTCTTCCATTTACCGATTGTCACTCAGCCGATTGAGGAATTTATTAATCAATTTGATGGGCCGGTATACGGCACTACATTAGAAAATGCGGTGAATTTTAATGAAGAGGATGCACAATCATCTTTTGCGTTATTGCTTGGTAACGAAGGTCAAGGTGTCGATCCAGCATTATTAAGTCACACGACGAAACGTTTAACAATTCCGATGTACGGGGCTGCTGAAAGTCTGAATGTAGCGATTGCAGGCAGTATCTTAATCTATAAATTAAAAGGTTGACCGGTCGGAAGGGATTACTTATAATTAAATGTGATTCAGAGTTTGAGCAGATGACTCAAACAGATAAATTAATACTTTGCCTATAAAAAGACGTAAATTATCAGAAGCAGACTGTTTAGGGAGAATAACCGTGACTGAAAGTTATTCCAGAATGCGATAATTTTTTTCACCTTTTTGGCAACTTAAAGAAATTTAAGTCGGTTCATCACCGTTATCTATGATAAATCAAGTGTATGCGTATGCATAAATTTGGGTGGTACCACGGAAGACTTCGTCCCATATCTCAGGGATAGAAGTCTTTTTTTTATTGGCAATATTATTTAGGAGGGGCAGATATGATTCAAACTGAAGAAATGAATCAGCTGAAATCAGAAGCTTTGGCCGATGTGTCACAAGCGTCAGATGAGAAAGCGTTACAAGATGTTAAAGTTAAATACTTAGGTAAAAAAGGTTCTGTTTCAGGTTTAATGAAACAAATGAAAGATTTATCAAATGAAGAAAAACCAAAATTCGGACAAGCAGTCAATGAAGTACGCCAAGCGATTGAACAAGCAATTGCTGAACGTAAAAAAGTGCTTGAACAAGAACGTTTAAATAAACAATTAGAAGAAGAAACAATTGATGTGACTTTACCAAGTCGCCAAATCAAACAAGGTGCAGCACACCCATTAACACGTACGATTCAAGAAATTGAAGATTTATTCTTAGGTTTAGGTTATGAAATTGTGAATGGTTATGAAGTAGAACAAGATTACTATAACTTCGAAGCATTAAACTTACCGAAATCACACCCAGCACGTGATATGCAAGATACATTCTATATCACAGAAGAAACGTTAATGCGTACACATACCTCACCTGTACAAGCACGTACACTTGAGAAACGTAACGGCCAAGGACCAGTTAAAATTATTTGTCCTGGTAAAGTATATCGTCGTGACTCAGATGATGCGACACACAGTCACCAATTCACACAAATTGAAGGCTTAGTTGTGGCAGAAAATATTAAAATGAGTGACTTGAAAGGTACGCTTGAACTTGTGGCGAAAAAATTATTCGGTGAAGAACGTGAAATCCGTTTGCGTCCAAGTTACTTCCCATTCACTGAACCTTCAGTAGAAGTCGATGTGTCTTGCTTCAAATGTGGCGGTAAAGGCTGTAACGTATGTAAAGGTTCAGGTTGGATTGAAATCTTAGGTGCCGGAATGGTGCATCCGAATGTTTTAGAAATGGCTGGTTTCGATTCTTCTAAATACACTGGATTCGCATTCGGTATGGGTCCTGACCGTATCGCAATGTTGAAATACGGTATTGAAGATATTCGTTACTTCTATACAAATGATGTCCGTTTCTTAGATCAATTCAAAGCTGTTGAAGATAGAGGTGAAGCATAATGTTTGTATCAAAAGAATGGTTAGAATCTTTAGTTGCGGTTAATGAACCGATTCAATCATTAGCTGAACGTATCACACGTACAGGGATTGAAGTCGATGACATCATTGATTACACAGCTGAAATTAAAAAATTAGTCGTAGGTTATGTGGAAAGTAAAACACAACATCCGAACGCAGATAAATTGAATATTTGTAAAGTGGATATCGGTGAAGAAGAACCCGTACAAATCGTATGTGGTGCACCTAACGTTGATGCTGGACAATATGTGATTGTCGCAACTGTTGGCGGTCGTTTACCAGGCGGCGTTAAAATTAAACGTGCGAAATTACGTGGTGAAGTTTCTGAAGGTATGATTTGTTCACTTCAAGAAATCGGCGTTCAAAGCAACGTGGTACCTAAAGCATTTGAAGAAGGAATTTATAACTTCCCGAATGAAGTTAAACCAGGTACTGATGCATTAGAAGCATTATACTTAAATGATCAAGTAATGGAATTCGACTTAACACCGAACCGTGCGGATGCATTAAGTATGGTAGGTGCTGCCTATGAAACATCAGCACTTTATGGTGCACCGTTAACATTACCAGAAACACAACCTGACACGACTGAAACTTCAGCATCTGAAGAAATTTCAGTAACAGTTGAAAATCCAGATAAAACACCTTATTACAGTGCACGTGTCGTTAAAAACGTTAAAATCGGCCCATCTCCAATGTGGATGCAAGCACGATTAATGAAAGCCGGTATTCGTCCGATTAATAATGTTGTAGATATTTCAAACTATGTGTTATTAGAATACGGCCAACCACTTCATATGTTTGACCAAGATCATATCGGGTCTGACAAAATTGTCGTGCGCCAAGCGCAAGAAGGCGAAAAAATGACAACGTTAGATGATACAGAACGTGAATTATTAGCGTCAGATATCGTTATCACAAACGGCAAAGAACCGATTGCGCTTGGTGGTGTGATGGGTGGAGACTTCTCTGAAGTTACTGAACAAACACAAAATGTCGTGGTTGAAGGTGCAATTTTCGATCCTGTCAGCATTCGTCATACATCACGTCGTCTTAACTTACGTAGTGAATCTTCAAGCCGATTCGAAAAAGGAATTGCGACTGAATTTGTAGACCAAGCTGTAGACCGTGCATGTTACTTATTAGAACATTACGCACAAGGTGAAGTATTATCAGATCGCGTCGCATCAGGTGACTTAGGCGAATTTATTACACCGATTGAAATTACAGTTGATAAAATTAATAATACAATCGGTTCAGAAATGACAGTTGAAGCGATTGTGAAATCATTAAGTCAACTTGGTTTCAAAACTGAAAATAATGAAGGTAACTTAACAGTCTATGTTCCTTCACGTCGTAGAGATGTCAAAATCAAAGAAGACTTAATCGAAGAAGTGGCACGTATTTATGGTTATGATGAAATTCCATCAACATTACCAGTCTTCGAACAAGTTACAAGCGGTCAATTGACAGACCGTCAATCAAAAACACGTATTTTAAAACGTACATTAGAAGGTGCAGGTTTAAGTGAAGCAATTACGTATTCATTAGTAGACCGTGCACGTGGTAAAGCATTCTCAGTGAGTGACAAACCAAACATTGAATTGTTAATGCCGATGAGTGAAGCACACGCAGTATTACGTCAAAGTTTATTACCACATTTAATTGATGCGGTGGCTTATAATGTGGCACGTAAAAACACAAATGTATTCTTATATGAAATCGGTCGCGTCTTTTTTGCGAATGGCAAAGGTGAATTACCAGATGAGGTTGAATACTTAAGTGGTATTTTAACTGGTGAATATAGCAGCAACCAATGGCAAGGTAAAAAAGAATTAACAGATTTCTATCTTGCGAAAGGTGTCTTAGATGCAGTTGCGGAAAAATTAGATGTTACATTTGATTACGAGGCAACGCAAATGGATGGTTTACATCCAGGACGTACGGCAAATGTTTTATTAAATGGCGAAGTCATCGGCTTTATCGGTGAATTACACCCGCAATTAGCTGAAGAAAATGATCTAAAACAACGTACGTATGTCTTTGAATTAAACTACGATAAATTGATGAATGTTTCTGTGGGTTACATCAATTATGAACAAATCCCTAAATATCCTGGTGTAACGAGAGATATCGCATTAGAAGTAGATACAACAGTGTCAGCTGCTGAACTTATTAGCACAATCAAAGCACATGGCGGTAAAATCTTACAAAATGCGCAAGTTTTTGATGTCTATGAAGGCGAACATATGGAAGCTGGTAAGAAATCAGTTGCGATCCGTATCTCTTATTTAGATACAGAAAATACGTTAACAGACGAACAAGTGACAGCGGTTCATGATGAAATCGTGAATGCGTTAACTGCAGAAGGTGCAGTGATTCGTTAATTCGGTTCATTTGAAGAAAATGAAATATAAAAAACAAGCTCTTTCTACACAAATCATGTGTGGAAGGAGCTTGTTTCATTTTATTTATATATAAAGTGTAAGCAATCTGTTAAGGTGATTAGTTGTTTAATTGTTTTTTACGATAAAGGTCTAAGGCTTTGTCTCTATTTTTAAAGTCAGCTTTTGATATAGAGTCTAATGTCTCTGTACCGTATTGATCAATTAAACGAGCCGCAAATAAATCTACTCTTTGACTTGCCCCTTTTGGAATCGTTTGGTTTATTTTTTTGCCCATATGCTCCATATGTTTCACGAAAGCATAACGGGAAAGGATACTTGCGGCTGCGATGGCTAAAGATTTGGATTCACCTTTTGTTTCGAAACAAGTTTTGTCTGGATAAGGCATAGCTGTCAGTGCGTAATTTTGATAAACACCGCGTACCGCAAATTGGTCAATTACAATATAGTCTAAAGGGAAGTTTTGTGCTTCGATACGGTCTACCACGTTTTCAATGGCATGATTATGCAAGACCGCTTTCATTTTAACTTGTGACCAGCCGAGTTGTTTTTGTTCATTATATCTTTTGTTATCTAATGTTTGTAGTGAGTGGGGAAGGAATGTCACTAATTGCTCAGCTAATTTAACAATTTTATCATCTGATAATTTTTTAGAATCATCGACACCTAATGTTTTTAATACTTCGACATGTTCTTTTGACACATAAGCCGCACAAACAGTAAGCGGACCGAAATAGTCGCCGCTGCCTGCTTCATCACTGCCGATACAGTTGGATGTATTAAATGGATAATCACTGGAATTGATGATTGTTGTTTTCTTCTTCTTTAAGGGTGCTTTAGACGTTTGGACAGCATTACCTAGTAATTGTTGTGAAACTGCTTCTGCTTGAGTGCCTTGAAACATGACTTTGTCGGAATTATAAATATGAATTGTTGTACCTTGATATTTTGCGCGTGCGCGTGAGCCTTTGGGAAGATTCGTTGTGTCTGCGTTGATTTTGCTAAGTAATTGTTGAATTTGTTCTTCTGTTAATTTTAATACGACGTTCGCCATAGGGATGCTCCTTACTTGTAGTAGTATTCTTATTTTACTATAGGTGCCTGTCGCAATAAAAGGTTATATATTACAGTCTGTTTACATAACATTGGCAAAAAGCGTACACTACTTACATAATAAATGGCACTCGTGTATAATGGTTCGTGATGAATAAATAGAATGGTTTTCAACAAATCAGTGTGAAAATCAGTTACGATTAATATAAGAGATACACTCATCAGTTGTCGTGGTGAATGAGTGAAAATAAGCAAGATTGGAGTTATCAAATTGGGCGAATTTAAAAATAGAATCAATGTTACGATTAATAACAAAAATTATACAATAGTCGGCGAAGATAATCCTGAGCATATACGTTATGTTGCGCATCTAGTAGATGAAAAAATTCAAGAATTAGGTCGTAAGAGTGCGGGGTTAGATACCACACGTAAAGCAGTATTAACTGCGGTTAACATTATGCATGAAAAGGTGTTATTAGAAGAAGAAAACCGTCGTTTGACACAAGAGTTGAATCGTTTAAAGCATGACGAACAGTAGGGTCTGCCTATGCTGCTAAATTTCTTCATCTTTTTTGTCTTTATTTTGATTGCCGCTATGGGGTTTCGCAGAGGATTTTGGTGGAGTCTGCTTCATTTTATAAGTACGGTCGCTGCGTTTATCTTTGCGGCATTATGGTACGCACCGATTGCGAAGCAGTTAGAATTATATGTTCCGTTTCCTAAAACGAAAGCAGCACAAACACATTATTTTATACAATATGATGATATTCATCTGCGCTTTGAAAATATTGTCGCGTTTATCATGATATTTCTAATCAGCAAGTTTATTTTATACCTTATTTTATCTGCGTTTGATAAAATAATGGTAACACAACCTATATCTATCTTGAATCGAAGTTTCGGTGTACTGCTTAGCTTGATCAGCTCTGTGGTCATTGTCTTGCTCGTATTATACTTGTGCAGCTTATATCCGAGCTTTTCGATTCAGCAGCAATTTGCACAATCGATTATCGCAAATTTGATACTCTTTCATACCCCATATCTGTCATTATTTGTGATGGCATTATAATTCAATGAATACAAAGACTAAACAAAGAGGAGGCTGACACATTCGCCAATCTGTTACAGATATACGAATGCCATCAAGTTCCTCTTTTTAATTGGAGTGAATAAAGTGAGTCAACATATTACAAAGAAAGATGTTGTGCGTTTATTAGAGAAGATTGCCACTTACATGGAGTTAAAAGGTGAAAATACATTCAAAGTGTCTGCTTATCGTAAAGCAGCGCAAAGTTTAGAAACAGATGAACGTACGATGGATGAAATTGAAGATGTCACAAAGCTTAAAAACATCGGTAAAGGTGTTGGCGAAGTTATCAATGAATATTTAGCAGTAGGTGAATCTGAAACACTTAAAGCATTAGAAGAAGAAGTGCCTGAGGGTTTAGTGCCATTATTGAAGATTCCAGGTCTTGGCAGTAAAAAGATTCATAAACTTTATAAAGAGCTTGGCATTACGAATAAAGAAGAGCTTGCACGTGCCTGTGAAAATAAAGAAGTCAGTGCGTTAAGTGGTTTCGGTAAAAAGACTGAAGAAAATATCTTAGCGGGTGTCAAAGCGCTAAGTGCACGTAAAGAACGTTATCCTATCAACTTATTGATTAAATTGAATCAAGAAATTGAAGAATATTTAGAGACGATTGATGCGTTAGAACAATATCATGTTGCAGGCAGTTTCCGCAGAGTGAAGGAAATGAGTAAAGATTTAGACTATATAATGAGTACAAATGATCCTGAGACTGTGCAACAAGCCTTATTAAAGGTGCCGCATAAAGTCAAAGATGTGGCAGTAGGATTAACGAAAGTATCGGTAGAAGTTGAATTTGAAGGTGAAACAATTGAAATCGACTTCAGAATTGTTGAACCAAGCGCATATTATCATACGCTGCAACATTTTACTGGCTCAAAAGATCATAATATCCGTATTCGTCAACTTGCGAAAGCACGCGGTGAAAAAGTCAGTGAATATGGCATTGAACAGCCAGATGGTTCTTTACTGCAATTAGACAGTGAAGCAGCTATCTATGAACATTTCGGACATGAATGGATTGCGCCGCCAATGCGTGTAGACGGCAGTGAATTTGACCGAGACTTATCTAATATTGTGACTTTAGATGATATTAAAGGCGATGTGCACATGCATACAACCATGAGTGACGGTGCCTTTAGTTTGCGTGAAATGATTGAAGCTAATATTCAAAAAGGTTATGAATATATGGTTATTACAGATCATTCACGTAGTTTACGTGTAGCACATGGTTTAGAAATTGAGCGTTTATTACGTCAAAATGAAGAAATTAAAGCGATGAATGAGGAATATGATGAAATTGATATTTACTCTGGAACTGAAATGGATATTTTAGCAGATGGTACATTAGATTATCCAGATGAGATATTAGCCCAGCTTGATTATGTTATCGCATCGATTCATCAAAGCTTTAATCAAACGGAAGAACAAATTATGCATCGCTTAGAACAAGCATGCCGTAATCCTTATGTGCGTCATATTGCACATCCAACAGGACGTATTATCGGTCGCCGTGACGGCTATAAAGTTAATATGGATCGATTATTCGAGATAGCGAAAGAAACAGGCACCATTTTAGAAATCAATGCGAATCCATTACGTTTAGATTTAAGTGCAGAAGCGTTACGTCATCATCAAGATATTATGGTAACCATCAATACGGATGCACACCATATCGATAACTTAGAGTTGATGAAATATGGTATCGCGACAGCGCAAAAAGCTTTTATTGATAAATCACGTGTGTTGAACACTATGAGCAGAGAAGATTTCAAATCATTTATAAAAAATAATAAAAAGCTAAAGAAATAGAGGGATGTCAGTGAGACAGAAGACATTAGATGTGCTTGATTTCGATAAAATCAAAGCACTTGTAGAAAAAGAAGCTGTCAGTGACTTAGGACGAGAAAAAGCAGCGTCAATGTCACCAGCTTCTGATTATCAAACTGTTGTTCATCAAATAGATGAAACAGACGAAATATCTCAAATTTATAATAAGCATCGTTTACCGAGTTTGAGTGGTTTATCTAAAGTGTCACCGCTTATTCATCGTGCGAAAATCGGCAGTATGTTGAACGTACGTGAGTTGAACCAGATTAAGCGTTTAATTCAAGTTCAAAATCAATATAAAACATTCTACAGTCAACTCTTAGAAGAAGAGGAAGCTATCAATTATCCGATTTTAGATGAGCGTATGACTCAATTGCCGATTCTTTCGGATTTGTATCAAGAAATTAAACAAAAATGTGATGCTTATGATTTATTTGATGATGCAAGCTATGAACTTCAAAGTATCAGAAGTCGCATTCATAGTACTTCACAACGTATTAAACAAAACTTAGACCGTGTGGTTAAAAGTCAATCGAACCAAAAGAAATTATCAGATTCGATTATTACAGTCAGAAATGATAGACATGTAATTCCAGTAAAAGCGGAATATCGTCAAGATTTCAATGGTATCGTTCATGACCAATCATCTTCAGGTCAAACGTTATATATTGAACCTTCTGCTGTGGTAGAAATGAATAACAAAATCAGCCGACTCCGTAATGATGAGAAAGCAGAAGTCGAACGTATTTTGACGGAGTTGACGTTAGAAGTTGCTGGTGAAGCGGATGCTTGTTTAATTGCAGAGTCTGTAATGGGACAAATCGACTTCTTAACTGCGAAAGCACGATACGGCAGTTCTATTAAAGGTACGAAACCTGAATTTACAGAAGAACGTAAGGTGTATTTACCAAAAGCATTCCATCCATTATTAGATCCAAAAACGGTCGTTGCGAATACTATTGAATTTGTAGATGGCATTCAAACTGTGATTATTACGGGTCCGAATACTGGCGGTAAAACTGTCACATTGAAAACGTTAGGTTTAATCATCGTGATGGCACAATCAGGTTTATTAATTCCAACATTAGACGGTAGTAAACTCGGTGTCTTTGATAATGTTTATTGTGATATCGGTGATGAACAATCGATTGAACAATCATTATCAACGTTCTCTTCTCATATGAAGAATATTGTAGAGATTTTAAAACATGCAGATCACAACAGTGTGATTCTCTTTGACGAACTTGGTGCTGGTACAGACCCAAGTGAAGGGGCAGCACTCGCAATGAGTATTTTAGATAATGTACAAAAACGCGGTGCATTAGTGATGGCTACGACACACTATCCTGAATTAAAAGCGTATAGTTATAACCGTGATGGTGTCATGAATGCCAGTGTGGAATTCGATGTGAATACGCTCAGCCCAACGTATAAATTATTAATGGGTGTGCCTGGACGTTCAAATGCCTTTGAAATTTCAAGTAAACTCGGTTTAAACGGCAAAATTATTCGTGATGCGAAAGCGATGATTGGACAAGATGAGCAAGAAATCAATAATATGATTGCTTCACTAGAGAAGAATACGAAACGTGTAGATAATCAACGTATTGAATTAGAACAATTATTACGAGAAGCACAAGATTTACACCGTCAATTGAGTCAGAAATATGATCAATATCAAAATTACGAAAAACAATTGATGGATGAAGCGAAAACGAAAGCCAATCAACGTGTTAAAGCTGCGACAAAAGAAGCAGAAGAAATTATTTCAGATTTACGTCAGTTAAGAGATGAGAAAAACGCTGATGTGAAAGAGCACGAGTTGATTGAAAAACGTAAACACTTAGATGAGCAATATGAAGCAACTGACCTTAAACAAAATGTGAAGAAGAAAAAATGGGATGAGATTAAAGCTGGCGATGAAGTCAAAGTCTTAACCTATGGTCAAAAAGGTGAAGTGCTTGAAATCTTGGATGATGAAGAAGCAGTGGTTCAAATGGGCATCATTAAAATGAAATTACCGATTGCCGACTTAGAGAAGAAACAAAAGACACAAGAACCACAAACGAAAATGGTATCACGTTCGAACCGTTCTCCAGTGAAAATGGAGTTAGACTTAAGAGGTTATCGTTATGATGAAGCGGTAACAGCTTTAGATCAGTACCTAGATCAAGCCATGCTCAGCAACTACGAGAATGTTTATATTATTCACGGGAAGGGAACAGGAGCATTGCAGAAGGCAGTGCAACAACATTTGAAACGACATAAAAATATTGCCTCTTACCGCACGGGTACACCAAGTGAAGGTGGCTTCGGTGTAACAGTTGCGACGTTGAAATAATACGATTATGAAAATAATATGAAGAAATATAAAAAAGAATGTGGTTATGAGCAAAGCCGATGCAATTACAAATCGTATCTGATATACTTTGTTCATCATTAAAATTCCTAAGGAGGAACGATATTTATGGCATTAATTAAAGTTACTGATTCAGACTTTAATGAACAAGTTCAAAATGGTGTTAAATTAGTAGATTTCTGGGCAACTTGGTGTGGACCTTGTAAAATGATCGCACCTGTATTAGAAGAATTAGCTCAAGATTTCGACGGTAAAGCTGACATCTTAAAATTAGATGTTGACGAAAATCCTAACACTGCAGCTAAATTCGAAGTAATGAGTATCCCAACTCTAATCGTTTTCAAAGATGGAGAACCTGTTGATAAAGTTGTAGGTTTCCAACCTAAAGAAAACTTAGCTGAAGTATTAAACAAACACCTATAATTTTAAAATAATGCCGAGTTTCGGCGATTATGGTTGAAACTTCACGTTAAATATCGAATCAATCATTACAATAATGCGAGACCAGAATATAGTGTTCTGGTCTCAGACCGTAGACAAACTACCGTTATAACTTGAAAAAGTGTAACGGTAGTTTGTTTTTTTTATGAAATTTTCGAAAATATGTATA
>NZ_PPRU01000032.1 GCF_002902285.1 Staphylococcus simulans | reverse complement strand
TTCAGGTAACACTGAATGGAGGACCGAACCGACTTACGTTGAAAAGTGAGCGGATGAACTGAGGGTAGCGGAGAAATTCCAATCGAACCTGGAGATAGCTGGTTCTCTCCGAAATAGCTTTAGGGCTAGCCTCAAGTGATGATTGTTGGAGGTAGAGCACTGTTTGGACGAGGGGCCCCTCTCGGGTTACCGAATTCAGACAAACTCCGAATGCCAATCAATTTAACTTGGGAGTCAGAACGTGGGTGATAAGGTCCATGTTCGAAAGGGAAACAGCCCAGACCACCAGCTAAGGTCCCAAAATATATGTTAAGTGGCAAAGGATGTGGTATTGCCCAGACAACTAGGATGTTGGCTTAGAAGCAGCCATCATTTAAAGAGTGCGTAATAGCTCACTAGTCGAGTGACACTGCGCCGAAAATGTACCGGGGCTAAACATATTACCGAAGCTGTGGATTGTCCGTAGGACAATGGTAGGAGAGCGTTCTAAGTGCGTCGAAGCATGATCGCAAGGACATGTGGAGCGCTTAGAAGTGAGAATGCCGGTGTGAGTAGCGAAAGATGGGTGAGAATCCCATCCACCGATTGACTAAGGTTTCCAGAGGAAGGCTCGTCCGCTCTGGGTTAGTCGGGTCCTAAGTCGAGGCCGACAGGCGTAGACGATGGATAACAGGTTGATATTCCTGTACCACCATTTATCGTTTTAAGCGATGGGGGG
>NZ_PPRU01000031.1 GCF_002902285.1 Staphylococcus simulans | reverse complement strand
ATTTTGAACTTTGATATTTTGGTTGAAGTGTCATTATTCTCGAAAAGTATATAATATTATGTTAAATATTAGAATTAAAAAGTTGATTACACTTTATGCTTTGAAATTTTCATTCTAAAATCAACATATGTTTATTAATCAAGTTAATCAAACAAGAACAGTCATTTATTCTCCCATATTATTTTATGTTCGGCTATTACATACAGTAGTTTGATGCCTTAAGTACCCAAGCCTATGATATAAATCAAAATCATCAATTCTCATTTTTAAAATTTTCAGCTTATAATAACACTACAAAACACTTGTTTTTTAATTTTATAACAGCCCCTTTAAAATATACGATTTAGCTTATATCACTGCTTTCAGTTTTTTAGATTACTCATATTTACACCAAACTTTAATTGAAAAGCAAATAATTATCATAGTATATATGCATACACCTAACATATAAGCACGACTCTCTTTTTTTATTCTTCCTCAAAATCCTTCAACACATGTTTATTATCTTCTTGCAATTTACTGTATTCTGCTTCTGGCACTGGGTTATCTTTGAGTTTAAATTTAGGATAAATCCATAGCGCGCTTAAACTGATTAAACCAAATACAACAAAGGTTGCTTTGTAGTTTAGGAAAACAATTAGTGGTCCTGCTAGGATAGAACCGATTACTTGTCCGACTGCCAGGAGTAAGAAAGGAATGCCGATACCGATTGACGCATTTCTAACATAGACACGAATGCCCCAAACCATTAGTACACCTGTTAAGAAAATATAGCTAATGCCAAATAAAGAAGAGGCAATAAAAGGTGTAATCCATAACAACTGCGCAAGTGCGAGTAAAATGGATGCGGCAGAAATCGCAATCACACCTAAATTATAAGCAAAACGTATGCCTTTTTGCTCAATGATGTTGCCTGAAACACCTCCAATAATGCCGAAGACCCCAATTAAAATCCAGAAAATAGAGAGTTGAAAGTTTGTATAAAGATCTGTGGCTTGAACGAAAGATTTAGAGAATGTCCAAAATGGTGCAGTCGCAATACCTAGCAAGGTAGAAGCTAAAGCAATACGACTGCCATTTTTAACATCTAATAAATTAAATGAACCTGTATAAATTTCAAGAGGTTGATTTAAACTTGGAATAATTATAAAGTTCCACACCAACATAATAAGCGCGAGTACTGCATAAGAGAGATACATCGTTCTCCAATCTAAAAATGCGATCATTGCAGTGACTCCAGCAAGCATCAAACCAATACTTGTACCTGAGTTAATCCAAGTGTTCGCTTTACTTTGTTCCTCTAATTTAATCCATAATGAAATCACATAACCATAAGGTGGTGAGACGAATCCTGTACTAGCACCCGCAAATAACACACCTAAGGCAAGAATCATTAAATTAGGTGAGATACCAATTAAAATAAGTCCGATTAATACTGATAAACCTGCGGCCATAATCATATTTTTCGGCCCGACTTTATCAGTTTTAAATGTCGCAAAGATAATGGAGAAACAATAAGATAAATAGAACAGTGATGAAATTAAACCAGCCTGTGTCGGTGTCAGACTTAAATCTTGTGAAATATCTGGTAAAAACAAACCAAAGCTGAACCGACCCAGCCCATATGTCACAGCTATCATTAAAATACCAGGTATAACCAGCTTAGAAAACCTCATAAACTTCTCTCCTTTTAGATATAACGTTCATTCTATTTTAGTGTAAAAGAAAATCAGCATTTTTTAAATGCTGAAGTCTTATCTTTTTAAATTCTATTTGTATGCTGCTTCCCTTAAATACATCTCCGCAATACGTAATGCGTGATCTGTTGCTTTATCCACACCGACTAATGCGGTCATAGAAGTTGTGCCTTCTAATAGTAATGCATATTGAATCGCTAATGCTTCTTGATCTTCTAATCCTTGTTCTGCAGTGAGGTGCTCTAAATAATCTAATAAACGTTGTTTATGTCCTCTAGCAATAGAAACAATGTCTTGATTACTTTCAGCGTAATCTTCAATCGCTCTTAAGAACATATCACCTTTATAAGAATAATCTTTCAGCCACTTACAATGAGCTTTCACAATACAGGTTAGAGGTTGTACTTGTTTAGTTTTTGTATACTCATCTAAATATTCCCAATAGCGCGCTTCACGTTGTTTTAAAACCGCTTCTACTAACTTCTCTTTTGAATCAAAGTGATTATACAATGTCATTGTCGCAACGTTCGCTTCTTGAATAATCTGTTTCAATCCGACACCGTTGAATCCATATTCATAAAACAATTGTTCTGCGACTGCTAATAAATCGTTGCGTTTTTGAGACATAATCTTCACTCTTTCTTCATTATTTTCTTTAATCTATCTTACAAGTCTCTTTTATCTCTGTCAAAACAACTAAAAAACCGAACACCCTTAAACGAGTGCTCGGTTAGACTGGATTTTACCTATGCAATGATTACTTATTTTTTAAGAGAATCTGGAATTGCTTGGTAGCCTTCTCTTACGTTGATCACATCTGTGAAGCCTTTATTTTCTAAGATGCCAACTGCGATTGAACTACGTACACCTGATTGGCAATGTACATAGATCGGTGCGTCTTTATCAAATGGAACATCCGCATCTAGTAATTTACCGTGTTTGATGTGTTTCGCTTGGTCAAGATGACCTGCATCCCATTCATCATTTGTACGTACGTCTAATACATTTTCTTCTTTACCTGTCATGTCTGCACTGTGTACAGAAGGTGTCATGACATCGTATTTCGGTAATCGATAACCTGCGACACGATCATAACCGATTAATTGAAGTTGGTAAGCTGCTTGTTGTACTAAGTCGCGGTCACCGATTAAATCGATGTCTTTGTCGTAGTCAAGATACCAACCGATTTGGTTAATGAAGCCTTTATCAAATGGAATATTGATTGTGCCGTATTCATGACCACCATGATACGCTGAGCGTGAACGTACGTCGAATGCGAGACGGTCTGAATCTAGACTTGGATATACATCATATGGTGTATATAAGTCTGTTCCCATTTGGTTGATATATTTCATATGACCGAAATGATGTGGTGGATCAGGTTGTTCTGAAGTGAGTTGTTTCACGAATGCTTCTTTGTCATTCACATTGAATGCCCAGTTATTTACACGTTCATAACCGAGTGTAGATGTTGGGACAGCACCTAGTGATTTACCACAAGGACTGCCTGCACCATGACCTGGCCAGATTTGAATATAGTCTGGTAATTCACTCACTGATTGAATAGAATCATACATTTGTTTCGCACCTTTTTCAGTTGTGCCTTCAACTTGTGCTGCTTTTTCTAATAGGTCTGGACGACCGATATCGCCTACGAAGATGAAGTCACCAGTAAAGAGACCCATCGGTACTGAAGAGCCACCGCCTTTATCAGTGAGTAAGAAACTGATACTTTCTGGTGTATGACCTGGTGTGAATAACACTTCAATATCAATGTTACCTACATCAATATGATCATGGTCTTTCACAAATGTTGTGTTTTCAGGCATATTTTTGTAGCCGAATTGTTCTCCGCCTTCAGCTGAGACATACACTTGTGCGTTTAAGCGTTCAGCTGCATCACGGATACCTGATGCGAAGTCAGCGTGAATGTGTGTTTCAGCTGCTTTAGTAATTGTGAAGCCTTCATCATCTGCGACTTCAATATATTTAGATAAGTCACGTACTGGATCGATAATCATTGCTTCTCCTGTACGTTGACAACCGATTAAATAAGAGGCTTGTGATAATTTATTATCATAAAATTGTTTGAAAAACATTCTAAAACTCCTTTACTTATTTGTGTTTTGTCTCTCTTTAGATAAATAAGTTATGGCTTGCGTTTTGTGTGTCACCGATATAGCTTCCTACACCGCCGTATGACACTTCGTCACGTAATTCTTCTTTTTCAATGCCCATGACATCCATACTCATTGTGCAGGCAATCAATTTAATATCTTGTTCGATTGCTTTATCTAGTAATGCTGGAAGAGAATCCACATTTTTCTTTTTCATGACATAACGCATCATTAAGTTGCCTAAGCCGAACATGTTCATTTTAGATAACGGCATTTTCACTGGTGATTTCGGCAACATCATATCGAACATTTTTGCGATACCTTTTTTCTTCACGTTCGCTGGATTTTCTTTCTTCAACGCATTTAATCCCCAGAATGTGAAGAAGATTGAAACGTCACGACCTGCTGCTTTCGCACCATTTGCGATAATCAACGCAGCTAATGCTTTATCAAGTTCTCCGCTGAATAACACGATTGTTGTACCGTTTGCGGAATGTGAAACTTCCATTGCTTTTGGTTCTTCTTTTTGAATAATTGCTGTGACTTTTTCGTCATCTTGGTTAATACGTACTAGGGTATTACCTGTTTGTTTCACCCAGCTTTGAATGTCACTGTAGAAACCTGGGTCAGTAACTGTTGCTTCAACTTGATCACCTGGTTTAAGTTGTTTCATTTCTTGGCTTAAGTTCATGATAGGACCAGGACATTGTAAGCCACTGTAGTTTAATTGTTTGCGGTTATCTTTTACTTTCATTTCTGTACTTTCTTTAACTTCTGTATTATCGTCACCTTCACTATAAGCCACATAACCGCCATCTAGATTTACAACGTCATAACCTTGTTTGTCTAGATACTCTGCAGCTTTTAGACTGCGTTTACCGCTTCTACAATAAATATAGTACGTTTTATCTTTCTTCTTATCGAACTGTTCTATTTGATCGACTGGATATAATTCCGCACCTTTAATGTGCCCGTCTGCGTATTCTTCAGGTGTTCTGACATCGATTAATTGTCCATCTTTTGCTAAACGTTCAAAATCTTGATTACTGAATTCATTAATGTGTTGTGTTTTCATATACTCCCGTGTTGCCTCCCTTTCAAAAATACCTATAGGGGTATCTTAAAGCCTTTCAGGATAAATGTCAAATGCCCTAGGGGGTATTTGACAAAAATTCTTTTTCCAACTACAATAAAACTACTCAGTCTTAATATGGGGGTATTATGAATGAATTATGATCAAAAAATGATTAATCGTATTAAACGTTTACAAGGACAATTGAATGGCGTCGTGAAAATGATGGAAGAAGATAAAGATTGTAAGGATGTTATTACACAATTAAGTTCTTCTAAAAGCGCATTACAACGCTTAATGGCAGTAATTGTCAGCGAAAATTTAGTAGAATGCGTTAAAGCAGCAGAAGATAATAACGAAGATTCACAAGCCTTAATTGAAGAAGCAATCAACTTGCTTGTGAAAAGTAAATAATGGATATCGTGACTTTAATTACGATGCTCCTTATCGGGGTATTTGGCGGTTTAGTTTCTGGAATGGTCGGTATAGGTGGCGCAATTATTATCTATCCCGCTATTCTAATCATTCCGAGCCTTTTAGGTCTTCACACTTACACACCTTATCTCGCTTCAGGACTCGCATCCAGCCAAGTATTCTTCAGTACACTCAGCGGTTCGATTAAAGCGAAAAGCAATCCAGAATTCTCATTAAAACTCGTACTGTACATGGGTGCCAGCACGCTGATCGGGAGTACAGTCGGCGCTTTCTTTACACAATGGTTCAGTACGACTGCAGTAAATATTGTTTATATCGTGGTCGCAATTCTTGCGTTGGTGTTATTATTCATTAAAGTGAAACCGCAAGAAGGCACACCACACTTAAACCGTATGTTACTCATCTTATTCGGCATTGGTATCGGGGCCATTTCTGGTATTGTTGGTGCAGGTGGCTCGTTCATGATTATTCCAGTCTTGCTCGTATTCTTTAAATTACCGATGAATACCGTCGTCGCAAACAGTATCGTAATCGCATTTATCTCATCTATCGGTTCCTTTGTGATTAAACTCTTCCAAGACTTTATTCCTATCGCAGATGCGATTCCTTTAGTCATTGGTAGTATTATCTTCGCACCGATTGGTTTAATGATTGGTAAGAAATTACCAAGTGTCGTTCAAAAATGGATTATCAGTATATTAATAATCATCGCAGTCATTCAATTAATCTTTTAAATAGATGCCAAGTTCTGATATAGAGCTTGGTTTTTTATTTATACATATAGGTATCAGGGTATAAAATAAGCGTCCATATAGGTGTAACCCCCTATTTAAAGCAATAACTCAGGGTTAAACTTGTTTCTGTGAAGTTTTACGCTAAAATTAATAGTGAAGCGTTAAAACTACCTAGCTATATAGAAAGTGGTGAAATAATGGCTAAGAATCAAAAGCGAGAGATGTTATTACGAGCAGCAGCCGATATTGTGAATGAACAAGGTGTCAGTGCCTTAACACTTGATGCCGTAGCACAACGTGCAGAAGTGAGTAAAGGCGGACTCCTCTATCATTTCAATACCAAACAAGCCTTAATTCAAGGTCTAGTGGACCATGCGAATGAACTTTATAAAGAAAATGTTAATCATTATATTGATAACAAAAAAGAAAGTAAATGGCTCCATGCCTTTATTGAGGCAACACGTGAACATCGTAAAGAAAACAAAGCTGTGACTTCTGCCATTCTAGCAGCACAAGGTAATGATCGTAATTTACTCGGTCCCCTACAAGAAACCTATCAAGATTGGCAAAACCATATTGAATCGGATGGTTTAGACGCAGTGGATGCGACGATTTATCGTTTAGCTGTAGATGGCTTATGGCTATCTGAAATTTTCGGTTTAACATCTATCGACGAAGACATGCGAGAAGCTGTCTTAGATCGTTTAAAAGAATTAAGCAACAAATAAATAGAGGTACAACCCTTGTCATGAGAGGCTCTTACAAAAAAGAGACTCTCTTTTTTTATTTTTCTTAAACAAAGGGGGTTGAAATAAAACCGTCCAGTTGGTACACTAACAACCGTTGAAAAAAATAACTGAAACTCGGAGGGATAAATAGTCCATGAAAAAAGTAATGTTAACAGCAGCAATTACAGGCGCTGGCGACACAACAGAAAAAAATAAACATGTACCCGTAACACCTGAAGAGATTGCGGATGCCGCAATTAAATGTGCACGTGCAGGCGCAACAGTGGCACATATTCATGCAAGAGATCCAGAAACAGGTGGCGTAAGCCATGATGTTGAATTATATAGAGAAGCAGTACGTTTAATCCGTGAAGCAGATGAAGATATTGTGATTAATATTACTGCAGGCGGCGGTGGCGACTTCATCCCAGATATGCAGAACCCTTACCAAGCTGGAGAAGGTTCAGATATCCAAACACCAGATGAACGTCATGAGCCAGTTGGAGAATTATTACCAGAAATTTGTACACTAGACTGCGGTAGTGTCAACTTCGGAGATATGGTTTATATCAGCCCGACAGATTGGTTACGCCGTCAAGCACAATTAATCAAAGATGCAGGTGTAAAACCTGAATTAGAATGTTTCGATAGCGGTCATATCCGTTTTGCGAACCAATTAGTTTCTGAAGGTTTAATCGAAGGTGAACCAATGTATCAATTCTGCCTAGGTATTCCATGGGGTGCAGACAATGATGCAGAAACGATTGAATACTTCAAAACACGTTTACCAGAAAATGCTCATTGGTCAGCATTCGGTATCGGTAAAATGCAGTTGCCAACAGTAGAAGAAGCTGCGAAACGCGGCGGCAACGTACGTGTCGGCTTAGAAGATAACATCTATTTATCAAAAGGTGTTAAAGCGACAAACGAAGAACTAGTAGAAAAAGCAGTAGAAATCTTAAAAGGTTTAGATATGGAACCTATGACACCGCAAGAAGCGCGTGAAAAATACAATTTAACTCAGCCAAAAGGAGACAATTAAAATGAAATTTGCAGTAGTAGGAACAGGCGTTATCGGCAGTGGCTGGATCACTCGCATGCTTGCGCATGGTCACGAAGTGATCGCAACTGACCCAGGTGAAGGCGCACAAGAAGCAATGATGGCACAAATCAAACAAAATTGGCCATACGCTGAAGAAATGGGATTAGCAGAAGGTGCATCTTTAGATAATCTGACTTTCACACCACACTTAGATGAAGCTGTGAAAGATGCAGACTTGATTCAAGAAAATGTACCAGAAGTTGAAGAAATCAAAGCAAGTGTCTTAAAAGAAATCGACACTTATGCACGTCCTGATGCAATTATCGGTTCAAGTACTTCAGGTATTATGCCAACTGAACTGCAAGAAGGATTAAAACATCCAGAGCGTTTAGTTGTAGCACATCCTTTCCATCCTGTTTATATCTTACCGTTAGTTGAAATTGTACCAGGTAAAGAAACTGCAGAAGACACAGTTGTAAAAGCTGAAGAACTTTATGAAGGTATCGGTATGGACGTCTTACATGTCCGTAACGAAATCGAAGGACACATTGCGGACCGTCTTATGGAAGCTTTATGGCGTGAATCATTACACATCGTTAATGAAGGTATCGCAACTACTGAAGAAGTAGATAAAGCCTTCACTCACGCAGCAGGCTTACGTTACGCACAATATGGTCCATTCATGACATTCCACTTAGCTGGTGGTAATGGCGGTATGCGTCACATGTTGAAACAATTCGGTCCAGCACTTAAGAAACCTTGGACTAAATTAGTTGCGCCAGAATTAACAACTGATTTATACAACGCAGTTGTAGAAGGATGCGAAACAAGTTCACAAGGTTACACAATGTCAGAACTTGACCAAAAACGTAATGAATTCTTAGTGAAAGTGAAAAAACTTGCGCAAGAATATTGGCCAACTGAAACACCAGGTATGAAGAAACGTCAACCTCAATCACAGGGGGTATAAATTCATGACACAACTCTTTACGTATCAAGTGACAGTAAAAGACGAATGGCTCGATCATAATAATCATATGAACGATGCAGAATACAACCGTGTTTTCAGTAATGCGACAGATGCATATCTCGCTTACTTAGGTTTAAGCGAAGCTGAAATCGAGCGCCGTCATTACACAGTCTTCACTTTAGAAAATCATGAAACGTATCAAAAAGAAGTTAACAAAGATGAAGATTTGACGGTGACTGTACAACTTGTCGATCATGATGCGAAACGTCTTCATGCATTCATGACACTGTATGATCAAGCACAAGATGTATGTGCCACATACGAAGTCATGTTAATGGGCATTGATACAGACTCAGGTCGCCCAGCACCCTTCCCTGAAGACATCGCACAAAATATTGAACAAGATGCTGAACTAGTAGATAAAGAAGGATTAGACCAACCTAAAGAACTTGGTCGTCAAATCGGTATCAAACGTAAAAAATAAGAACAATACAACGAATCGATTAATATCACAATTTGCATAACACCCGAATGGGTTTCATATAGATAAAAAAGTTCCACTTGCGATAAGGTAAGTGGAACTTTTTGTATCTTATTATTGCTTTTATCATTCAAACCATCATTCAAAAAATTAGTACTGCCCTTTTAAAGATACATACTTACAAATCGCGATAAATCGAGGTTTATAAGACGTCCGTATCTCTTACTTCAGACAAACGTCAGTCTGACCTTTAATGCTAAAAAAGCGCCATGAACTCTTTGTTCAGGCGCTTTATCTTATGTACTATTTCGTACTTCTACTGTTTTGAATCTATCTCTGCATGATGTTTTCAATGGCTTCTATATCATGTTTTGAAGTATAGACTTTGATTGAAAAGCCGTTGGCTTTATCTGTATCGTAATACCAATTGCCATTTGAAATTTCATCAGGCCCATTATGAAAATCTGTGAAGTCATCTTTTGTCATTTTTCCAGGTACTACAAACACATGACTGACTTGATTGTTTGAATTATAACTGACACCGATATTGCCATATAATTCAGCTTTCTTGCCATCAATTGTTTTAGCACCTTCTGCACGACCATATTCTCTCTCTATCGCACTTTTGGTTTCCCCTATTTCAAAACCTTCATACCCCTCTGTATTAGGCGCATGCATATAACCTTGACTGAACATTGGTGAGTTCACATCAATCTCTACTTTATGCGTAGGTGGTAAATGTGACGCTCTAGGTTGTGCTTTACCAACTTGATTCGACCAAAATGCCAACACACCATAGAATAGTCCAGCGACCAGAGCTAAGAATACTAATACGAGTACACTACACCAAACGAAAGTTTTAATTCTGCCATGATCTTTTTGTTGATGTATGACCTCCGAACGAGAAAATTGACTTGGTGTACCACATTGAGTACAAAAAGCTTCACTAGACTGTAACGCATTTTTACATGTTGTACAGTATTTCCCCATATTCCTTCCTCCGATAAATCTTTTTCACAATTCAATTATATTTAAAACTTTGATAATTTTCTACATAAAACGTTTTAAGAAACTGTAAAGTTGTTAAAGAAAACTAAAAAAGTACCTCAGTTACCCTGAAGTACTTCAAAGTTTCACGTAAAACATAATACGATGACTAGTTCATTTTAATAATGATACGTCCCGCATCACCATTTGCGAGTTCGTCAAATCCTTCGTTAATCTCATCTAAAGTTAATGTTTTACTTATTAATGGATCGATATTTAAACGTCCTTTTTGATAAAGATTAGTAAAACGTGGTATATCTCTATCTGGAACACAACTGCCAACATAAGATCCTTTAATTGTTCTTTCTTCAGCAGCTAGCGTTACTTGTGGAAAGGCGAATTGTTGACTTGGATCTGGCAATCCTGTCGTAACAGTTGTGCCTCCACGTTTAGTAATAGCGTATGCAGTTTCCATTGCTAGTGTGACTCCTGCTGTTTCAAATGCATATTCTACACCGCCATCCACATATGATTTTATTTTATCTACTATATCTTCATCTTTAGAATTAAATACTGCTGTCGCGCCTAATTCTTTAGCAATATCAAATTTGTTTTCATTAATATCCAAAGCAATAATCTCATTAGCGCCTGCAAGTCTAGCTCCAATAATAGCATTTAAACCAATACCACCGAGTCCAACAATCGCGACGTTACTGCCTGGTCTGATTTGCGCTGTGTTCATAACAGCACCTATTCCTGTAATTACTGCACAACCAAAGACTGCCGCACGTTCAAACGGAATCTCTTTGTCTATTTTGACGATTGAGTTTTCAGAGACAACTGCGTATTCTGCGAAGCCTGAAACCCCTAAGTGATGGTGAACTTCACCTTGGTTGTTAGATAAACGAATACCACCCTCTAACATTTCACCTTTTTCATTCGATTCTGCACCGTTCTCACACAATGCTGGTCTTCCTTCACGACACGGGAGACAATGTCCGCAACTTGGTATGAAGACGCAAACGACATGGTCTCCTTTTTCGAAGCCAAGCACATCACTGCCAGTTTGTATAACTTCTCCAGCAGCTTCATGTCCCAACGCCATTGGCATAGGTCTAGGGCGACTGCCATTAATCACTGATAAATCCGAATGACATAGACCCGCAGCATGAATTTTTATAAGTACTTCGTGTGCACGAGGTTCGTCTAGTTCAAGTTCTTCAACTTTCAGTGGTTGCGATTGACTATAAGGCTGCTCACTTCCCATTTCATATAATACCGCTGCTCTTGTTTTCATAACTAACATCCCCTCTTTCTATTTCTCTCTACCCCCTTAGTACATTTTTTATACTTAACGCCTCCTTATACTCCCTGTAGTTACGCATTTATCAAATAAAAAAAGCTTCAATCGGAACTAAAACAAATAAAAAACGTTATCTCCGAATAAGCTTCAGAGATAACGTGAAAAGGTTATAAAATATGATTAATGATATCGAACTATAAGTTAATAATTATGCTCTGCTGTTGATGTAGCTGTCTGGGTTCACACTGTATTGGTTACCTACGCCACCTTGCATGCGTTGGAAGTGTAAGTGTGGTGCAGTTGAGTTACCAGTGCTACCTGATAGACCGATTTGGTCACCAGCACTAACATCTTGTCCTTGTTGTACATTTAAGCTGTTCATGTGCATATACCATTGATAGTTATTGCTGTTTTTCTCTTGGATTGTAACTTGGTTACCGCCACCATAGTTACTCCAGCCAGCTTGTGTTACTGTACCGTCTGTTAATGAGTAAACAGGTGTGTTTTCAGGCATACCATAGTCTACACCATAGTGAGCGCCGCCACCGTGATATTGACCATATGGTTGGATCTTAGGATGTTTAGTTAACCAACCTGCATCTTGTGCTGTTGCACCGTCTGCTTGGTTAGAAGGTGCACTGTCACCAGATGTTTGTGCTGCTTGGTCAGAACCTTGTGTTGAGCCGCCGCCTTGTTGTCCTTGAGCTGCAGCATTAGCTTGTGTTGTTTGTGGTGCTGGTGCTTGTGTAGCTTCAACATTTTGTGCTGTACCTGCATCAGATGTAGCGTTTTGTGCAGGTGCATATGTTGTATTATCTTGTGATTGGTTATATGTGTTTTCGTATTGTGCGTTTGATGTATTGTTGTTATAAGTTGCGTTATTTTCTGAAGCTTTGTTTGGATTGTTTGCGATATCTTCTGCTGATGGTGCTTCATTTACGTCATAACCATTTGCTTGAACATCTGAATTTGATGCATTTGCTGAATAGTTATTGTCATCGTATTGGTAGCTAGGGTTTAATAAACTTTGTGGGAAATAGAAATAGTGTGTTGCCCCTGCTTCATCTACGATAGTGAATTGATATTCTTTATTATCAAACATTGATTGGTCCCAATTGCCATCTAATGTGTGGTGGTAATTACCTTGTGTATCTTTCGTGAAGTATGATCCATATGAATAACCTTTAGTCTGATCTGCTGTCTGTTGTGCTTGTTGTGTTTGTTGCGGTGCAACTTGGTTATTTTCAGCTGCGTCTGCGTGGTGACTGATAAATCCTACTGAAGAAACTCCCAAACCTACAATAGTAGCTGTTACTAATTTATTCATCATGTAAACTCCCGTCCTTAAAAATTTTATTGATTCGTTAATACGTTTTTCGTTTTTCTCTCAATCAAAATTACAAGACTAAAGGTAACACGTGAAGTACACTAAATAAAGGCGTATAATTGTTTTGTAAACAAATGTATTTTGCATGTAATATAGTTACTGAAATATTACTACCTTGTAAGTACTGTGAAGACGGGGTTAAAACGCCGTTCTTCTTTTCCTTTGTTATCTCTTTATTACTATATTGAAATGTTTGAAACCCTTGATTTCCGGATATTTTAATAATGATTCTTGTGCGCAAAAGCCTTATAACCCCTGGATTTGCCTTACATTTTCAATTTCAAAACCGCTTCTCTTCCATCCTCTATCACACTAACTACATACTCTTATTGTTTTCTTTACTTTGTTGATAATATCGAAATATAAAATACAAACCAGCTAAAAAGAATAGGAAAAGTACGCCATTACCTATAACTTTCGCAATAATATATGTCATTAAGATAAAGGAAAGAAACGCTAAAGTAATAGAAATAATTAAAACCAACCATCTTGTACTATCACTATTTTCTCTTCCAAGAAACACTCGACTTAAATGCGTCTTATAAAAATCTATCAATTTCAGATACAACTTCAGCATTGCTCCAACTGCTACTATAAAATAAACACCAAACACAATGATTTTTAAAATGTTCCATATGAAACCCAACAGTTCATTCATGATGATAATCTCCTTTATATTTCTATCACCTGTAATGCATGACGCATTTCTTTATCAATATCTTTTGTCCGCCACTCTCTGAAGTAGCCTAATGAAACACAACTATAATGGATATTATCCTTTGTGATACTTCCTCTGAAATGAACATGTCCCATCAAACTATAGCGTATGGGATAGTCTTGATATAACTTCATAAAGTCAGAAGTTCCGATAAATGCGTTGAAGTAATCAAAAATACGATGCGGCATCGGCACTTTAAAACTAGGATCCGTCACCACATGTGTAATCAAAATAATATTTCTACCTTGAACCTTTTTCATATCCGCTTCTGCCAGTTCAGCAGCTTTACGAGATACTTCTCTATCCGGCATTCCCCAATCAACATGAACTTTATCTTGCCACGTTGCACCTTTAAAGCGTCTGCGTTCTAAATAATCTAAGCTATATTTAGGATTTGCGTAACTATAGTCATACCAACCGCTATTTCCGACAATTGCCCATTCATCATTAATAATGTAAGGATTGCCCATCAATTGTTCCGGCTTACTCATAAAGAAATCATGAATCACTTGTGTAGACGTACCATCTGTTGACCAATAATCATGATTGCCCGGAATAAAACGTACATCTATACCTGTTAATACTTCCATTTGTTGGATGAAGATATATGATTGTTGATGATCATTCGAAATATCTCCAGCAATCACTAACAAATCTAATTGCTCTTGTTTAACAAGCTGTGCTAAATGTTCTGTATATTGTGCTTCAGTATAATCAGAAGGGCGATCGATATGTAAATCTGAAATGACTCCTATTTTCATTTGTTTGATCCTTCCTCTTTATTGAACGTTTATGTATTATTTTAGACTAATTAAAAAGGAGCACAAGCATTACATGCTCATCCTCCTTTGAACTTATTACTATATAAATAGGAACTTAGTCTATCGTATTGAGTTGGATTAAGATTTTTTCTTGCGACTTATCTTGAATCAATTTTTCAAAACCATCTTCTTTAATATGGTCTAAAGTGATTTTACTAGTAATGATAGGTTCTGACGCTAATGCACCGGAAGCTAATTCATTCATAACTTGATTGTATGTGTCATTACCATATCCAACAGAACCCATAATATTTACACCCGTAAACAATAAGTTTTGCGGTACATTGAATTCTAAACTTTGCGTGTGGAAACTTACAATCATGACTGTGCCTCTTACACGTGTAGATTGAATGGATTGTGTAAATGTATCTGCCACACCGGCTGCTTCTATACTCACATCTGCACCTTCTGGATACATTTTTCTAATGGCCTCTACTGGATTTGTTTTTGTAGAATCAATCGTTGTATCTGCACCCATTGCTTCAGCTATTTTCAAACGTTCTTCAGCAATATCAATTGCGATTACTTGCTTTGCGCCTTGTGCTTTTGCGGCCGCAATAGAGAACAGACCGATTGGCCCAGCACCATAGACAGTCACAATATCCCCTTCTTTAATTCCAGCATCTTTAACAGCTTGATACGCAACAGATGCCGGCTCTACCAATGCTGCTCGTTCTAATGATAGCTCTTCTGGTACTTTGAATACAGAATTCTGCGGAATGATTGTATATTCAGCAAATCCTCCATCAATCTGTGCACCAACCGCATCTAAAGTAACAAAGCGTTCATATAATGCATTCTCTTGATTTTCGAACATCATTGGATAAATACAAACACGATCGCCTTTTTTAAGCTCTGTAACATCTGAACCTACTTCTTCTACTACACCTGAAAATTCATGTCCAAGCACAGTTCCTCTCTCCATCGGTACTGAGTCTGGATGCAAATATGCGTGCAAGTCTGAACCGCAAATACCTGCCCAAGCCACTTTCACTTTGACATCATCACTGCTCATTTCTTTTAATTGTCTCTCTTGAACTCTAATATCTTTTTCGCCATACCAAACGGCTGCTTTCATTATGAATTCCTCCCTTTTTCTTTTGAAATTACGTTATAATGAAAACTTGTAATCTCAACTATAGACTGGTTATATGAAGGAATGAATTCTAAAGCAGAACTTTACTCGAAAGTTCTGCACACTTATATACAATTTGTGCAGAAAGAGGATAAACATGGATAAAAGAACAAAGTATACAATGGAACAAATTAAATCTACTTTATTAGGCCTCTTAGATACACACTCCTTTGAAACCATCACTGTAACTATGATTTGCGAACAAACAAGTATTAGTAGACGTACATTCTACAATCATTTTTCAGACAAATTTGAAGTAATAGATGAAATTATGAATGACTATACCCAAGCAATGCGCCAAGCCGCTTCAGAAAGTACGCCTGAAAACTTCAAACAAGGCATACTGAATGGCTTTAACTTTATTCATAAAAATAAGGTTGTTTTTATAAAACTTTATAAAAGTCCAGTCTCTAATCTATTTCTTACACGACTAGGTTCTGTCATTACTGAACTAGTAGAGCCTAAACTTAATCATGCTTACTTACAAATGCACAACATCTCAGTTCAAACTATCTTAGTTTTCTTAACGAGTGCAGTTTTAGGTATTGTTATTGAATCAGTTACTAAAAATGATGAGGATTATACAACTAAAGTTGAAGAAATAGCCACACTAGTCAAACCTTATTTCAAAACTAAAACAATATAATTATAAGTAGAATTTTAAATGAAAAGGTTATTTTCAAATTAATAATAATAAAAATGGGTATCCGTATATTGGAGAGATTTGTGCAAACAGGCCTCTTCCGCTAAGCCCTATAATCCATACTTATATCGATGCAGAAAGGGTGATATAGTGGAACAATTTGAAGCTTCTGATAGTGCAGTAGATCTTGAGGATATTAATTTCGCTTGGGATCAACTTATTACTGACGAAGACGAATTGGTGGAGGCTGGCTATCCTCAAGGTCTGCTCGAAGAGTGGATAGAGGATGGTGTTATCAAGCCTTTCTCTCCCAGAGGCAATAAAAGGTACTTTTATTCAAAAGATGTCTTCGTTGCAACTGTTCATCATGTCTTACGAACATAGCATGATAGGAAGCAATGGATCGACCAATGATTGATCCGCTTCCTTTTATATAGATCATACATAACAAAAAAACTGCCAGTTTTCACACTGACAGCTTATACTTCTTATTTAGAACGATAATTGGATATATCTATGAAATCATTCATCAAGCTTTCTTTTTGTTCTTCTCTTTCTTTCTCTATATATTTATCAAATAACTTATAATCGATATTAGCAATCTCTTTTAAAAATTCTGGTTCTACCTGTAAATTATCCAACAACTTTTGTGGTGTAATAACTTTCTTTTTAAATAGTAAATCTAACAAACTATTCATTTTCACAGGATGCATAAGTTTAATTTCATCATCTAAAGGTTCCATCACTTTATAATTCTTCTTATAAATTGAACTCCAAAAATAACGATATTGCGAACTCGTAATCAAATCTAAATAATAGGCACGCATTCCCATCGCTTGAATAGAGACATACCATTTTTCTTTTAATACTTTAAAGTAATCTGGATTAGATTTTTTGGGTATCTTTCCAAAATCTTCTTTAAAATCTTGTTCTGGCAATAAAAATTCTGAAGCAAAAATATTAGCTTCATTTTCAATCTCTTTATGTTCTTCGTGCGTTAATAAGTCAAATTGAATATGCTTATGCAAGAGTAAATGTCCCAATTCATGAGCAATATCAAAATTTCTTCTTACTGCAACACCTTTATTACTACCCAAAATAATATAAGGGACGCCTGCTTCCGACCAAAAACTAAATGCATCTGCATCTTTATCTATACTTTTCTCATATATAATAACCCCTGCTTTTTCTAAAGTAAAAAGCAATTCCTGATTATATTTATCTTTTAAAAGTAATTCTCGAGCCTTTTGAGCAACACGTTTAATTATCACTCTGTTAGTAACATCTTGTTTAGTAATTTTCTCTACCTCATCTACCACATCTACAATATACATATAAGGCGACTTAATGAATGAAAATAGATAATCTGTAAGGTTTGTAAGATAAATCGCTTGATAAAATTGTTTGTTTAAATGTTTAGTTGATACATACTGATTACTTGCTCTAAATGCAATTGCATGTTTATCTACACTTTCTTTATGAAATTCTTCTTTTGGTTCGGTTAAAAAATATGAGGTTTTAACATTAAATTCTCTAGATAGATCATAAATTTTATTGATTTCAGGCATCATATTTTTAACTTCGTATTGCCAAACTGCCTGTTCACTAATTTGAATACTTTCAGCTAAATTTTTTCTGCTAAGCCCCTTTAGCAATCTAATATTTTCTAAGTTTTTACCTATAAACATTTTTTCACCTTTTCTTAATCAGAAGACTCTTCATCCTCGCCTTCATCATCAACTTCAAATCCGAATATATGTTGAGCATCTACTAACTCTTCTTCTTTATCATTAATTTGTTGAAGAACTTGTAACTCCTCATCTGAAATCAAGTAGTCTTCTTCCTCTTTAACTACCTTTTCTAATATAGGCGTTAAATCTTCCAATCAAACCGCTTTATTATTATGCGGGTTCGGTACCCATATTTTAATAGCAATGAGTTGTTTGGATTCAGCATCAATATCATAAGTAATTATATCAAAAGAAGGGCTAGTATTAATATCTCTGTTTTTCTCAAAATTAAATAATTCCAGCTGATGATCTCTACCTATTTCATCTTGTAATCTTTCAAAATCTACATTTTTATTCTGATCAATTAGCTCTCTTAAATATTTCTTTTCGCTATTTCCTGAATCATTTAAAGCTGTTTTTCCAAAAGTTACATTATCTTTATTAAAATATTGTTCATTTTTTATTATGAAGTACCAACCTTCTTTATTATTTATCCTCCCAGAATAAAACTTTAAATACTCCCATGTAGGACCAGCTTTTTGCTTGGTATGACCCTCAATAAGATTTTTGGTTTTTTTTGCCACTTGGTCCTCAATATGATTACCTTTTATATATGCGTATCCACCACTAATAACCAGTGTCTGAAATGCTTCTTTCCTAACCTCAATATAATTCTTATAACCAGATACTACACCTTTTACAATTTCTTCTTTTAATTCTGTACTAAAACCCATCAAATGCCCCCTAATGTGAATTTACTTTATTTTAACTAAGTTTTTCTGTAAAATCAAAGAATTTTATAAAGTGTAAGGGTCTTTTTTGGTACATCTTTAAATAACTAACCAAGGGTTGATCCGCTTCCTTTTATATAGATCATACATAACAAAAAAACTGCCAGTTTTTACACTGACAGCTTATACTTCTTATTGGAACTCAACAAATTTTTCATTTGGCATTCTAAATGAATCACGTGGTGCTTTAGCTTGTTTACCAATTGCGATGATCATTACAGGTACATAACGTTCTAATGGATAGCCTAGGGCTTCACCAATTTGATCCGCTTCAAATCCACCAATCGGATTCGTATCATAACCATGTTGTTTCGCAATTAACATCAATTGCATAGCCATTAAACTACTATCGATTTTGACAATGTCACTCATTTGTTCTCGCGTTAAACTTTTATAACCGTTCTTTGCGAGTGGCAGGATTTGGTCTCTGACTTCTTGTGGCATCATACCTTTTTCAACTGCACTATCATAGATATATTCTGCATTCTCATAGCATTGCAAGTCGCCAAAGATAACGAGCATCGCAGAGGATGTGTCGTTCTGGTTCGTATTGAATTGAACGAGTGGTCTTAATTTCGCTTTAGCTTCATCACTTTCAACCACAGCAACTCTCCATGGCTGCATATTCACTGAAGAAGGTGCTGTCGCAGCTTTTTCCAATATCTCATTCATTTCTTCTTTTGAAATTTTAAACTCCGGATCGAACCCTTTTACAGACTTTCTACTATTTAGAATATCAGTAAAGTTTTCCATACTTTCACCTCATATATATTTTCTATACAATAGATTACAGGTTAAACTATGGTTTAAGGGAAGTGATTTGTTTGAAAAAGTACTCCATTCAAGAAGTTTCTGAGATGAAACATATCTCTAAGAGTAAATTGCGTTATTATGAAAAGCATGGTTTATTGATGAATATTGAAAGAAATGCAAATAATCAACGTGTATATTCTGAAACAGACATAGAAATTATCAGCTTAATTCAATGCTTAAGTTTACTCAATATGCCACTCAAGAAAATTAAGTATTACGTTGAACAACTTAACGAGAATAAAGCACAGAATTTCAGATGTTTTAGAAGCACACCTTAAAGTACTTAAAGCAGAAAAAGATATTATCGAAATGCGTATTGATGTCATTGAAGAAAGATTACATCGCACTAAAAAAACAATTTAGTTATTCAAGTATGGAATCTTTCTTCAAGCATACTTATATAAAAACACCCCCTCACTCTACCGTGTGTAAGGGGGCATTTGTCTATTAACTCTATTTTTTTCTTTTATGTAGCTGTCTTGTCCATAAAAGATAACTTATGAATGGCTACCTTGCATCAATTGTATTTCGTTCTCTGCTTCTCTTCTTACTCTTGTTTTATCTGCTTCAACCCAACCTGGAATTAAGAACGCATCCACAATCACCCAAATCAACGTTGGAATACCAAATGTAAACCAAGCTGTTAATAATGTTAACGCAATCATCCCAATAGCTGATCCCGTTTTACCGAAATAGAAACGGTGTCCTCCTAAGCTTCCAAAGAAAAACCATAATACATAAGCAATCGCAGGTTGTTTTGCTTTGCTTGCGATTTGTGATTCAATAAAACTTTTTTCTTGTAAATTCATCAATGTTCCACCTTTCTGTATACTTCAATCAATCCTAATAAAAACTTAATAAATCTTACTATACACATCTAGGTGGTCAATTATTGTCCAGTAATGCAATCTTTTTTGTTTTTCCAAAATAATAACTTTTAAATCTTCATTTTATTAAACTTTCTTGCTTACCGTTTACTTAGCTTTGTTTTTGTTTACTCATAGCAACTTTTGATTTGATTAATACGCTCAATAAAGCTATCAATGTACTTTTGAGGTTCTAAAATGCGTGCTAAAGGTGCCATTTGATAAGCAATATAGTATGCATCTAATTCCGTACAAGCGACTTTCACTATGATTTTTCCATCCTGTGTACGGTCTAGCACCTCGACAATCTTATATTGTTGGCGGAACAACGCCATTTTCGATTCATCAATTTCAACCGTGACGAGTTCTTTGCTTTTGACTTCATCAAACTTATGATTGGAAACCATAAAATTTTCAATCAGACGGACGCGCTCGGTATAAACTGTTTTTTCATATTCATAAGTAAACCAATAGTCATAATGCATGTACATCGTTGATAATGGTTTCACTTCAATATTACGTCCTTTGAATTTCATCCATACTAAGTATTTTTGACTAATCGCTTTTTCGATTAACATTAGAGTTTCACCTGGAAATGTTTCATCCCGGTTATTGAAATGATCCAACATTTCACTTAAAACTTTTCTATCTTCAATACGCATGCCCTGTATTTCTCTTCTGAATAAGTTATACACATCTACATGCAAGATAGGTGTTAAGCTTTTAATTTTTACCATAAGCCCTAACAGTGCTAAACCGCTTAAACTGTTAGAATGCGTGATTAATTCATAGCCGCCCTTTTTATGTACTACCTCAGTATTTCTATTATTCCAATATTCACTTTCATAGAAAAAATCATTAATCGTTCTAATATCCCTTTGAATCGACTTCGTACTAACATTCCCAAAATCAGAGAGATCTGAGTTTCTAACTGTTTCCCCATTCAACAAACGTGTGAAGATATTCAAGACTCTTGTTGATTTATCCATGTTTACCATCTCCTACAGTTCAATATACAGTTATAAGTGGACAATCTTTGTCCATTACACAATCTTCTATGTTATTTATCAAATAACTCACTTTATTATTATGAATAATTACCTGTCTTACCCCATTGATAAACCATTATGAGCAAAACTGTTTATTTTTCTCTCAAAATATTGTTAAATGTAATTATAATAGTTACATTAAGAAGGTGAACACTGTGAACTTAGAATTTAATATTGCGGTACATGTGCTGGCTTTCTTAACGAAACATGCAGATGAACGTTTCTCAAGTAAAGCTTTGTCTGAGTTAGTTTGTATTAATCCCGTACAATTACGGCGTGTGACAGGAAAGTTAGTGGAACAAGGCTATATTGATACAGTTCGCGGTAAATATGGTGGCTATCAAGCTAATGTTAAAACAGCCAAAGCTGATTTAGCAGATTTGTTTCAATTATTTACTGCTGAACGGACACAAGGTCGTCTTTTTACAGGAAATTCTGCCAGTCATTGTGAGATTTCTCGAAAAATCGGGAATACTATGGCTAAACATCATGCGAAGGAACACGAACTGCTGATGCAGTATTATCGTGGTTTCACAATTGAAGAAGTTTTACGTGAAACATTAACAGCAATTTAAGAATTTGGAGGAAGATTTCATGACACATTATGATTTAGTGATTATTGGATTTGGTAAAGCAGGTAAAACGTTAGCTAAGTTTGCGGCGAGTGAAGGTAAAGCCGTCGCAATGATAGAGAAAGATCAGAAAATGTATGGCGGTACATGTATCAACGTCGGATGTATTCCGTCAAAAACATTAATACACGATAGTTTAGAAGGCAGTTCTTTTGCGAGTGCGTTTGATCGTAAACGTGAAGTTGTAGACGCATTAAATAACAAAAACTATCACATGTTGGCAGATACACCAGGGATTGATGTGATTAATGCTACAGCGCAATTTAAATCTAATAAAGAAATCGTATTATTAGATGAAGCAGGCCAAGAATTAGATGTCTTAACTGCTGAAGATATTTTAATCAATACAGGTTCTACACCGGTTATCCCAAACATAGAAGGTATTGGAGACTCAAAACACCTTTATGATTCTGCAGGAATTATGGACTTACCATTTAAACCTGAACATTTAGTGATTGTCGGTGCAGGTTATATCGCGTTAGAATTTGCGTCACTCTTCGCACGTTTCGGCGTTAAAGTGACAATGTTTGTACATCACGATACATTGTTGCCAAAAGAAGACCGTGAAATTGTTGAACTTATTGAAGAAGATTTGATTCAAGACGGTGTAAACATTGTCTATAATGTAGAAACACAACGCTTTGAAGATCAAGAACGCAGTACAATTGTGCATACATCACAAGGCGAATTTGAAGCAGATGCTGTTTTACTTGCGACAGGTCGTCATCCAAATACTTCAGACCTTGGTTTAGACCATACAGATATCGAAGTCGGCAAACGCGGTGAAATAGAAGTTAACGAACACTTACAAACAGCTGTACCAAACATTTATGCAGCAGGTGACGTTACTGGCGGCTTACAATTCACATATATCTCACTCGATGACTTCAGAATTATTAAAGACAATATCTTTGGTGAAGGTAAACGTACGACAGAAAATCGCGGCGTGGTACCATATTCTATGTTCATTAACCCACCTTTCTCTCGTGTCGGTATGACTAAAGATGAAGCACAAGCTGCAGGTTATGAAGTACACGAAACAAATCTTGCGGTTAAGAATATCCCACGTCATAAAGTAAATAATGATGCACGCGGTATGTTGAAAGCAGTCATAGATGCAAAATCAGGTTTAGTACTTGGTGCGACACTGTATTGTCGTAACTCTGAGGAAATTATCAACCTTGTTAAACTAGCGATTGACCAAAACATCCCAGCAGAAGTATTAGCCAACAATATTTATACACACCCTACAATGGCTGAAGCCTTTAATAATATCTTTCAAGTTTAAGTTATAACGAAAGAAAGTGATGCATACTTTGTGTACGCATCACTTTTTTATGTTTATATAAGGTTGTTTTGTTTATTTATTTGATTGTTTCAGCTTATTGTCTTGTTTTGGAAATATACGTAGATGGTTTATCTTTGTCGTAAATTGTTAAACCTGTAATATCTTTCGTATATTTAGCAGGTACGAACAGACTCACAATGTATCCGAATAAGAATGCGATGAAGAATGAAATAATTGATACATAGAATGGTGAGTTCGCGCCACCGATACCTTTTAATAGGTAAGCGACAATAACACCTGTGAATAATCCGACTAAGACACCGAATGTATTCGCACGTTTTGTGAAGATACCAACCGCAAAGATACCTGCTAAAGGTACACCGAATAATCCAGTAACTAATAAGAATAAATCCCATAAGTTGTTAGAATCCGCAGCGATTAAGTAAATCGCAATACCATAGCTTAATAAACCTGCGATAATGATTGTCCAACGTGCAAAGCGAACGTTGCCTTTATCTGTACCTTTACTGAAGAAACGATCTTTAATATCTTCAGAAATACACGCAGAAATCGAGTTCAAACTTGAAGAAATCGTAGATTGCGCTGCCGCAAAGATAGCTGCGATTAATAATCCACCTACAAATGGCGGCATTTGAGTCAAAATAAAGAATGGTACCACTGAAGACGTGTTGAAATCTTGTGGTAACGCTGCTTCGTGTTCATAGAATGAATACATCATTGTACCCATACCATAGAAGATCGGTGCTGAGATTAACGCTAATAAACCGTTAATCCATAATGATTTTTTCGTTTCATCAATAGAGTCTGATGCTTGATAACGTTGTACTACATCTTGACTGGCTGTATATTGATGTAAGTTGTTAAAGATGTTTCCTAGGAAGATGATCGGCAAGGCTGCCGCTGTTGTATTCAACTTCCAGTTATCGACACTCAATAACTTTTTCTCAGCTAATGCATCATGAAGAATTGTGCCGAAACCGCCTTTGATTTCCATCGCACCAATTACGATAATCATGAGGGCACCGCCTAAAAGGATAACACCTTGGATAAAGTCACTCCATACCACCCCTTCGAAACCGCCGAGGAAAGTATAAAGAATACATAAAATCCCTACTAAACTTGCGACTAAATAAGGATTAATATCTGTAACGGCTGTAATCGCAAGTGTTGGTAAGTAAATAACGATTGCGATACGACCTAAGTGGAACACTACGAAAAGTAATGAACCGAGAACGCGGACACTTGGTCCGAAACGTGCTTCAAGATATTCGTAAGCTGACGTTACGCGAAGCTTCTTGAAGAACGGTACGTAGAATGCGATTAAAGCCGGGATAATTGCGACAATCGCGATATTCCCTGCGATATACGACCAGTCAGTTAAAAATGCTTTTTCTGGTGTAGACATAAATGTAATCGCACTTAACGTCGTTGCATAGATTGAGAAACCGATGGCCCACGAAGGAAGGCGTCCACTGGCTGTAAAGAAACTATCTGTGCTTTGACCTGCGCGCTTAGTAAAGTACGCTCCAATTATTAACATGACTACTAGATAGGTAATGACCGCTATCCAGTTCCATGTGCCAAAACCCACTTGTTGCATAAACAACACCCCTTAACGTATTATGTCGGTATTACAAGTTGTATTTATCAATAAGATTATTTAACGCTTCTCTGTTTGATTCATTGAAAGGCGCAAATGGACGTTTCGGCACACCGCCGTCGATACCACGTGATTTTAAGATCTCTTTAAGTGTTGGGTATAAGCCCATGCTTAAAACACCTTCAATAATGTCATTTGTATCATGTTGAATTTGGTAAGCTTCATCAATTTTGCCTTCTTTAGCTAAATCGAAGATTTGACGTGCACGCACACCGTTCACATTATAAGTAGAACCGATGGCACCATCCACGCCTGAAATCGCAGCTTGAACTAACATTTCATCAAACCCTGATAAGATCAGTTTGTCTGGATATGCTTTTCTGATACGTTCTAATAAGAAGAAGTTTGGCGCAGTATATTTCACACCAACAATTTTCTCGTGATTGAACAACTCACCGAATTGTTCGATACTGATGTTGACACCTGTTAAATCAGGAATCGCATAAATAATCATATTATTTTGAGTTGCTTCGATTAAATCGAAGTAATATTGTTTAATCTCTTCGAATGAGAAAGGATAATAGAAAGGTGTTACTGCTGAAATGGCATCATAACCAAGTTCAGTCGCGTATTTACCTAATTCAATCGCTTCATTTAAATCTAATGAGCCTACTTGTGCGATTAATTTCACATCATCGCCGACTGCTTCTTTCGCAAGTCTGAAGATTTGTTTTTTCTGTTCTGTGTTGATTAAGAAGTTTTCACCAGAGCTGCCATTGACATATAAACCGTCTAATTTTTCATGTTCAATCGCGTTTCTCGCTATTTGTTTGAGGCCTTCTTCTTTCACTTGTCCTTGTTCATCAAATGGAACAAGTAACGCAGCATATAAGCCTTTTAATTTTTCTTCCATATCTAAATCCTCCAAGTTAAGTATTAATAGCACAATGGCTATCCTAAACATCCAACAATGTCCCTTGTTTATACTATATTTACACTTTCAATTGTAAACGCTATCATAACCCTACACAACTGGTTTTGAAAGATTGTAACAAAATATGGACAAAATAATGAAAATAATTTTCAAAATTGGATTTACACTTCCTAGTTGAAGTATGCTCTATATATAATGAAGTTGAAGCAGAGGAGGAATCATCTTATGAACCAGATCGCAATAGATATCGGAGGCACAAACATCAAGGCAGCCCTCATCAATGAAAATCAAGAAATTAAAGATTATAAGAAAATCTCAACACCCGATAATGTGCAGACACTGATTATCGATGAAGTGTATCAATTAGCACATGAACTTATCACCAAACATAAGCTAGATAAACCCCATATCGGCATTTCCAGTGCAGGTGTTGTCGATTCAGAATTAGGAGAAATTGTTTATACTGGTCTAACTATTAAAAACTTTGATGGTACGAATTTTCGTCGTTCTTTAAAAGACTTATATTCATCAATGACCGTACACAACGATGTGGATGCAGCCCTACTTGGAGAATTATCACTCAATGATTATGAAGAGGATAATATTTTTTGTTTAACTTTAGGCACAGGCATCGGCGGTGCATTTTATAATCAACAATTAGGTGTTTATGGTGGTGCACGTTATCGTGCGAATGAAATCGGCTATTTATTATATCGAGACACTGATCAAAAAACGTTTGAACAACGTGCTTCAACGTCAGCCCTCAAAGCTTTGATGCAAGAACGAGATTTTCAATATGGTACTGACGTACCGAAGTTATTTGAACTTGCACAAACAAATGATAAACAGGCACAAGCTATCTTAGAAGAATGGGCAACTTATGTCGCTGAAGGCATCGCTCAAATTCAAATCATTTATGATCCAGGCTTGATTTTAATCGGCGGCGGTATCTCTTCACAAGGTGAAAATCTTATCCAATACATTGAACCTAAAATCAATCAATTCTTGCCACCAAACTATGGACACGCACCTATCCAAACAACAAAAACTGAAAATCACGCTGCGTTATTTGGCGCAATTACCGAAGGTTAAAGAAAAACCGCGCACTATCTCAGAAGGTCTTAAAACCCTTGATAGTACGCGGTTTATTTAGTGTTACGTATGTCTTACAGCAGACAACCGTTAGCCTTACTTGTCTGCACCTTTCTCTAATACTGTGCGACGTGTACGTTGATAAAGTTGATTCATATAATCATTGTTCAATAATAAGTAACAGATAATGTCCATCAAGAATGTAGTCGCAGTTTGTGTATTAATAAAGCGTGCATCATTGACGTTCGACTTCGCAGAAGTAATCAAAACTAAGTCTGCATGTTTCGTAATCAGACTGCCTTTATAATTTGTGACCACAGCCACAAAGGCACCTTGTTCATGTGCAATCTTAGCCGCATCTGCCAATTCTTGAGTTTCACCGCTATTAGAAATACCGACAAACATATCTTGTGAAGATAACAATGAAGCTGAAATTTTCATTTGATGCGCATCCGTTGAGACATTACCTCGAATACCCATACGCATCGTACGGTAATAAAACTCACTCGCAGTTAAGCCAGAACTTCCTAGTCCTGCATAACTGACTTGTCTGCTGGTCTTTAAGTAATGCGCAAACCGTTTAATCTTCTCTTCTGAGATAAACTCTCCCGTTTGTTGAATAATATTTTGATGATAACGGTGTATCAATTGAACTAAAGGTGCATTCTCCACAACTTTCTCTGATTTTTCATGTTGTAAATTGAATTTCATATCTTGGAAATTATGATATTCCAACTTATTACTAAATCTAGTAATAGTAGCCGGAGAGGTGCCTATCGCATGTGCTAAAGAATTAATCGTTGAGAAACGATCATCTAATTCATTGGTACGGATAAACTCAATAATCTTCTTATCCATTTTAGTCAGTAAATGGCGGCTACGTTGAACACGATTTTCAAACTTCATGCCTCTTCACTCCCCTTAAGGTATTACATTCACTCTATTATATATGAAAATCTTTTTCAAATGATAGTAAAGAATTGAATATAAATTTCATCGTGTTATGATATGAGTAACTTAATCGACAACCTTTGAACTACTATATTTACAAATTAACAATATTTTGGAGTGTGTGCTTATGTTACCACAAGGTTTAATCGTTTCTTGTCAGGCATTGCCTGATGAACCGTTACATTCATCATTTATTATGTCAAAAATGGCACTTGCTGCGTACCAAGCCGGTGCAGTCGGTATTCGCGCAAACAGTAAAGAAGATATCATCGCAATTAAAGAAGAAGTACCGTTACCTGTTATCGGTATCGTTAAAAGAGATTATCCAGGTTCAAAAGTATATATTACTGCGACTTCAAAAGAAGTCGATGAACTGATTGAAAGTAAATGTGAGGTCATCGCGCTAGATGCGACAAAACAAGAACGTCCGAAAGAAACGTTAGAAGAACTTGTTGCTTATATTCGTGAAAAAGCACCAAACGTTGAAATCATGGCTGATATTTCCACAATTGAAGAAGCAAAACATGCAGATGAGCTTGGTTTTGATTACGTAGGTACAACATTACGCGGATATACAGACTATACTCAAGGTCATATCTTATATGAAAACAACTTCGCATTCTTAAGGGAAGTCTTAGATCAAGTAAATGCGAAAGTCATCGCTGAAGGTAATGTGATTACACCAGAAATGTATAAAGCAGTCAGTGATTTAGGTGTACACTGTACGGTTGTCGGTGGTGCGATTACACGTCCGAAACAAATTACAGAACGTTTTATTAACGCCGTAAAAGAATAGTCATACTACTTGGAGGATTAGAAATGCAACTCTACAACTTAAGAAATAAACAACTTGCCAGTCAATATGTCGCAATCGAATTCTTGAAACAAATTAAAGCACGCCCTGACGCTGTCTTAGGACTAGCTACAGGCTCGACGATGACAGATTTATATACTCAGCTCTCAGATTTATTAAATGCGAATCACGTCGATGTCAGTGGTGTCAGAACGTTCAACTTAGATGAATACGTTGGTGCAGGTCCAAAAGATCTGCATAGCTATTATGCGTACATGCATCAACGTTTCTTTAACCAAAATGAACAATGGAATGAAGACAATATCTATATTCCTAGCGGTGTAGCTGAAGACTTAGATCAAGAAGCAAAACATTACGAAGATGCGCTTAAAGCTGTCGGTCAACCTGACATCCAAATTTTAGGTATCGGTGAAAATGGTCATATCGGTTTCAACGAACCCGGTACGCCTTTCGATAGCCAAACAAGAGTCGTAGACCTTACACCTTCTACGATGCATGCGAACAGTGTCCATTTCAAACACTCAGAAGATGTACCGAAACAAGCACTGTCTATGGGCCTTTCTTCTATCATGCGCGCAAAACGTATTATCTTACTCGCATTCGGAGATAAGAAAATCGATGCGATACAACGACTCGTTAACGGTGAAACTACAGAAGATTTACCTGCGTCTATCCTTCATAACCATGATAATGTAGAAATCATTGTAGATGACGTCATTTATCAAGCGATTAAATAATGACTGAAACCATTATCAATATTAAAAATGCCTTTGAGGACAATATGATGTCTTCAAAGGCATTTTATAGTTAGAACCACTTTTTCTTCTTAAAGATTAACAACAATACCACTACGATAATGATAGAAAATGCGATGAAAATAAAGTAGTTGTACTGACCATGCAACTCTGGCATGTTTGTGAAATTCATGCCATACCAACCCGCTAAGAAAGATAACGGGAAGAAGATGGATGAAATAATTGTCAGCACATTAATCACTGAATTAATACGACTTGAGTGATAAGACTGATTATTGTCTTTAATATCATCCGTCAATGCTTCACAAGATTCTAATGTTGCATTTTGATGTTTCAAATGGTTATAAATTTGATGATACAAACGTGCTTTATCTTGACCGCTGTCATAAATATCTAATGTCTGAATCGCATTGACCATTTGTTCCATCGGCAGTAATATCCGCTTCAACTTAATAATCTCAGACCGTATCTCATACACTTGCTTCATAAATGCACGTCGTTGTTTACGATTCTCTTCTTCGTATTGAAAAGAAAACACCTGATCTTCAATCGCATTGACATAAGAGAAATAAGACTCTACAATCCCGTTCAATAACTTCAATGCGATTAATCCAGCATCTCGTTTTACTTTATTTGTCTTAACAGCATCAAACAACTGTGTCACCGTTTGAAGTTCAGCATCATGAACCGTAATCACATGATTACCATCTATCGTAATCCCTAATGGTTCCGCTTCAAAGTCCTTTCCATCTATCGCATGCATCAATAAATGTTCAACATCATTTTGAGCATCATGGTAGAGGTTCGGCCGTCTTAATGTATATATAGAAGCTGTAATCTCTTGAATATTCAATTCAAATGTTGTTGCGAGAAAATGCGTTTCTTCTTTCGTCGGCTGGATACAATCATACCAAGTAAACACACTTTCTTTTGGCACTTCTTCAACTTTATCTGTCGCAATAACTTCATGATCTGGTGTCACATATATACAACGTATCGCCATAGTGTACGCTCCTTTCTCTTTCTTATTTTGTATTTTAATTACCCTAATGAAAGAAAAAGTTTCATATACCTACAAAAACACTATCTTCCCTGATGATTCAAAAGAAGATAGTGTCTGCCTACATTCATTTTATACATTTCTGCGTTTTTGATTTGCTATAAATAACACCAATGGTAAGACAACATAACCAATTACCATCGCAGTAATCGCGAAGTAATTCGGTTCAATATGGTGTGGTGTCACAATAGAGAATTGACCTTTCCAATCAAACTTGATAAGTAACACTACGGTTAAAATTAATGCGATAATTGGTAAAATCACGTCTGTAAATTTATTTTTATAGACATTCGGCAATACTTCCCCTCGTGAACGATTATAATAAAACATAATAACCCCTATAGGTACTACAATGAATTGAATAAAGCGTGAAATTGAACTTAACACAATAATACTGACCATATTATATTGAAAAGCCATCGGAATAATTAATGCGACTAAGAACGTCGTAATGAACGCATTGAACGGAAAATCATATTTCGTTCTTTGTTTAAACCACGCGGGTACTTGGTTTTCATTCGCAATCGCTTCTAAAATTCTCGGTGTTGAGAATGATCCTGCGATACTAATACCTACCATAGAGATTAAAGCACCATACAAAATAATATTCGAAATAATAGGTGATTCAAACACAGTAACTAAAGATACGACATGTTTGCTGGTTAATACTGCGGTCGGATTAATCATCATAATGACCGCAATAATACTAATATAAATCACTGCGATAATTAAAATGGCCAATGGAATCGCACGTGGCAAATTCTTTTCTGGTGCTTTCATATCCTCCGCACCACTTGCGACACTCTCAAAGCCCACAAAGGCATAAAATGCTGCAATAACTGCCATCACAAAAGTTGATGTATTTAATTGAGAAACATCGACTAATTGATTAATGTCATTAAAGTGAGAATGACCAGTCATCATAACGACGATAAAACCAACAATAATCGTTGTGATTAAGGCAGCGAGTTTACCAATTGTAGCTAAGTTATTGAAAAAGGCAAATACTTTATTACCTGTCACATTCACCAGTAATAACACCACCATTAAAATCAATAACCCGATAGTCACTGATACAAAATCTTGGGCATTACCACCGAAAATTGCGAGTGTGGTTTTCACTACTGCAGTCGCAATGACACCCCAAGCAATACTTGCCGCAACAAAGCGTGTAATTCCTACATAGAAACCTACATTTTCACCAAATGCTGCTGTGGCATAAGCATAAGATGCCCCGCTTTTATTCACATATTTCGCTGCGGCTGCGAAAGTAATCGCTAATACTGCCGCAAAGATTGCAGCGGCGGCATAAACTACTAAAGTATACTTACCTGCTTTTTGAATAACCGCTCCAGGTGATAAGAAAATACCTGAACCGATAATAGAGTTAATCGCTAAAAGGACAATAGACCAAAATCCTAGTTTTTTCATGCTGTCATCTTCTTTCAATTTGATCCACAAAATCTTTAAATAATGCATCCATACTGTTTTCATGCCACAACATTTCAGGGTGCCACTGAATACCGACCATATATGGATATGATTCTGATTCAAAGGCTTCAATCACCCCATCATTAGATTGTGCCATGACTCTGAAACCTTCTGCCAGTTGATTAACGACTTGGTGATGGAAAGAGTTCACATAGAATCGACCTTCAGGAAATAACGCACTTAAACGTGTGTTCGGAAAGACTTTGATTTCATGTGTCTTCTCAGTCGGATTCGTTGGTTGCCAGTGTCTAAGTGATTGTATTTGACGATACGACGTATCTTGGAATAAAGAACCACCGTGAAAAACATTTAAGACTTGGGCACCACGACAAATCCCTAGAATTGGTATAAAACGTTCTTTCGCTTTCTCTATCAATTTAAAATCAAACACATCTCTCGCAAGTAATGTTTCACCTAATTTGTCTTGCGGGTCTTCATTGTAAAGTTGCGGACTGACATCTTGTCCCCCGCTTAAGAGTAAAGCATCTACTTGTCTGATTTGTGCTTCTATAATGTCATCGTTATCTGTTATAGGAATAACCATCGGCACAGCGCCTTGTTTCACAATCGAGCGGATATAATCCTGATTGACATAACAACGCTTATAGCCTGGAAACATTCCTGCTTGATCCGTTAATATATTTGCGGAAATACCTATCGTTTTCATGATGTCTGCCTCCTGTTGTTGAATAATTTTAATTATAGTGAGACCGTCGGAATTGTCAATGTGAATTCATAATTTTCAGATATCACCCCAATAAAAAAGACAACCTCCAATTGGAAGTTGCCTTTTAGAATCTATAAATTAAATGATTTTTTGTAACTTTATTAATGCGTTTCTGATTTCTACAATCTCTTCATATGAGAAAGTATCTGCGCATTTTTTACTAAAATCATGAATATAATCATTAATACTCTCTTTATATTCTAGTCCTTTTTCACCTAGACCAATGATGGATGAACGTTTATCATGGTCATCTTTATACAGATAGATATAATCTTTTTGTTTCAACTTTTGAAGTTGTTGGCTGATGGCACTTTTAGAGACATCTAAACGTTGTGCTAATTCACTTGGTTTCATATCTTGGTTTTCTACTAAGATGGTCATAATCACATGTTGCTGATTGTTTAATTTAAAATGTGAATACTCTCGTTCTTGCTGCATGTATTCTATCGCAATCTCTTCGTTAATTTTGGTGATTTCCTGAGCGACATGTTCAATTTGCGTTAGGTTTGATTGTGTCATGTTTACGACTTCCTTTTTTCACTGTTTTTAATTCAATAACTGTTGTTTGATCTGCTTGTGTTTCATTATAAGGGGCTTCTGTTGCGTTCTCAACGTTCACTTCAGTTGCTTCTGTGACTACAGTTTCTTTTTTCTTGAACCAGTTTTTCGGGTTTAATTTGCTTTTGTATTTTTTAACGACTTGTTTACCAAGCAATACGATTGATACTAAAATATTAACTTCTCCAAATACTAAGACACTGCCGATAATAATTCCTTTAAGTTTTAACGCAATCGGTAAGAATCCGATAAGTGCTGCAACACCGTACATCGCTGCTCCAATAATTAAAAGTGTAATTCCTATTTTAAATTTTTTCGATTTATTTTTAAGCATAATAACCGCCTACCTTTTCCTTGTTTTATTTAATTAGTTTAGTTAACTTAACTAAATTATAAGTGGTGTTTTAAAATTTGTAAACCCCTAAGCTCAACTTTTTTTAAATTTTTTGATTTGCTTCATATCAATACGCTTTAAAGCCTTGTCACTAGAGGATTTCTTTTAAAAATAAATATAAAAAAATCCTCTTTCATTAATGAGATACTCACTTGAAAGAGGATGAAAAAGACTAATTTCATTTGTATTAAGTTAAAAGTTTACTTTGAGCCGCTTCGCCAAATTAATAATGAGCACGATAAACAACACTGTCAAAATAATACTGCCTTCGATACCCATCGTACCGCCAGTCAGTATGTTATCCGTATGATATTTCGTTTTAAACAAACTGAAATTCAGTTCATTTCCACTGACATTAATCCCATAAATACAACCTTGTACGAAGTTCCATATAATATGGAACCCAGCAACTATCCAAATCGTACCGTCGATTCTGTAGATTAAAGACAAGACAATACCGACTAAGAATATATTCGTCACACCGACAATGGAAATATTAGGGTTCATCCCATGGAGTAAGGTGAAGACCACTGCTGAACACACAATCGCAAAACGATCACCATATCGCTGTGTTAAACGTGTTTGGAGATATCCACGCATCAAAAGTTCTTCTGCGCTTGCTTGAATACAAAATCCAATAAACGCTAAACCGATACCTAATAACACCGTTTGATTCAGCGTATTGCCGACAATTGAGATATTTCCAAATAACACTAAAATTAAAATCACTACAGAGAAGACGATAAATCCGAATAAGCCTCCGATACCTAGCTTTCTGAAAGCATATGTACGGTAAATACCGACTGAACTTAACGGAAGGTGCTCTCTGTTATGTACATACCAAAAGAGAATTAATATTGAAAATATAAATGGGACAGGAAGTAGAATGACTTCTTGAAGGGGATGATTTCTGACCATTAAATAAAAAGGCCCCGCAAACAACCCGCCACCTAGCATCATCAAGATGGATAAGAGTGAAAACTTAAGCCAACTTCCCTTATAATGTTATGTAAATTGATTTTCCATAAGTTGTTCTCCATTATATAATTAGTATAGTTTATCTATTTAATTTTCTCACAATCGGATATCTACCGCAAATATTATTTTTTAACTTCATTAATCAAAGGACGTGACATCTATGACGCTATTTAACATCATCTTAGTACTTATCATGTTTTTAGCTATTGATTATTTGGCTAATCTCGGTAAAAAGAAAAACGCATTCCTACAAACAGCACTCTTAAGTACACTCTTAATCTTTACCGCTTTTATTGCTTTACTGCTAGGCGTATCTATTATCTTATTAATAAGCGCTATCATTGACTTGGGTAATGATTTATTCATAACGGGACTCTTAATGATTTTAACAAGTGGAATTATTGAATTTTTCTTACTTCGTTATTTCATCAAACGTTGGTTCAATGATGTATGGACCTTAACTGTCGTTGAATATTTCATCCAATGGTTATTAGTCTATCTCACACTCTATCAAGTAATGACACAATCATTATCTAGAATTAAATTAGAAGTCGACATCCATACGCTGTTTCATATCTTGAATATCGAAGCTTTGAATTTAACGTTACTGCCTGTGCTTTTAATCAGTTGGATCTCCCTCATCATGCATAAGATTAATCTCAGACAATGAAAAAAACCTATCCTCGCATATATGGATAGGTTTTTGAAGTTCGTTTAATATTCAATGTCTTTTGCGAATGGGATAGAGATTTGCGCCCCTGCTTTTTGAACTGTATAAGATGCTGCTTTATTCGCAAAATCAATCGCAGTTTCTAAATTCATTTGTTTCACGTCAAACGCACTGACAAATGCGCCGATAAAAGTATCTCCGGCTGCTGTTGTATCTACAACATCAACTTTATATGCTTTGACTAAGCCAGAGTTGCCTTTGACTGCGTAATATGTTCCTTGTGCACCGATAGTAATTAATACGACTTTAATTCCTAAGCTTAAGAAATAGTCTGCGTTTTGAGCCATTGATTTTTCATCCGTCACTGGAATACCAGATAAGATTTCCGCTTCAAACTCATTCGGAATAATCACATCTATCAGTCCTAATAATTCTTCAGGCAATTCACTTGCTGGTGCTGGATTTAAAATCGTTGTAATACCATGCTTACGCGCAATTTCAAACGCACGGATAATCGCCGGTACAGGGACTTCTAATTGTGCCACTACATAATCCGCTTCTTTAATTACTACTTCAGCTTGTGCCACATCTTCAGGTGTAATATCCATATTCGCACCGCCATAGACGTAGATGGTATTACTGCCGTCTTTATCTACTGTAATAAATGCTTGGCCCGTATCTGCTGTTTCTGATTCTGTAATATACTCGGTATTCATTCCTGCTTCTTTGAAACCTTCAAACATAAAGTCAGCTAAACCATCTTTACCGACTTTTGAAATAAACGTCGTATCTGCGTTCATACGTGCTGTCGCAATCGCTTGGTTCGCACCTTTACCCCCGCCATATTTCTTTTGTCCTTCTTTGACATGCAAGGTTTCACCAGGTTTCGCATAACGCTCAACAGTTAAGAACTGATCCACATTCGTTGAACCTAAAATTACTACTTTATTCGTCATACTGTATCTCTCCTCGCTTAAAATGTCACATTAGATTCTAAAATAATATTTGAAAATGGTGTGATTTCACCTGTACGTATATTGCCTTTATTTAATGGATGACTTAAGTAGGCTTTCATTTCTGTATGTGGAATAAATTCAATCTCTACATCATCCTCTAACAGTGCTTTAATTTGTTTTAGCTGCGCTGGGTTATGTGTTTTAATTTCTTCAGCTAAATAGATTTTTTGAATTTTCATTTCTGTTAAGACTATTTCTAGTACATCGATAAAGCGCGGCAACTCTTTTGTGACCGCTAAATCAATTCTACGTGCATCATTTGGAATCGGCATACCCGCATCATTAATGGTTAATAAATCAAAGTGGCCGATTGTCGCAATGGCTTGTGAAACATGACTATTTAATACAGGGGTTTTCTTCATTTCTATTCCCTCCAAAATTATTTAATAAAGACTGTGACTGTTGCGGCAGCTAAAATTAACACTAAACCAACCATCGTAATCAACATTTCTTTCTTCGTCTTACGTTGATTTAAGAAATAAATACCTGTTAACGTCGCAAGAACCACTGACGTTTGAGATAAAATAAAGCCTGTCGCAAGACCATTCATATCTGGTTGTGCTGAAATTAAGTAAGTTAACGCCGCAAATGCGAAGAAGAAACCTGAAATGATTTGAAGCCATGTAATCTTATTCTTAAATGGATTGTCTTTCTTCATCATTGTTAAACCATAGATCACTGCGACGAGAACCATACCCATAGCTTGAGGTAAGAAGGCTGCTTTTCCTCCGATATCTGTCGCTTGTGGTGCAGCTGAATATAGCCAATATCCAATTTCACCAATCAGCAAGATAACCACTGCTTTCTTTAAGTTACCGCTGTTTTGTTCCTCAGGATGTTCACTCCATACTGTCATACGTGCACCGATTAAAATCACAATTAACGCCACAAAACCGATAATTTTATTGCTTAGTCCTGGCCAGTTACCTAACGCAAAGACACCCCATAATGAAGCACCAAGCAATTGGAAAGCTGTTGTGACTGGCATTGCTCTTGAAGAACCGATAAGTTCAAAGGCTTTGAAGGTTAAAATTTGACCGAAACACCAACCTGCCCCAGAAAGCAACGCAAACATTAAGTTCATACCTGTCGGGAAGTGTTGGGCTGTCAATCCCGCAAAGACTAACGCAAAGATTAATGTCCCTACCGTCGTTCCGATAATTTGATGGACCGGTTTACCTCCGAACTTTGACGCAATCGTCGGGAATAAACCCCAACCAAGCAATGGACCTAAACCAATAAGTAAAGCGACTAGATTCATGAATAACACCTCTATTTTTTTCTAAGTGGATTTAGTAAAACGTTTTACTTACTCACATACTAGCACTTTTCATTTATTTTGTATACGTTTTCATATATATTTAAGATTTTCGACACAATAAAAAACGAGTACACTTATCAAGAGATAAGCGTCCCGTCTTTGATGAATGATTATTGATTTAATTGTTGTGTTGTTTCTCTGACCACGAGTTCATTCGGCAATTCAATACGTTCAACCCCTTGATCAGTCTCCGTAATTTTCTTCACGATTAATCTCAGTGCTGTTTCCCCAATTAACGCAATGGGTTGGGCTACTGTCGTTAATGCCGGTGTCATATATTGCGAGAAACTGATGTTGTCATAACCTACGACTGAAATTTCTTCAGGCACAGTTTTTCCACGTTCATTTAAGCCGCGTATCAGCCCGATGGCCATTTCATCGTTAATCGCAAAAACCGCAGTCACTTGACTGTCGATGATTTGATCAACGATTTGTTTACCGCCTGAAGGTGACAGTTCTGTTTCTATCTTCAACGGTTTTTGAACATCATGGGATTCGCAATAATCTTCAAAACCTTTCACACGTGCCTGCATATTCGACATCATTTCATACGGTTGTACAATGGCAATATGTTGATGATTTAAATCAATAAGATGTGCTGCCGCTAAAGCACCGCCTGTTTGTTCATCTGTTCGGATGATATCGGTATATCCATTATCTTCACTTTGGTCTAACACGACATAAGGAACATTGTGTCTCTCTAAATAATTGTTCATACTTTCAGGTTGATCGATTAATCGCGCAATGACTAAACCGTCCATGCCTCTTTCAACTAAATGCTTGATGTTATGTTCTAGATGGTCACCTGAAGTACTTAAGAAGAATAAATCCACATAGTCCGGCTTATGTTGTTCCATACTCTGCATAATCGCTGAGAAGAAAGGGTTCGTTAAACTGGGGACTAAAACCCCGATTAATTTAATCGTATGTCCTCTTAATTGTTGGGCATTTTTATTTGGAATATAACCTAATTTATCTTTAGCTGTTAACACTTTATCAATTGTCGCTTGCGAAAAGCGTTCTTGTTTATGATTTAAAATGTGCGAAACCGTGGTTAAGGATACACCTGCTTCTTTTGCGACATCTTTAATTGAAACTTTCTTCATGAGTGCTTAATCCCCTTACGTTGACAGACTCGCTTACGCAAATGTGCCACCTTTTTATCTCTTTCATCATATCATCTCTGATTTCGTTTGTAGAGTTCGTAAGTCATTGTAACTCTAATCCTTTCATAATTTATTAAATTCGTTTTAATTGCTTAACTCCTTCAAACTTTTTAGACTAGTACTGAGGTTAAAGAGAGGAGGCATCACCATGAATCATTGGGATGAAAAATTTGATTCCGACTCATATATTTATGGTAAAGAAGCGAATCAATATGTTAAAAGCGTCTTTTCAGAAAAAGTAGATACACCAAAGAAGGTATTGATGTTAGCTGAAGGTGAAGGACGTAACGCAGTTTATCTTGCGACATTAGGCTACGATGTCACAACGTATGATTTATCTAAAGTCGGCATTGAGAAAGAATTAAAACTTGCGGAAGAAGCAGGTGTTACAGTCGATGCGAACTATGGTGATATCACTGCGTCTGATTTAACTGCAGAAAATGCCTATGATTATAGCGTGAATATCTTCGGACATGTTCCTCCAGAAGGTAAACGCGGGATGTTCAATAACTTAATCAAACCTTTAAAATCAGAAGGTCATAGTTACTTTGAACTTTATTCAACAGAACAACTCGAAAATAAAACAGGTGGCCCACCAAACAAAGCCATGCTTTATGAAGTAGATGAAATCAAAGGTTATCTTGAAGACCTTCCTGTTAAAATCCATAGTCTAGAAAAAAGAGATATTGAACGTAAAGAAGGCACTGCACACACAGGACATGCGAGCGTCATTCAAGGACATATTGAAAAGCTATAATAAATAAATGAAAAGCTGAGACATGTATTAAAGCATACTTTGTCTCAGCTTTTATTTGTTTTTTGAAATATCACTGATGTTTCGCATGTAAAGAATGCGATTGTGATGAGCTCATACTTGCATAAGCAAACTTTTCAGCAACTATCGCTACTTTCTTTCATTTTCTAACACATCAATTGACTGCTTGTCTCTTAATACTTCATTAACATCGCTTGAAGGATATTCAAGACCTATTGGTAGCCCTGTTGGTAGTTTTTCAACTACTGATTTCCAATCAATAATACCTTTATCTAAGGATACAACGATAAAGTTACTGTCTTGTTCTGCTAGATTTTTCAAGTGAATATAAGTAACATATAATCCTAATGTGTCAGCCGCATCAACTTCACTTTCTTGAACATATCGGAAATTACCCAAATCAAATGTATAACCTATATTTAATTTAGCTTTTTTAGCATCTTGTAAGAATTGATTAATCTTATTGATCGTTCCTGACTGTTGTGTTTGATCATTTTCAACCGTAAAGTTAAATGGTTGATCATTAATAAAATTCAGTTGTTTTAATTGACTAAAATGTCGATAATTTCCAATTGACATCTTTACGTTAGCCACATTAAGACGTTTAGCTTCTTCAAAATATTCGAAAATTTTAGGGTTTAATTCACCGTCATCTAAAAATATATAATCGGGCACGCTATAAAATAACGTAATGTTTTTACTTTCCGCTGCTTTACGCATCTCAGGAATTTCTTTGTCGATGTCTATGAAGTACTCTCTTCTAGGTTCAATTTTGTTGAAACCTAAAGATACAATATCATCAAAAAGTTCAACTTGCTTCAAACCACTGTTAATTTTTGCTTGAAATACTAAGGTATTAAATACTAAGTTGTTGTTCATTGTTGTTCAGTCCTTTACATAAATTAGTAAACCCATTTATCATTCTCATCCATATCATAAACTGGTTTACTCAAAATGTCGACGCTTTCATTTTTTTATATTCAATGATTAAGACAAAAAAAACAGACCTCTCTAAAGAAGAAGTCTGCTTGTTATCATAAGTCGTGTGTATAGAATGTATTAGTTATTTAATACGTCCGCATATTCTGGTGTTTTATCAAAGACACTTTTCGCAAATGGACATAATGGGACGATTTTCATATTATTTTCTCTTGCATAATTGACTGCTGCTTCTACCATCGCATAGCCTACACGTTGGCCGCGTAATGCTTCTGATACTTCTGTATGATCAATAATAAATAAGTCTGGACCTGTTGGGACATATGTCATCTGTGCTTGATAGTTATTTTCGTCTTGGCCCACATAAAATTTATTGTGTCCGTGTTTTACTTCTGTCATTGAGATCACTTCCCTCTTTTTATTAATTTGATATTACCTTGTGCACCTCTTAAAAGCAAGAATATTAACTTATCTTACAATACTGATTATGATTCTCAATAGTATAACATATTATATTAATTTTAAACAACTTATTTGTGTGCTATATTGAACTTAAGTATTTGGCATAATATGAGGAGTGATAAAATGAGAAAGACTTATACTAGTGAAACAATTGATGTCTCTTTTGAACCTGTGCGTTGTATCCATGCAGCTGAATGTGTGAAAGGATTACCACAAGTTTTTGATACAAAGAAACGCCCTTGGATTGACCCTGCGAATGCGACAGCTGATCAAATCGCAGAAGTCGTAGAACGTTGTCCAAGCGGTGCGTTGGAATATCATCGTAAAGACGGTAAACCAAATGAACATCACGAACACACAGAAATCTCAATCGGCAAAGATAACCAAATTATTATTAAAGGTGAATTTACGTTAAACCATAATGGTGAAGTCATTGAATTAAACCGTGCGATTTTAAAAGGCGGTCCGAATGTTTCAGATAATCCATTCTATACTTTAGACTAATCATCATATTAACTACACTTCTTGACTTGTTTATAAAAGAGTTTGAAGTGTAGTTTTATTAAGTTTATGCTTTATTAATAAATCTTATTTAAATCTTGTTGAATACAGTATTCTCTTATAGTAACGTAAGAGTATATTATCTTATAAAAGGATGGCCATACATTGTGAAAAGAGTTATAAGCATCATTGTGTCAGTTATGTTCTTAATGAATATACTGATTGCACCTACCGCTCACGCTGAACGGACGCCAATAGACGTTGCGAAAGAAAACCATCAAACGATTCAAAAACAGTTTGATCCTAAAAGTGCCTATGTGACTACCGAACAGGGACAAATTTTGTATGATTATCACGGCACACGTAACATCGACCCTGCTTCTACCGCAAAGTTGATGACCATATACTTAATATTAGAAGACATCAAACAAGGTAACGCTCACCTGTCAGATAAAGTTAAAATCACACCAACTTATGAACAAATGTCTCAACTCCCGAATTTGACGACATTTCCTTTAAAAAATAAACAAACCTATACTGTAGACCAATTGTTGAAACAAGCCATGTTAGAGTCTAGTAACGCTGCGACATTAGTACTTGCACACCATGTGGATGGTGATATTTCTAAATTCACAGACCGCATGAACCACAAAGCGAAACAATTAGGGATGCATCATACACATTTTACTAATCCAAGTGGTGCGAATAACCAATTGATTCATCAATTTATCCCAAAAGCTTATAAAAGTGAAACAACTTCTCAAAGTACAGCACAAGACATGGCAATACTTTCTCAAGCAATCTTGAAACAGTATCCTGAGGTACTCAATTACTCAAAGTTAGAAACCGACAAACAGTATGGTAAAACACTAAAAAATACAAACTTATCGTTACCGCATGGTCCAGATGCATTAAAAATTGTAAATGCTGACGGTCTAAAAACAGGTACGAGTGAAAATGGCTACAATTTAGTATTAACAGCCAAACAAAAAGAACTACGTATCAACACAGTTGTTATGAATGTACAACCTTATCCTAATGAAGCTGCGAAACATGCACGCCAAAAGCTTGCGAATGCTTTAACGGAAGAAGCTTTCAAAAACTATGAATACCGTAAAGTTATCTCTAAAGGTGAACATGAAATTGATGGTAAGACGTATGAAGTAAAAAAAGATTTATATGATCTGGTGCCTAAAGACAAAGCTAAATATGACTTGAAAATTATTGAAGATGAACAATTAAAAGTAGACTATCCTAGAAAATTCCTTAAAGGTTATCATGCACCTTCTGTTGAAGTTGAGCCAGTAACGCACTGGGGTACTTTGATTTTAGGTGCGCTTGTCATGATAGGCGGCGTCATATTACTGACTGCAATCATCTATATTATTATGAAACGACGTAAATAATCATTCTATATGTAAAAATGAGCAGAATCTCACAGGTTCCGCTCATTTTTTCGAATCTATTTTTATTTTGTTTTACGTGTAACATCTAGTTCTGTTTCATATTTAGGTAATGCTTTCTTGAACAAGTATTCACCATGACGTACAGACGCTAGGCAGTCTGAGCGACGTCTTTGTGCTTCAAATACTGTTGGCGCATCTACTACGATAAAGTTAGCAGGTTTGCCTTCATCTAAACCGTATTCATCTTCAATGCGCATTAATTGTGCACCGTTGTAAGTGATTAAATCAAAGTTGCGTGGGAAGTCTTGTTCACGCATTAATTGTGTCGCATGCAGACCATTATCTAAGATATTCATCAAGTTACCTGAACCTGCTGGATACCATAGGTCTACGATAGAGTCTTGACCAAATGCGACGTTAATATCGTTATCTACAAATTCTTTTACGCGTGTTAAACCACGGCGTTTAGGATACGTATCTTGGCGTCCTTGTAAGAATAAGTTCTCTGTTGGGCATGAAACAAAGTTCAAGCCAGATTGACGGAATAAGCCCATCATACGGAATGCATACGCATCATCTGCTGAACCGAATGAACAAGTGTGAGAAGCTGTCGTATAAGGGCCATAGCCTTGTTTCATTGCTTCTGCGTTCAATTGTTCAAGATAACGTGCTTCTGCATCATCTGTTTCATCACAGTGTACATCAATCAATTTGTCATATTTAATCGCAAGACGTACGATTTCTTTCACTGATTCTGCACCGTCTTCAGGACTCCATTCGTTATGTGGAATACCTCCGACACAGTCAGCACCTAGTTTCAATGCTTCTTCTACTAAGTCGCGGCCTGTTTTACCGTCTTCTTCGAATGAATACATACCATTTTGTGGGAATGCGACCACTTGAATCGTGATATTGTCTTTCAATTCGTCTCTGACTTCAATTGCCGCTTTAATCCCTGTTAAGTTAGGGTCTGTACAGTCTGTTTGTGCACGGATATATTGTGTTCCGTAACTTGCGACATCATTGACTGCTTTACGCATACGTTCTTTCATTTCTTCTTTTGTCGTACCTTTTTTATAATCATTCCATAAATCAATCGCTTCAAATAGCGTACCTGATTCGTTTTTGATTTTAGGATCTTGTCCTGTAAAGTAGTAATCTAAATGCAAGTGTGAATCTACATAAGGTGGTAGAACTAAACGCCCTTGTAAATCGATGACTTCATCCGCATCGCCTAAATCATTGCCGAACGCCACAAACTTGCCGTTCTCTACTAAGATTTCAGAGGCATCATCATGTTTATAGATTGATGCGTTAATAAATTTTTTGCTCATTTCCATTCCTCCATCTCTCTTACCTTCACAAACAAAAAATTATTCAGTATTCCAAAAATGTTACATCCCAATTTTATCAACTTAAGATTCAATAAAGAAACTTAACGCATTGAGTTTTACCACTTCGAAGCTATTTTAACCATATGTTCAAGCCGACGCTCATATCAATATGTAATAATTATTTTATATTTTTATTTACTTTTATTGTATAATTGTTACATTATATAAATACAATATAAAGAGCTAAACAAGCTGGAACTTACTTAGCCTTTAATAAAGGCTCACAATGGATCTTGTGAAACTCTAACGAATCTAAATGGTTAGTTAACTTCTGACTTAATTGTCCGTTAGTACAGAAGTTATTTTTTCCATCTTATTGATAGCTCCTTTTAGTAAAAAAGGCACTAAAACAACGGAACATACATTTTCAAAATTCAAATGAATTTCTATTGGTGTAATATCCATACTATCACCTCCCCCGATAACTCCATTTAAGGCTCGAGGCGGCTTCACATGCTTCTATCTATTTCATGCTAGGTTCTTTACCCTTGGATATTATACCACCTTTATCTATAAATTACTTTATAATTTTTAAATGTAATATTTTTTCTCGCAAAGTAAAAAAAGAGCTAAAACAGCCAAAACTGTCTCAACTCTTCATTAGTTCATACAAATATTTATGAATGACTTACTATAATACTCATATCACCTTTGAATGTGATATCTAAATCTTCTGAAGTTATGACAAAATGTGTACCTTTGTCTATAGTGTTTGATTGGCCATCTACAATTACTTCTCCGCTTCCTTCAATCACAGAGATCAAACAATACTCATACGGCTTTTTGAAAATCAATTCACCCTGAATATCCCATTTCTCTACAGTGAAGAATTCATTTGATACAAATTGTGTAAATGCTTGCCCATCGCGTGTTTCGTGAATTGGTTTTGTATTTGGATTTGTTTGGTTTACATCGATGACTGCCTTACTTTGTTCAAGATGTAATTCACGTGTATTACCATGCTTATCTTTACGGTCATAGTCATAAATACGATACGTTGTATCCGATGATTGTTGTGTTTCTAAAATTAGTATCCCTGCGCCAATCGCATGAACAGTACCTGCTGGTACATAATAGAAATCACCAGGTTTTACTTTTTCTTTATGGAATAAACCTTCGAATTCTTTATTATCTATCATACGCTCTAAATCTTCTTGATTATCTACATTAACACCATATATAATTTCTGCATCTTCTTTAGCGTCTAAAATATACCAGCACTCAGTCTTACCATAGCCGCCTTCATGTGCTTTCGCGTATGCATCATCTGGATGAACTTGAACAGATAATTTATCATTCGCATCTAAAATTTTTGTTAAAAGTGGAAACTCGTCTTTTTGGTCATTTCCAAACAATGCTCTATCTTCATTCCACACTTGTTCTAACGTTTTACCTTGATGCTCACCATTCTCAATCACATTTGAGCCGTGTGGCAGGGCTGAAATCGCCCAACATTCACCTGTTAAATCATTTGGAATGTCGTAATTAAATTGTTTTAATGCTGTGCCTCCCCAAATACGTTCTTGAAATACTGGTTTTAGAAATAATACCATACGTTATCATCCTTTATATTGCTTTTAGTATGTCGTAAATTGTCTCTTTGTCTTCTGCAGTGATTAATTTTTCACGTGTTTCATCGTCCATAAGAGTCTTAGATAATCGTTGTAATAATTTTAGATGTGTATCATTACTGTTGTTAGGTACGACAATTAAGAACACGATCTTAGGTAATGAGCCATCTAAACTTTCCCACTCAATACCGTTTTTATTTTGTAATACTGCAACTACAGGTTGTTTGACTGCATCTGATTTCGCATGTGGGATGGCTACGTTCATACCGATAGCTGTCGTAGATTCAGATTCACGTTTTAATACAGAGGATTTTACTTGAGCAAAGTCTTCAACATAGTTTTGGTTTTTTAGTTCTGTGATAAGTCGATCGATTACATCATCGCGTTTCATTTCACTGTTAGTTAATTCGATTAGGCTTTTATGGAAAACAGTACCTTCTTTTGTTTCTTGTGTTTCGTTTGTATTTGTGTCTGCGTATACCGGTTCTGTTTGTGTTTGAGTTATATTTGTTTGCGGATCTTGTTTATCAGAAAGTTCTGTTGTTACACCTTCTCCTTCAAGTACAGCAGTCGGTGCATTTTTCTTGAATAATAAAACTGTTGCTGTAGTGATTAAACTACCGACAATAACTGCAATGAAGAACCACAACACGTGCTCAATGCCACCCAATACTGCAACAATAGGACCGCCGTGAGCTACTCTGTCTCCTACGCCACCTAAAGCTGCGATAGCTGCTGCCACCATAGCCCCAATCATATTTGCTGGAATGATACGAAGCGGATCTTGTGCAGCGAATGGAATCGCGCCTTCAGTAATACCGAATAGCCCCATTGTGAATGACGCTTTACCCATCTCTTGTTCTGAGTTATTAAATTTACGTTTTTGAATAAATGTCGCTAACCCTAAACCTATTGGAGACGTACATACCGCAACCGCTACCATACCCATTACTGCATAGTTACCTTCAGCAATTAATGCTGAACCGAATAAGAATGCTACTTTGTTGACTGGACCACCCATATCAAATGCAATCATGGCACCAATAATGAGTGCGAGAACAACAATGTTCGCGCCTTGCATACCTTTTAACCAACCAGTTAATGCTGTAAATACGCCTGAAATTGGCGCACCAATAACAAAGACAAATATTAATCCAACTACTAATGAAGCTAAAATTGGAATAATGATAATCGGCATAATTGGTGCCATAGCTTTAGGCACTTTAACGTTTTTAATCCATTTCGCAACATAACCAGCGATAAAACCAGCAACGATACCGCCTAGGAATCCTGCACCAGCTTCACTGCCATAGAAACTTCCGTCTGCTGCAATAGCACCGCCAATCATACCTGGTACGAGCCCTGGCTTATCAGCAATACTATAAGCGATATAACCTGCTAGTATTGGTACCATAAAGCTAAATGACAATGCTCCGATTTTCTCTATAGATTTCCAAAATGAATCATCTGGAATGACTAAACCTTTAGCTGAAGGTTCACCGCCAAGCGTTAAGGCAATGGCAATCAATAATCCACCAACGACGATGAAAGGCACCATAAAGGACACACCATTCATCAAGTGTTGGTAAATCATTTGTACGCCGCTCTTCTTCTCTTCTTCTTCATAACTGTCATCTTCTGAAGCACCTTCATGATGATAAATACGTGCATCTTTATCGATAATACGTTGTATTAATTCTTTTGGATGATGTATACCTTCTCTGACATTTTCGTTAATTAAACGTTTACCGTTAAAACGTGATAAGTCTACTTGTCTATCTGCCGCAATAATAATACCGTCTGCTTCTTTAATTTCTTTTGCTGTTAATACATTTTCTGCACCTACGCCGCCTTGTGTCTCAACTTTGATATCTACACCCATCTCTTTAGCTGCTTGCTCTAATTTTTCTTGAGCCATATATGTGTGAGCGATACCATTCGGACAAGACGTAATCGCTAATATTTTCATGTGAGTCACGCTCCTTAGTTAAAGTGTAAGCGCTAACACCAAGACATAAAAAAAGATAATTACCGTTACTAGTGGCAATTATCCTTTAATCATTTTCATTAGTTTAGTTTTAAATGGTTGTGCTTCAAGATATATAAGCTCATCTATAGCTTTTTCATCCAGTTGTGCGATAGTTTGAATTATACGTTTTGTAAGTTGAATATCTTGTTTAGTCGTTGCTAAGAAGAAAGCTAATTTAACTTGGTGCTCTTTCCAATAGAAACCTTTAGTGCTTTTAAAAACAATGACATGAGACTTTAATACTTTCTCAGGGTTGCCATGCGGTATAGCAACTTGATTTCCTATATAGGTTGAAGACATTCTCTCACGTTCTAAAGCACTTTCGATATACCCTTCTAATACAGCATGATTATTACTCAGTATGTCTTGTGCTTTTTCAAATATAGAAGCAGTATTAAATGCTTTTTCACTTTCTGTTTCAACTATAAAGTTCACACCTGAAAACTCATCTGACTTCATAGCTGGTTTTAACTTTTTGGCCATAAATGTTTCTAATTGATGCTTATCATCATCGCTTAAAAGCGGTGACACCTGAAGTAACTCTACATCTTCTGTAAGTTGATCAATAATAATATCATGAGTTGTGATTAGCATATCAATTCCTGTGAAATCATAATGATCGATATCTTCCAATCTAATCGTATCTTTAACTTTAATATGATCACTTAACTTCGAAACTTTTGTAGCAAGTAATTGAGAGATACCAATTCCATAATAACAGGCAATCACCACATTTAAATGATATTGTTCATTACGATCAATTGAAGATTGAAAATGTATTGTCAGAAAGGCAATCTCATCCTCAGTTAATTCTACACCCGCTTCTTCTGTCATTTGTTGCCCAATATCATAAAGTACGTTAAAAATGAACGGATATAGTGCTTTAATTTCTTTAGTCAGTGGATTGTTAAGGTAAACCTCTTTCATAATTCTTAAATATGTCGTCCAAAATGGGAATAGAGGTTCTCTTTTAGCACTTGGTCTTGCGTAAAGTGTATGCCTACTCTTTCTTCCATACGTTCAATCATTCGGTTAATATAGCTTTCTATAAATAGTTGTTGCACGCCTAAGTCAAACTTATTAAAGTGATAGCTAATAAAAAATGAGAACAGTTTAGTCACTTGTAAATTTAAAGTGTAGCCTAACTTAAGGTTTATTTCTTCAATAATCTTATTTGAAATTAATAATGCTTCTTCATTTAACCCCCCGTTGATATTCTCTGTAAAGCTTCTCTTCATAATTAAAATCAAATGAATCAATAACTGTTCAACTTGAATATCTGAAGTTTTAATGTCAAAGTCATTGAGATTACGTTTTATAATTTGTGTGATTGTATCTACATGCGCTCTAGGCAACTCGTCTAATATAAGTGACTCTACACGATGATTACGCGTAGAAAGCTGATTTAAATGAAGTGTGGCATTGTTTAGGTTAGTCTGACTTCCTACTACTTCTATACCTTTGCGGGGCTTAACATTGATAGCTACATCAAACTTTTCACACCAGGCATGAATACGTCCAATATAATCAAGTATTTCTTTCTTAGTCAGATGATACGTTTTTTCTAATTGATGTAATGTTAATTGAGTATCATTCATCAATAGTTGATAACCTAAAGTTACTAGTATTTTATGGTCTTTATCAGTATATTCTTCGAGTCGTTTTTCAACTTCTTTAATAGTATATTGCTCAGTGTTGATTTGATAACCTCTTGGTTTTACACTCACTATTAAATCTTTCATAAAGTTTGTATTCACTGCTTTAATATCATTTCTCGTGGTGCGATTCGATACATTCAAGAAAGTGGCTGTATCGTCAGACGTAAGATACTGTTCTGCATTATTAATAAAAAGTTGTATTAATTTAATTTGTCTTTCAATCATAGAAACCACCTCCTATTTATTATATTTAGTTTAAGGTACTTTAATAAAAATTCCTATCTTTTATATTAAACACAATTTCTTATCTTGCTAATTGAGCTTCAACTTTCTTGAATTTGTTATATTATACACAACCTTACCATGCTAATATAAGATTATTGTTAAGGAGGAGAATTTTATGCATCAAGAAAAAACAAGTTCTACATTTCAATTTATCTACACTGCGGTCATTGCAGGATTATTATCAGGAATTGTCAAATTAGGTTGGGAAGTCATGTTTCCACCTCGTACTCCAGAAAGAAATGCTACTAACCCACCCCAACAGTTATTGCAGCAATTTGGATTTTCGCAAGATTTTACACACCAAACCTATCAATTTTCAGAACAAATGTTACCGTGGGTCAGCTTTATCGTTCACTATAGTTTCTCTATTGTGATTGCAATAATTTATATTTATTTAGCTAAAAAACATCCAATTGTTTATGCAGGTTATGGTGCTCTATTCGGCGTCTTTATATGGGTAGCTTTCCATTTATTGATTATGCCTGTTATTCAAACTGTTCCAGCACCTTGGGATCAACCATTTGACGAACATCTATCTGAATTATTTGGTCATGTAGTATGGATGATGACAATTGAATTAGTAAGACGTTATGCAATCTACAAAGATAAGACCTTAAAATCATAATATCATTTAACTTACGCCTGTCCTTGTTTTGACTAAGTATCACTTGTAACAAATTTTCTACAGCTTTTATATACACAACTAATTCTCCTTTGATTGATATACAATAGTAATATATTGATAATTACAACAAAGGAGCATCAGTGTGGAAAAGCCAAAGACAATTCAAATGTTTGTTGAGAAGATGAATGAAAAAGCAGCTAGTATTGGTATGTCTCGTTCTATGTTTAAAAATCCTACGGGTTTAACGGAAAAGTATCAACTATCAACGAGTTATGATCTGTCATTGTTAACACTACATGCGAGTGCGAATGTGGATATTGTGAGAATTTGGAAGAAGAAGCATTATTCATTCTGGGTTAAGGGTCCTAATGCAAGACGTATGGATCTCACAACAAGAGTAGATAATGAAAAACTGAATCAATATTACGATATTTTAGGCGGCAAAACTGGAACTGTGGGCTTTATAAAAAACCTATGTCTTTTAATCTATGATGGTGAGACTGTCTATATCGTAACTTTGCTTAAAGCGAGAGGAAATCGATTCCATCAAGCTAAGTTACTTATTGATTATCTTTTAAATAAAGGTTCTCTAGATGGTGTAGATACAACAGCTTATACAGTTTTAAAATACCCATCATGTAATCCTTATTTATTCACACGTTTCAAACCAGAAATTCTTATTTCTAAAAACGGTAATGCGCGCAATACCCCCGCAAGCCTAACTAAGCTATTGACGTTGTTGACCGCTTTAGATTATCCACTGGATTTAAATAAAAATTTAACTGTTAAGGCTGAAGACATGGCTGAAGATAACCTCAACGACATTAGAGAAGGAGATATTATCAGCTTAGATGATGCCTTACATTTAATATTACTGAGATCTTCAAATATTATGGCTAACATGCTTAGTAGATATGTCTCAGAGCACTATCTTTAACGCTTAAATACTTATATAAAAGTTACTAAATTAGCCTTATTTACGATAACCTTATTGCTCTCAATATTAATATAATAGTATTGATTAAGTAAGGAGGTTTTCTAAATGAAAGCAATTGTAGTAGGTAAAGATCATCAACCCCAAGTTACTGAGAGAACATTACGCCCTTTGAAATACGGCGAAGCATTATTAGACATGGAATGTTGTGGTGTCTGTCATACAGACTTACATGTTGCCCATGCTGATTTTGGCGATGTAACTGGCACTATTTTAGGTCATGAAGGTATCGGTATTGTAAAAGAAGTCGCTGAAGGTGTTACAAGCTTAAAAGTAGGAGATCGTGCAAGTGTGGCATGGTTCTTTGAAGGATGCGGCCACTGTGAATATTGTACTACAGGTCGTGAAACACTATGTCGTGAAGTTAAAAACGCTGGTTATTCTGTAGATGGCGGTATGGCACAAGAATGTATCGTTACTGCAGACTATTCTGTTAAAGTTCCAGATGGTTTATCATCAGAAGCTGCCAGCAGTATCACATGTGCAGGTGTCACAACATACAAAGCGATTAAAGAATCAGGCGTACGTGCTGGTGAATGGCTTGTCTTATTCGGTTTAGGTGGACTTGGAAACTTAGCTTTGCAATATGCCAAAAAAGTATTTAATGCGAAAGTTATCGCAGTCGATATCAATGACAGTCAACTTGAATTTGCGAAACAATACGATGCAGATGTTACTTTAAACCCTAAAGAAGTGGATGTCGCAAAATACATTCAAGAACATGTAGACGGTGCACATGCGGCAGTTGTTACAGCGGTTGCTAAACAAGCCTTCAACGCAGCTGTTGAATCTGTACGTGCTGGCGGTACTGTAGTCGCAGTCGGCTTACCAACAGAATCTATGGACTTATCAATTCCACGTTTGGTATTAGACGGTATTCGTGTTGTAGGTTCACTAGTAGGTACACGTGAAGACTTAAAAGAAGCTTTCCAATTTGGTGCTGAAGGTCTAGTCGTGCCAAAAACACAATTACGTCCAATGGAAGATGTTCAAGATATCTTCAAAGAAATGGAAGAAGGTAAAATCAACGGCCGTATGGTTATTGATTTACGCCATTAATCATAATCTTAAAACACAACTAGTTTAAATAACACTTGATTGAAAATAGATAGAAGCTCTGAAGGAAATCTAATTACTGATATCCTTCAGAGCTTCTTAGTTTTTGTTCAATAAATATATTCAAATTAATCGTTTGTTATTCAACTTCTGCATCTTGTGCTAATGGATTATTTGAAACAGCTTTACTACTGCCGCCATCACCGTAATTATTCGGTGCTTTGTCCCCTGGCAGTACCAATAAGTAGATAATATAAAGTGTAACTAAACCAGCAACCACAATACCGAAGACACCTGCGAATGCTGTGGCACCTAGTACCCAACCTTCGCTCGCATTCGCTGCCAAGACAACGCCAAAGAAGAAAACAAGTGTTCCAACTGAAGCGATAAAACCGCTGATATATGAAATAATCGCAAATAACATTGTACGGTTTGTATCATGTAAACGTCTAACCATCACAGTGAAAGATGGGATTATAATCGCAATGCCAAAGATACTGCTTAATAAACCTCCTGAAAGTGCCCCTAACACAGTTGAAATTAAAAAGTTAATCCAAAATGGATGCCAATAATCCGCTCGATCTGAACGTCCATTCACATCTAAAAAGCGAATCCAAAATTGTTTATAGCTTTCAATAATTTGATTCGATTGATTCTCCATCGTATGCCTCCCCTTTATTTGTTAGGGTCATTATACCCACAACCAATTGAATATCTCAAATTAATTTTAAGTAAATAATTTGTTAATTGATATAAAGTGTTGCGTTCTTTAAGATAAACAAAAGTATAAAAAGAGACCTGAAATCAAAGCTGACTTCAAGTCTCCTATTTACCGTGTGTATGTTGTTTTATCTTATTCTAAGACATCACTTTCTTCTGCTTTTTCTGACACTTTTCTCATAATCGGATCTGTGATTGGTTTAAAGATAATACCGATAATAAAGAATGCGATGCCGAAGATCAGAAGAATCACTAGTTTTTTGGTTAAAATTTCAGGCACAAAGCCACCGACCGCTTCTCTCATCACATCAATCGCATACGCAAACGGCAAGTATGGATGAATCGCTTGGAAGAAATGCGGTGTAACTTCAATTGGGAACGTACCGCCCCCACCTGCGATTTGTAGGACTAACAAGATAATCGCTAAGGCTTTACCAGGGTTTCCAAGTAATGATACCAGTGTATAAACAATCGTCACAAAGACGAGTGAAATAATCACAGATAACCCGATAAACCACGCCACATGTTCAACTTGGGCTTTCAAAATCACAATATCTCCAATAGAGACAATTAACGATTGAAGAATACCGATAATATAAAACAGACCAAGTTTTCCTAAGTAAGTTTCTCTAGTAGTAATACCCGGCAAGTCCGCAACATGCTTATTATCTGTCGTCAATAAGCTCACCATCAATAACGCACCAACCCAAATAGACAATGCTGTGTAGAATGGTGTACTTGCTGAACCGTAGTCTTTGACTGGGAAGATATCTTTTTCATGAATCTTAATCGGATTCGCAATGACATCTGCTTGTTTCTTCAAGTCATTTTTCAGTAAATCCACTAACTTATCTACTGCGTCATCATCTTCCACTTCATCAAAGAGCTTATTAGCTTTCGCTAAATCTTTCTCAAGATCCGGCAAGTCGTTTCTGATAAATTCAGCTAACTTATGCAAATCTTCTTTCGCTTGTGGTTGATTTTCATTTAACAATTGCACAATACGGTCATAACGATCAAACAGTGTCGGCAGATTCGCATTAACAGTTGCGGTAGTGTCCGCAAGTTGTTGTTCTAGACCAGGCAAGTCATTTCTCACGAATGATGCAGCACGTTCCACACCTTGTTTAAACTGCGGATAATAACGTTGTGCAGTCGCTACCGCATTTAAGTAACGTTGTTCTAATTGCGGTAAGACACTTTGGATTGTCTCAATACGATCACCTGCAACATCTAAAATAGATTGGCCTTCATCAATCACTTGTTGAATCGTATTCAGCTTAGATTGAACGGTAGAAAGTTTTGCCTCTCCTGTATTCAAGACAGACATAATGTCTTGTGACACATTGATTAAGCGTTGATTCAAGTCTGATTTAATATAGTTTCTTAAATCACTTAATGCATCATTAACATTCGGAATTTCTTTTAATAATTTTACTGCTTCAGCTTTACCAGAACTACCTTGTTTCAAGGCATCTCTCAATTGATTTTGGAGCTTAATCACATGATTGACTCTGTTATTTGCTGCTTCTAGTGTTTGAATTTCTTTAGATAAGTCAACATGTTCACGATTTTCTAGTTCAGACAAGATATCAATCAGTTGTTGGTTGGTCTTGCTTGTCACTTGCAGACGTTCAATCAAGTTATCTAACGTACTTTCAAATTCTTGAGGTTTGTCAGACGCTAAAATACCATAAGTTACTTCTTCTAGCGCTGCTAAATCTTGTTGGCTCGCTTCTGATTGTTGTTCTGTTTGTTGAGAAAGTGATAAGAGTGCTTTTGATAATGAAGACTCCATCGCATTCGCATCATTTGGATTAATCGTATCCGTGTTATTTGAATTCTCACCATTAGTACTCATTTGTGAAGTACGTATGCCAGAGAAACGTCCATTATTTGTTGTACTTTGTGGTGCAGTTTGTGCTCTACGGTTTAATTCATTTTGCACATTTTGATCGACTTCTTGTGCGTTATCAATCACTTGTTGGTAACTGCCTACACGTTGTTTTACCGCTGATAAGTAACCTTGTGCTTCATTTAAACCTTGTTTGCCAGCTGTGACACCATTACTTGCGATGTCTACACCACGATTAATACGTGGGAAAGCTTGCGGTACATCATTTGAAGCGACATCTAAGGCACGCTCTATATTCGGTAAATATTCATTTAACGCTAAGATTAACTTTGCACGTTCATTCAATGCTGGAATGGCTGAATTCACTGCGTTTAATTTATCCTGCGCGTCTAAGATATCTCCTTTATATTGATTTAAACCTCGGAATTTATCTGCGTATTCATCTAATTGATCTTGGTTTTGGTCAAGATACAGAATCTTTTTCGCGAACTCATTAATTTTCGGTACTGAATCATTCGCAGTCTTCACTGCTTTTTGAATTTTATTAATCGTTGGTATTTCTTCCTCAAGTTTCACACCCAAACGATTGGCTTCATCTAACAATGCTTTTGTCACTGTTTCATTAAACTGTTCATTCGCTTTTTGAACAATTGCACTCGTTCCCGCATCTGTCATTTTCGGCGCAATCGCGTTTAATTTCTGGTTCACTTTGTATTCAACGTTCGCTTGTTGCGGGTCTTTTCTCAGTGTGCCAGTAATTTCATGTGTAAACTTGTCTGGTATGTACATGGCGGCGTAATATTTACCCATTTTCAAATCATGGTCTGCTTTTTTCCGACTGACAAACTCCCAGTCAAAGTGGTCATCTTTTTTCAAGTTATCGACAATAGTGTCCCCGACATTGATTTGTTTGCCTCGGACTTTATCGCCTTTATCTTCATTGACGACTGCGATTTTAATATTTTTGGTATTACCGTAAGGATCCCAAGTCGCATCTAAGTTGAACCATGCGTAAAAGGACGGCAATATGGCTATTCCGCCTAAAATCACTAAAACGGACGGGTGCTTGATAATTTTCTTTAAATCCATCAGGAACAGCTGTATCGCGTTCTTCATTTGTACACCTCTAAAATTTTTATATCTATTTTGGTTTCACATTAATTTCAAATTACTGTTTGTTTCTCTTGAATAAATTGATATAATGGCCTCATTAGTAGGGTCACTCTTTAAAAGTTAACAACTTTCAACAACTAGTCATAATACTGCTTTTAGTGTACCAAGTCAAACATCCGTTTGTACACAGTAAACTAATATATTTTAAGAGAGGTATTTCCATGAAGAAACAAAAATTATTGGTCTGTATGCTTTCTACTTCATTGTTAGTTCCATCCTTCCCTTTAAGTGATGTACAAGCAGAAACAACAGATAAAGTCACGGCACCTTCACAGTCTGATGCATCATCTTCAGACCGTGCCTCAAACACTAAACAGGACACACAAGAAAATCAAAAAGAAACATCTAAACCACATAAAGCATCCAAAACGCAATCATCTGATTCAGACACATCTCTAAAATCAGATGAGAAAGATGACGTTGAGTCAGAGTCTGAAACAAATACACAATCAAAAGATACATCTTCAACACCTTCAGATAACACAACACGAAATGAGGTTGAATCAGATTATGACGCACATACATTAGACTTCTTCAAATCTACACCGAAGCGAGATTCATCTAGCCGCTTCGAAAGCCTATTCAACCGTCTCTTCCCAAGTTATTCAAACCGTTCTGAAACTACGGATACCAATCAAGAGACAAGCGACTCTAACGCTAGCAATGAACAAGCTTTAGACAATAAAAATGAAACCTATTATCAAGGTCAGCCACAAACAAAAACACCGTCTGAAGAAACACCAATTGAAACAGACAAACAATCAGAAGACAGTACAACTACATCAAACGAAACAACACCTAAAGAAGATACACCTTCTAACCAAGAACAGTCATCTGACACATCTTCAAATACAACACCTGAAGCTTCTCAAGATGACGAAGATATCTTTAATAAACTAGATGAAGCCAGCAACAATGTCACAAACAATAATCAAGAAGAAACTGAACAACCAACAGAAAACAAAGACTCAACACAACCAAAACAAGCTGATGACGCTAATCAAACGACACAACCTAAAGAAACAGAAACAAATTCAAACAATGAAGATACAGCTGATAATCAAAACACAGCTGATTCAACACAAACAGAATCTAAAGAGGATACAGATGACACATCTTCTAAAGCAGATGACCGTGTCTTAGAATCTATTTTGGATCAATACAGTGAAGACGCGAAACAAAATAAAGCAGATTATGACGCACAAAAACAAAATGACAACAAATCTAATCAATCATCTGAAGATACATCCAAACAAGAATCGAATCAGAACGACACAAGCAATGCTTCTAACCCACAATTACCTTCAAAAGCACAATTGGAAAATAAGAAAAAACCAGCACAATCTTTTGAAGATGGTCTAAACCGTTCAGATATCAGAACAACTGCGACATTTGAATTATTACCAAATCTCTCAAGAGATAGTAGTGAATCTGGTGACATCGCAGTAGCTGAAAATACAGACACACGAGACTTTATTAAAACGATTGCGAAAGATGCCCATGACGTTGGCCAAGATGAAGATATCTATGCCTCTGTGATGATTGCGCAAGCAATTTTAGAATCTGATTCAGGCAACAGTACATTAGCGCGTGCACCGCACTATAATTTGTTCGGAATTAAAGGGGCTTATAAAGGGCATTCCGCAAACTTCAATACATTGGAAGACAGTGGAAGCAGTATGTATCAAATTTCAGCCGCCTTCCGCAGTTACCCAAGTGAAAAAGAATCGCTTGAAGATTATGCAGACTTAATCAAAAACGGTATCGACGGCAATCCAACAATTTATCAACCGACTTGGAAAAGTGAAGCAGCCACGTATCGTGATGCGACAAGACATTTATCACGTACGTATGCGACAGATACACGCTACGCAGATAAATTAAATAGTTTGATTAAGCATTATGATTTAACGCGCTTTGATAAGCAAACAATGCCAGACCTTGCAGACTATCAACCAAGCGATGAAGATCATGAAGGCGACTTCAAACCGTTTGCGGAAACTACAGACAATATGCCTTATCCACACGGTCAATGTACATGGTATGTCTACAACCGTATGCCGCAATTCAACAAAACGATCAGCGGTGATTTAGGTGACGCACGTAATTGGAATAACCGTGCAGAACGTAAAGGTTACCACGTCTCTTCTACACCTAAAGCACATACTGCAGTAGTCTTTGAGGCTGGCCAACAAGGTGCAGACAGTATCTATGGTCATGTTGCTTTCGTAGAAAAAGTAAACAGTGATGGTTCAATTGTGATTTCTGAATCTAACGTTCAAGGTTTAGGTGTGATTTCATATAGAACAATCGACGCAGAGGATGCTTCAGAATTAAGTTATATTGAAGGACAAGATAAATAATACAAAAGTAACGCTCCATTCAAAGAACCAAGAAATTGGTTTTGAATGGAGCGTATTTGTTTTAACTCGATTATAATTGATTAAGATTGTTTCGCTTTACGACGTTTCACAAACCATGTAAGACCGCCGCCGATGATAATTAACGCAACACCTAATGGTAAAGCAGATTTCTTCACTATTTCACCTGTGGCTGGTAAATCAAAGTTACCTTCGTCATCAAATAGTCCACTTAAGAAATCATCAGATGAACTGCCTAATGATAATGCGCGACCTTGTGATGGGTTCGGAATATCAGGGATACCATCTAATACGCTGCCACCATTCGCTAACTTGTCTAATAAACTTGGTCCACCGAATAAACCAGATTTACCACCTAATAAGCCTTTATCTAGTAGACTACCGTTAGACTGACCTAGCAAGCTTGGCGTGTCTTTTAACGGATCAAAGATATGACGGATATCTGATTTTAATCGCATGATATCACGGTCCGCTTGAAGTAAATCGTTAAGCGGTTGATCAAGTCCTGATTTGAGGACACTTAACAATTCAGCTTTCGCATCGTCTTTTTTCGCAATCACATTCGCCAATGCACGTGCTTTCGCATCATTGAATTTTGTGGCTAAAATCGTTTCAATCGCTTGGCGTTTATTATGTGCTTGGTCAATCACGTTGCCGATAATCTCATCCGCTGAAACATCTGAACCGTAGCGTTGTTTTAATAGTTGAACGAGTTCAGCACTATCTGGACGTTTCGCCATAATTTGACGTGCCATATCTGCCGCTTCGTTCTTATCAAATTTCGTCGATAACAGTGTTTGAATTAATGCTTCTTTATCATCCGCTTTATCAAACATAGATTGAAGCAAGCTGTCACTTGTGAATGAACCGAGTCCGTCTAATTGACTCAACACTTGGCTCGCAATTTGCGCATCTGTTTTACCTTTTGTATCAATGCGGTCAATAAGTTGTTGTGCACGTTGTTCATCTACCGTGCTGCCGATAATATCTTTAACAGCTTGTTTTTTGTCAGACGCTGATTTTAAATGATCTGAGATAATCGCATCTTGTTGTTTCAGACTGCTTTTTGTTTTCTCAATTTCATCTTTTAACTGTTGTGCTTTATCTTGTGAAATTTCGCTGCGTTCAGCTAATCTGTTTTCTAACGTTTGCAGATTCGCTTCTTTATTTTGGACATATTGATCTAAATCTTGTTTCGTTGTTTCTCGTGCAGTCGTCACACGGTCAATATCATGTCTAAGCGTACTCAATGCTTGTGAAGCTTGTGTATTCTCTTCGTTCGCTTTAGTTTCCTCATTGTCAGAGTGGTTCGCTTCACCATCATTTAGTTTCCCATTATCAACTTTATGAGAAAGTGCTTCTAAATCTGAGATAAATGCATCAATACTTTGATTGGCTTTTTCCTGATTTAATTGCGCATCTGCCACTTGTGATGAAGTGCTTGTATCACTTGATTGTGCTTGTTGTGAAGCTTGATTTAAATCTTCACGCACTTTTTCTAATCGATCTGACACACCAGTCTCTTCAGTACCTTGAGTGGGTTTAGATTCAGGTTGTGTCTCAGAACGATTTTCGTCTTCTTTTAATAGTGAAGCTGATTGTTCATCATTTTGAGTAGATGTATTGGATTGTGTTTTATTATCTTTCTCTAAATCAGAAGTTGCTTTCTCTTCTTTAAGTTGCGCTTCTTTCTCTTTCACATCTTTTAAGATTGCGTCTATTTGTGATACACGCTCAGCCTTATTGATATCTGTTTTGAATTTAGTTTTGTCACTGTCATTCATTGTTTTAATATAATCGATTTCTTTTTTTGCTGCTTCTATACGCGACTTGAGTGTTGTGGTATTGGAATTTTGTGTAGCTTTGACATCTGTCTGATCTTCCGCAACCACAGTAGGTGCAGACGTTAAGTTATAACTTAATAATGTCGTACTTAACAATACAACAGCACTTGAAAACTTAAATGAATGGCTTAATTTATTTTTATGATTTAAATCAGGGTATCTCTCTTTTTTCATTCACTTCACCTTTCCTCATCACTATACAGTTATCATTATATTAGTTTACACCTATCATTCAAAGAGGAAACTCACTTTTTATACGATTTCTTAATATATACTTACATTAATAGTTGCTTATGTTTTCACACTATGGAAACTTGCTTAAACATCCCCTTAATCTTAGAATTAATATGAGTAGATCAATACACGAGATGTATTGAATAATTAATGGAGTGATCAGTGTGAATGCTAAAATTGAGCAATTAAAAGAGATTATTGACAGTTCGAATAAAATCGTCTTTTTCACAGGTGCAGGTATTTCTGTTGCGAGCGGTATTCCAGATTTCCGTTCTGTCGGCGGTTTATATGAAGCTGTCGCAGAAAAAGGTTTATCTCCGGAATATTTATTAAGTCATGACTACTTACAAGATAATCCTGTAGGCTTTATGGACTTCTGTCATGAGTATTTATTATTTGCGGATAAAAAACCGAATAATGTGCATGAATGGATTGCACAGTTAGAAAAAGAAAATCGTTCACTCGGTGTTATCACACAAAATATTGATGGTTTGCATTCAGATGCAGGCAGTGAAAATGTAGATGAGCTACACGGTACTTTAAACCGCTTCTACAGCATCAACAATCCTAACGATGAGTATTCAAAACCTTACGTCATCGACCATCATTTACGTAACAGTGAACAAGACGGCAGTCCAATCAGACCAGATATCGTCTTATATGGCGAAATGTTAGACCAAATGACAATTATGAGCGCCATCAGCAAAATCAAACAAGCCGATACACTCGTTGTCTTAGGTTCATCACTCGTTGTACAACCTGCCTCTGGTTTAATCTCAAATTTTGAAGGTGAAAATCTTGTCATCATTAATAAAGATGTGACACCTTATGACAGTGACGCAGATTTAGTCATTCATGATGATATGAAACATGTCATCAACGAACTCAATAAAATAGATTAATCCAAGTGGTTAATCTCATAATATTAAGCAACCCTCTGAGCATAAACTTCATACTCAGAGGGTTTTGTTTATCTTAATTTAGACGTCCTTAATAACGGACAGTCTTCATTCATTTTTATTTTCCTAAAGCTTTCAGCGTATCTAACGCAACTTGTTGGGCTGATTGAGGGTTTTGACCTGTGATTAATCGACCGTCTGAGACTACAAAGTTTGACCAGTCGTCACCTTTCTCATAGCTTGCGCCTTTATCAATTAAGGCATCTTCTAATAAATAAGGTAAGTTATCTGTAACACCCATTTGTGATTCTTCACTGTTAGAGAAGCCTGCGACTTTCTTACCTTTAATTAAGTTTTGGCCATTATCTTTAATGTTTAATAAACCTGCTGGACCATGACAAACAGCTGTGACATAGCCATCGTTAGAATAAATTTTCTCAGCTAATTCAATGAGACCTTTATCTTTTTCAAAGTCCCATACAACACCATGGCCGCCTGCGTAATAAATCACTTCATAATCATCTGGATTTACTTCTTCTGGTTTCAATGATTCATTTAACTGTGTCATGAATTGATGATCTGTATAATACTTCCAATCTACATCAGACATGAAGTCTTCTTGTAAACTTGCGGGATCAATGGGCACAAAGCCACCTTTAGGACTTACATAATCAATTTCATAACCTGCTTTATAGAACTCGTCCGCAAAGTGTACAACTTCTCCAAGCCAAGCACCTGTTGGACGTGGTAAATCTGGATATTTTGATGTGTTTGTGACTGCTATTAGAATTTTTTTCATTACGCTTCACCTCTCTCTATTTATTCACTGATTTGGAATTGATTAATCATAGCTCACAATTAAAATGTTCACTGCTGATCTGTTTTAACAATGTTGATATTCAGAAATTTAATTTCGTTCACATCGTCATAATTGTTAAAAAACCCCTTAAAAGTTGTACGCTTTATTTTTGTTTTTTATTTTAAAACCGCGTCAAATCAACGTTTTTGACCTTTTTTGACTAAATCGACAAACCGCGTGAGCATAAGGTTTGTGTTAGTTGTGTATACGTTGTAGAATAATTGTAGACAACTTGGTTAGAAGAACTAAAGTTTGTCAGATTAATCAAGTTAGGAGGGATAGACGTGACAACAATCGAACAACACAATGGTTTCAAGCGGACGTTTCAAAAGGGTCATTTAACCTTAGGTTTAAGCATTCCTTTTGATAACTCTGAAAAAATCGCATTGTCGTTTGATCAACAAGCAGAATTAGCGCAGTATGCTGAAGAACTTGGATTTACAAGCCTATTTGTGCGAGACAACCCATTATATAGTCCACACTTAGGTCCAGTAACGACAAACTACGATCCGTTTGTATTTTTAACTTACCTCAGTGCTAAAACGAATAAAATTGCTCTCGGAACAGCTAGTATTGTTGCGACATTACGTCATCCAATTCACGTTGCTAAAGCAGCCGCTACTCTTGACTTGGTGTCAAACGAGAGATTTTTAATGGGACTGGCGACTGGAGACCGTTCTTTCGAGTTTCCAGCTTTCAAAGTAGAGGAGAAGAATTTGCATAATCATTTCAGAGATGCTGTTTCTTCTTTGAATGCACTGTGGCAAGACCATTCTCCAAACATTTCAAACTCAATCTTTGAGCTATATGAGGATTCTGGTCTGCAAGTTTTACCAAAACATCACCATATCCCGATTTTTGCGACGGGAAATGCGAAACAAGATTTAGACTGGATTAAAGAAAATATGGATGGTTGGATGTTTTATCCACAAGAATTCCAAATGCAGAAAGCTTTACTACAAGCTTGGCATGATAATGATGTATTCAAACCATTCATGCATCCACTCGCATTAGATTTATCAAAAGATCCGAATGAAAAAATCAAACCCATTAAGGGTGGCTATAGATTAGGCAGAAATACTTTAATCAATGTATTAAAAGCATATGAACGTATCGGTACAAACCATATCATGTTGAAATTAGTCACACATGAAAGAACGTACCAAGATATTATGAAAGAATTGGGTGATTATGTGATTCCACATTTCCCACCAAACGTAATCAAGGAGGAACAATAATAATATGAAAATTTTAGATAGAATTAATGAACTTGCTAATAAAGAAAAAGAAATGGTATTGAGCACTTCAGAAAAACAAGAACAACATGAATTAAGACAAGAATACCTTAAAATGATTCGTGGCCAAGTTGTGAGCACATTCTCAACATTGAAAGTTGTAGATCCACTTGGCGAAGACGTAACACCAGATAAAATTTATGAATTACGCGAAGAAATGGGTACTTTAGACTTAAAACCTGAATAAAAATTTTAAAATAGATGAATAGCAAACCTAAAATAGTAAGGGTTGGACACTTCTGATGGAGTCGTCCAACCCTTTTTTCTTTGGATTAAGCAGGATGAATCGCTTCTACAAATGTAAAAGTTTCATCCTCATATTCAAATTTTAAAATACAACAATTCGTTATCTTTATTTGTTTTACCGCTTCTATCGGCAAACAATAATGCGCAAATAAGAATAAGATATCACCATGACTCGCTGCTACTACATTACGATGCGTCGTCTCTTTTAATACGCGATGTAATGTCTTCACAGTACGTGTTTGAACTTCTTCCATCGTTTCTCCGCCATAAGCCGCAAAGAATGAACCAAAATCAACTACGCCATTTTGATGTGGCGGATTCAATAATTCCGGATCTCCTTCAAACAATCCATAATTCCATTCTTTAATCCCTTTTAATCTTGTATAAGGTTCATTTGGAAATAAAATTTCAAACGTATCAGAGGCACGTTCTTGTGTAGAAGAAAACAACTCATAATCTGTCAGGTTTAATTGATCGAAATACAGCTTCGCTTGTGCAGCTTGTTGTTTCCCTAGTTCCGTTAACGGTGAATCTGAAGCACCTTGAATCTGATGTTTCTTATTAAATAACGTTTGTCCGTGTCTGATTAAATACAAAGTCTTTTTCATGTTGTCTGCTCCTCATTTTAGTCATTTCATGATCAGTGTGTCTTTGTTTGTACTAAAAATGATTGGTGTTCCCTTTCATCATATCGAATCTATGACATAGTGAGTGCTATACTTTTTTACGATTTTAATACATCTTTTAGTGGTTTCATCTGATTATGTAGCACTTTTGTTCATTTCGCACAAAATAGAGGTGTGAGTTTAGCACTTTATGCACTTCTAATATTCTGATTCCATGATAAGCTATAGATAAAGATTGTGAAAGTTTTCACAAAGTAATTAAAAGGAGCGATTGAATATGACAAAAGTATTAGTAGCAGGTGCGATTCCAGAGGCAGGATTAAATCAACTTAAAGAACATTTTGAAGTAGATATGTACACTGGGGACAAATTAATCACTGAAGATGAATTGATTGAACGTATTAAAGATGCCGAAGGCTTAATCAGTTTATTATCTACAAATGTAAGTGAAAAAGTTATTGAAGCTGCACCGAACTTAAAAATTATCGCAAACTATGGTGCGGGGTTCAACAACATTGATATTCAAGCAGCTAGAGCACGTGGTATCGATGTTACTAATACCCCGATTGCTTCAACTAACGCAACAGCTGACCTGACAATGGGTATTTTATTAGCGGTAGCACGCCGCATCCCTGAAGGCGATCAGTTATGCCGCACAAAAGGCTTCAACGGCTGGTCTCCACTCTTCTTCCGCGGACGTGAAGTCTCAGGTAAAACTATCGGTATCATCGGACTAGGTGAAATCGGTTCAGCAGTTGCTCGCCGCGCAAAAGGTTTCGATATGGATATTCTTTATTCTGGTCCATCTCGACATGAAGAGAAAGAACAAGAACTTGGTGCACGCTATGTATCACAAGATGAACTGTTGAAAGAAGCTGACTTCGTCGCAATCAACTGTTCTTATAACGAAAGCATGCGTCACATGATTGATTATAACGAAATTAAAAAAATGAAACCAACAGCGTACTTGATTAATGCATCTAGAGGTCCAATCGTATATGAAGCTGAATTAGTTAAAGCTTTACAAGATGGTTTAATCGAAGGTGCCGCATTAGACGTCTTCGAATTCGAACCAGAAATTACTGAAGAACTAAAATCTATGGATAACGTGGTCATTACACCACATATCGGAAATGCGACATTTGAAGCACGTGATATGATGGCTGAAATTGCCGCAAGTAACGTTGTCAAAGCGCTCACAGGTGACACACCGGATTATATTGTAAGTGATAATCAATGGTCGACACACACCAACGCTTTTTTAACATGAAAGATCTACCACGCTTCTCTGAGGAAGCAGCACAAAAGACAGTCTTTTATCAATCTGAACATTCAGCTGGTGCCGTTTGGTGCATGAAACCAGGTCAATCTCTACAATGTCATACCCACCAAAACGCAGATGATGTATGGATTGTGACACAAGGTGAAGGCACATTCTATACAAACGGCGGTCAGGAAAGAACTATCAAAGCGGGCGACATCATTGTATCATTACCTGGCGAAGCACATGGTATGACGAATACAGGAGACGAAGACTTTATAATGCTTGGTTTCGCAACACCGATGCCATTAGACTTTATTCCATACGAACACTAAGTAAACCAACCAAAACTACTATCTTAAAATAAACCATAACCTAACCCAACTTGAGATGAATGATATTACTACCCATAATGTCATTCATCTTTTTTATGTTCTGACACGATTTTAAATTTCCGGTCTCATAGCGTGATAAGACATGCTAAGATAGAGGCATTACAATTTTAAAGGGAGTGCTCGATTATGGATTCATTGATCAGTTTCATTTTAATTTCATTGCTGATTATCGTTATTCCTGGCCCTGATTTCTTCATCGTGGCTACGAATACAATGAAAGGCAGTACTAAAAATGGCGTAATGGCTGCATTAGGTATTTCTTCTGCACATGTCGTCTACTCTGCGATTGCTGCACTTGGTTTAATCTTTATCTTAACGAGCTCATATTATGCGTTCATCACGATTAAGTTTCTTGGTGCCGTTTATATTGCTTACTTAGGTTTGAAAACTATCTTAAACGCACGTAAGGCAAGCCATATTACTACATCATCAACTTACACTATCAGACACATCAGTTTGTTTAAATCGTTTAGACAAGGCTTTATGAGCACGATTTTAAACCCTAAAGCGATTCTCTTTTACATATCTATCTTGCCGCAGTTTGTGACTAAAAGCGAAGGGTCATTAAAAATCATCGCCCTATCGGCACTCTTTATCGCACTGGTCTTTATTTGGTTTTTCATATGCAGTTTCTTATTCACGCATATCAAGAAACTCTTCAATCAACCTACTTTCAAAATGGTATTTGACTATATCATCGGTGTCATCTTAATCGGACTGGCAATCAGTATTTTAAAATTTGAACGTTAATTTACACGCAGGTTATTTAAAATGACCTGCGTTTTATGGTTTGAAAAGCTTTATAAATCGTTAATCACTATAAATATTTATGATTATGTTAATATGGATGATGAACGTCAAATAATAATTTTACAAACATACTTTTACTGTCATTTATATATTTATTGAATACTTTAAGCATAATAGACACAAGTCAGGTAATACTACAAATAGAGAGATAGATTAAGAAAGAAGTGATTAAAATGGCGATTACAAGAGGGATTAATCATATCGGGTTAACTGTGCCGGATATTGAAGCGGCAACACAGTTTTTCAAAGAAGCTTTAGACGGTAAGGTGGCTTACGATAGTCAAACAGAAATGGATCAACCTCGTGGCGGTAATGATGTAGAGCGTTTCTTAGATCTTGAATCAGGCGCTAAAATCATTAAAAAGCGTATGATGGTTTTCGGTAATGGCCCGAATATTGAAATGTTTGAGTTTGTCCATGCGCATCAACAAGCACCTGCGGCACTTCAAGATATCGGATTTACGCATCTTTCTTTTTATGTCGACGATTTTGAAGAAGCACTCGAGCGTATGGTAGAAGCAGGTGGCGAACCTGTTTCTGAACCGCATGAGAATACACGCTATGAAGATTCTGTCGGAAACGAAACTATTTATATTAAAGCACCATGGGGCAGCTTAATCGAGCTTCAAACCATCCCAAACGGTTACTATTATCCTGAAGATAGTGAAGCTGAAGTCTTTATTCCTAAAGAGAATTAATATTCATTTGATAAAATCGAAAGCAGAAACAAAGCCTATTCCAGTCTGTCGGAATAGGCTTTACTTAATGGTGTGCTTCTGTTTTCACTTGATTGAAATAAGGTTCATCAAGGTGGTTGATTGCTAGGTGTTCAATTTGAAGTGTCGTATGAGATAAACCGTACCGTTCTTTTAATAAGGCTTCTATTTCATTAATACTTTGATAGGCATCTGTACTGCTTTGGCTATCTAATACAATGTGTGCACTCAATGAATACTGGTCAGTCGTAACAGCCCATAAATGGAATTCATGTACATCCAACACTCCTGGTACTGATTTAATGGTATCTATTACTTTATCTGTTTCTAATTCTTCAGGTACAGCTTCCATCAACACCATCCAAGCATTTTTCATAATTTTATAACCACCTCTAAAGATAACGATAGAGATAATCATACTTAAAATCGGATCGAATAATTGAATGCCTGTGAAGTGAATGAGTAATACAGCTAAAATGACACCGACTGAATTTAATAAGTCCCCGATAAAGTGCCACAGTGCACTTTGAACATTGATATTTTGTTCATTTTTTAATGAGCGCATCAAAATGATTGTGAGTACAATATTAACGATTAAACCAATACTCGCAATGACTAACATCAAGCCACTTTCAACTTGTTGCGGATAGACAATACGCATAATCGCTTCGTAGAAAATACCGACAGAAATAACCGCTAAAGCTAGTCCGTTTAAGAACGCTGCTAGAATTTCAAAACGCAGATAACCATATGTGAAACGTGCAGTCGGTTTACGACTTGCGAAGTAAATCGCAAGCATAGATAAACCTAACGCCAGTACGTCACTTAACATATGAAACGAATCAGACAATAATGCCAATGAATTAGACATGATACCGCCGACAAACTCTACGATTGTAAAGAATAACGTGATAATCAACGTTGCCCATAGTGTCGTTTTAGATTGTGATTGTATTTTACTATGTTCCACATGGTGGAAATATGTTTGTCTCATGTTTATCCTCCCTTACTTCCCATATGTGATGCTTGCGCCTAAGTGACCTGCGATGATTAGTAGGACAAAACCAATCACTGTCAGTACAACTGTAGAAATCACACTTAGTTTTTGATATTTAGTAAACCACATACCAAATAGTTGTATCACTGTCGCTAATCCATAAGCAATCAAAGCGGACATTGCGAATGTTTCATGCAGATGTACTAAGCTTTCCACATGCTTTGCGCCATAGTGCTGCATCGCATAAGCTTCTCCGCTATCTCCGAGTAAATAACTGATAGCACCGAAAATAATACCTGAGCTTAATAGGACCGCAAGGGTAATGGATAAATCGAATTTTTTAGTAAAAACGTGAACAACGGCTAAGATTGTTGCTAGGGATAATAAGGCAATTGGGAAATGGACGAATAATGGATGTAATGGCATCTCTTTTCAACTTCTCTGAATACTTTGTTTTTCTTGTTGTCTTAACTATAGAGGAGAAAACTGAAATGAAACTGAAATTGTTAAAGTTTTATAATAAAGTTTGTGCCTTTACCTAATTTCGATTTCACTTCAATTGTGCCATCATATTGAGAAACAATTTGACGTAATAACGATAGACCGATACCAGAACCTCTTGTCTCTTGATTAACACGGTAAAAGCGTTGAAAGATTTGGTCTTGTTCCGCTTCTTCAATCCCCTTCCCATCATCCGACACTTCAATTTGAACCCCATTCATTGTTTGAAACGCACTGACACGCACTTGAACGTGTTCATCATTATGATGATGCGCATTTTCTAACAAAATGTTTAACAGCTGTCTTGCATGCAATGGATGTATCGCAAACATTAAGTCTGGTTTATAGAGTTTATGTATCGTTGTTTGATGTACCATTTCAACGGTACGGATTGTTTCATCAAAGCTTTGAGAGAGATTGATCGGTTTTAAATCATCTGTTTGAAGTGTCTCTAGCATCATTGTATTCACAAGCTGCTGAAGATACTTCGTCTCAGATTTCATTTGCGCTAAAGTTTCTTTGCCTTCTTGTGTTAAATTCTGTTGTTCTAACATGTCTAAATACTGTGTGCCTAATAATAGCGAACCTACCGGTGTTTTCATTTCATGTGAAGCATTTTGAATGAATGTTTGTTGTTCTTGCATCAGTTGTTCATACACTTTGACGGGACGGCGTGCAAAATAATACGCCATAGCTATCATCAAAACAAATGCGAAGATAAATCCGATAGAGAGCTCTCGCACTAATAACTGTTTCGTTTCATGAAAATCTTTAACATCCGTTAAGCTGTATAACGTACGCTGTTCAGATAACTTCACTGTTCTCACATCAAAGATACCGGTTTTACTCTCGTCTACATGCGGCTGTTTCGCTTGGCCAACAAAGCGTTGTTTTAACATCTGTGTTTTAAAAGGTGTGTGATTCTCTGTCACTTTCTGATTCTTCACAATGAAATAGTGATGTCCTTGGTTAACTGAATCTTGATGAGTCAACGCATGTTTAACGCTGTCTGTTTGTGCTTGGGCTGTCTCATTGATTTCACGATTTACATTGAAACTGAACACTAAAATAATCGATACAAATAAGATAATTAACAGCACTAATAGGTAACTGACATATTGTATAAATGTCTTCCAAAAATGATAGACTTTCATGATTTCACTTCCAATTTATAGCCGACGCCTCGCATGCTTTTGACTTCTATGGTCGCATGAATCTTTTTAAGTTTCTTACGTAAGAGACGCATTAAGGCATCGACATTATTATTTGTGACGACTTGGTCAATACTCCATACCTTCTCAATAATGAGTGCTTTGCTGACTACTGGATTTAAAAACAATAGTTCCAACAATTGATATTCTTTTTGTGAGAAATCGATGATATGACCTTCTACAGTAAACTGACGTTTGTGATAGTCATAAATTACGTTGCCAAGTTGTTTGGTGTTAGAGGGCATTGCCGCAGACCGCTTCATCACAGCTAACATACGTGCTTCTAACTCTTCGAATTCAAAGGGTTTCGTAATATAATCATCTGCCCCTACCGTTAAACCTGTTACTTTATCAGCTGTTTGTGATTTTGCGGTCAACATAATAATCGGCACATCAATACGTTGGTTACGAATAGCTTCTATAATTTCAATACCGCTGTGATTCGGTAACATCCAATCCACCAGCAACATATCATAAGTAGTTTGTGCTAAATACTCTAAGACATCTTCTCCTGTCTTTAACCAATCGACTTGATAGTGTTTCATCTTCAAAATTTTCTGTGTCAATTCACCCATCATCTGGTTATCTTCTATCAATAACACTTTCATATTATCCGACCTTTATTCATTAATTTAGTTAAATTTTATGCTTAAATACTAAAATTATCAAATGTTAAAAAATCAATCTATGTGGATAAGCAAATTTGTATTGCGTAATAACGGGTATAGATTAAGTGTAACGAAAGGGAAAGGTGATTTACTTTGGGGTAAATTAGATAATAAAGTCGCAATCATTACTGGAGGCTCTTCAGGTATTGGAGAAGCAGTCGCAAAACGATTCGCTGCTGAAGGTGCTAAAGTTGTGATTGTGAATCGTCATAAAGAGAAAGGCGAAAAAGTGCTCAAAGCGATTGAAGACAATGGCGGCACAGGTCTAGCGTTAGGCGTAGATGTGACGTCTAAAGATTCGGTGGAAGAAGCGGTTAAAACAATCAAAGATCAATTCGGCACAATTGATATCTTATACAATGGTGCTGGTGTTCATGATGGTTATAAAGATGCTTTAGAAACAGACGAAGACACATTTGATTTATTAATGGGCGTCAACGTAAAAGGTGCTTACCTATTCACACACGCTGTCTTACCGACATTCTTAGATAATAATAGCGGTGTCATCATCAACGTAGGTTCACAAGGTTCATCTATGGCAGGTGTCGGCGGCAGTACGTATGTCACAACAAAACATGCGATTGCCGGCTTCACTAAACAACTAGCCTATGACTTTGGCTCTAAAGGTATCCGCGCCAACCTTTTATCACCAGGATTTATTGAAACACCTATGACAGAGGGTGTTGATGAACAACGTACAAAAGATATTCCAGCTCAACGTGCAGGTAAACCAGAAGACCTCGCATCATCTGCAGTCTTCCTTGCCTCTGATGAAGCAGCTTATGTCCAAGGCGCTGAACTTAATGTAGATGGCGGTTGGACTGTAGGAAGATAAAATAATGAATTAAGAAAATAAGCTTTAAAAGCACTGTATAACTGATTTAATCAGCCTTATACAGTGCTTTCTTACTATATAAGAAAAAAATATTCAAGTATATTATTGTTTATTTTTATTTATTTGTACCACTAAGAAAGTTGTTTCATCTAATTAATATGGTAACATTAAATAAGAAAATGATTTTTAAAATGGAGGAGATTAACTTTGAGCAGAGTTCGTGTAAGGAACTTGACCAAAGTCTTTGGCAGAAATAGCCAAAAGGCACTTAAAATGGTTAAAAACGGAGATTCCAAGCAAGAAATTTTAGAAAAAACAGGTGCCACTGTTGGTGTTTACGATGCAAGCTTTGATATAGAGGACGGAGAAATATTTGTGATTATGGGACTCTCCGGTAGTGGTAAGTCTACATTAGTCCGCTTGATTAATCGTTTGATTGAACCTACTTCAGGAAGCGTGTACATAAATGAAGATGATGTATCAAAAATGTCTAAAAATGAATTACGCGAGGTGCGTCGGACTAAAGTCAATATGGTTTTCCAAAACTTCGGCTTATTTCCTAAACGTACTGTATTAGAAAATGCAGAATATGGATTAGAAATACGGGGTGTAGAAAAAGAAAAACGCCGTAAACAAGCAGAAAAAGCTCTAGAAGATACTGGATTACTTTCATTTAAAGATCAATATCCTAATCAGCTTTCTGGCGGAATGCAGCAACGTGTAGGTCTAGCACGTGCACTCGCAAATGATTCTGAAATATTATTGATGGATGAAGCTTTCTCAGCACTTGACCCTCTTATCCGTCGAGATATGCAAAATGATTTACTCGAACTACAGCGAAAAGTAAAGAAAATTATTATCTTTATCACCCATGATTTGAATGAAGCTTTACGTATTGGTGACCGTATTGCTTTAATGCGTGATGGAAAAATTATGCAAATTGGTACTGGTGAAGAAATTTTAACGAATCCAGCCAATGACTTCGTCAAAGAATTTACGGAAGATGTTGACCGTTCTAAAGTACTGACTGCAGAAAATATTATGGAACCACCACTTACGATTAATGTCGAAACAGAAGGCCCTAACGTAGCCTTACAACGTATGCGTCAAGAAGAAGTCAGCATGCTGCTAGCCATTGATCGTAACCGTAAACTAAAGGGTAGTATCTCTGCTGAAAGTGCGTTAGAAGCCAGAGAGAAAGGTCTATCTTTAAAAGATGTGACGAATGATAACGTTCAAAAAATTAATAAAGACATGTTCGTTAGCGATATTTTCAATATTATTTATAACTCCCCTGCACCGCTTGCAGTAGTAAGTAAAGAGAATGAACGTGTGATTGGTGTTGTAGTCAGAGGTAGTGTTATCGGGGCAATGAGCACCAAAAATATCACTGTGGGAACAGATACTTCTTCTGATTCTGAGAAAGAAGAGGTGAATGCAGATGCTTAACTTTTCAATGAAACAATTACCTTTTGCAGAATGGATTGACGCTATCGTAGATTGGCTGACTGATCATCTGTCAGGTTTATTTACAGTGTTAAGGATTGCTGGAGAAGCAGTGATGAACTTCATGACTATGATTCTAACAGCTATTCCTCCTTTTGTTATGATGGCTATCTTAGTCATCGCAGCTTTCTTTGTATTCAAACGTAAGTGGGGCTTTGCCGCATTCACTTTAGTCGGCTTACTGTTTATTTATAACCAAGATATGTGGACCGATTTAATGAACACAATCACTTTGGTCATTATTTCCAGTTTAGTCGCTGTTATTATCGGAGTACCTTTAGGTATCCTGATGTCTAAAAGTGATACAGTAGAAAAAATTATCAAACCTATATTAGACCTTATGCAGACAATGCCTGGGTTTGTATACCTCATCCCTGCTGTCGCATTCTTTGGTATCGGTATGGTACCAGGGGTTTTCGCATCTGTTATCTTCGCATTGCCACCAACAGTCAGAATGACGAACTTAGGGATTCGTTCTATCTCTACAGAGTTAGTAGAAACATCTAATTCATTCGGTTCTACTGCATGGCAAAGATTATTTAAACTTGATTTACCTATGGCAAAAGAAAACATATTCGCAGGTATTAACCAAACGATTATGTTAACACTTTCTATGGTAGTTATTGCTTCTATGATTGGGACACCTGGACTTGGGCAAGGTGTTTTAGCTGCTGTACAACGTTCAGAAGTCGGTAACGGTTTTGTGTTCGGTATTGGAATTGTAGTCCTTGCTATTATTATCGACCGCTTCACTCAAGCTTTAAATCGTCCTAAAAACACTAGAATGAGTAACAAGAAAAAATGGATTATCACAGGCATTATTGCACTTATTGCTTTAATTGTTATTTTGCTTTCTATTTTCTTCTCACCAACTAAATCTTCAAACAAAGGTACAATCACGTTAGCTTATGCGCAACAAGATGATCAAATTGTTTCAACAAACGTGATGAAACAAGTGCTAGAAGAAGAAGGTTACACAGTTAATACAACATCTTTAGATATCCCTGTGGTTTGGGAAACTGTAGCCAAAGGAGAAGCGGATGCTATGACTGGACCATGGCTTCCTGTCACACATGAAGCACAATATAAAGAATTCAAAGACGATTTAGATGACTTAGGGCCACATATTGACGGTAAAGCTAAGCTTGGACTTGTCGTTCCTTCATACATGGATGTAGACTCTATAGAAGATTTAGACAATCAAGCTAAGAAAAAAATAACAGGTATAGAACCAGGTGCCGGGATTGTTAAGGCCACAGACAAAACAATCAAATCATACCCTAACTTAAAGGGTTGGGAACAAGTCATCTCTTCTACAGGTGCAATGAACGCACAATTAAAACGAGCTGTTCAAAATAAAGATGAAATCGTGATTACAGGTTGGAGTACATACTGGATTTTCCAACGTTACGACTTAAAATATCTAGATGATCCAAAAGGAACTATGGGTAGAGCTGAAAGCATCCATACGATGACACGTAAAGGATTAAAAAAAGATATGCCAGAAGCCTATAAAATCCTAGACAATTTCAAATGGGATGTAAAAGATATGGAATCTATTATGTTAGAAATTGAAGATGGTAAAGATCCAGAAAAAGCAACAAGCGAATGGATTGAAAACAATCGAGATAAAGTAGACAAATGGAAAGAGAAATAAGATTGTATAGTCATAAACTTTAAAGCTATACACATAATAAAACTCTGCAGCATCACTGACTTAACCAGTGTACTGCAGAGTTTTTTCTTTCAAAATATCAATACTTCAATAAATAATAAATACCAAATGCTACAAGATAAATAACTAAGAATATCACAAAGTTCAACACTATCTTTACAGGCCATGATTTTGAGCCAAAACATTGATTAGTTATTGTAGAGCTAATCAACGTTGCGAAGAATACGGTAATACCTATAAAGATTATTAGTGAAATGTCTTCCATACACAGAGAACACCTTTCTTGTTTCCCTTAATAATTATCCTAATTTAACTTTAACATAATATAAGAAGATAATATTATGATGGTTTTCAAACATTATCGACTGTGGCTTTCTCATTATTCATATAGCCTTCTATTAACTTCTCTTCTAATTTATTTAAATCGCTCTTAAGAAACTTATCGAACGCTTGTTTAACTTTTTCTAGCACTTCTTCATGACTCATTACGCCTTCATTAGAATGTGTATAAAAATTCTTAGAGTAAATTGTGTGATGTTTACGTGTTAATTTTTTTCTGAAGACTTTAAATACCTTACTATGTTGAAGTGCAATATTAAGCATATCTGTCCTTACTTCATTTTCTCCTGGACCAATCAATAAAGTAACCCCTGTGAAATGACTATTATTCTTAATCTCAAACAGAAGGATTCTACCACTATCAGTCCAAGGGATTTCAGTATTATTTTTAGGCATAATACGTTCTAAATTTTTAGTTGTAAATCTGATATAACCTTTGCTACTTTGATCTAAGATTAGGTTTTCATGTTCAGGTATATATGTCTGCAACATTTTAGAGATTTCACTTAATGTATCTGGTTTATATTCATAGATTAAATCCAATGCTCTCTTATGTTTGGCATAAATCTCACCACAAATTTTTTCTAATGCTTCGTCTCCCACGATATGCCTCCTTAAAATATCAATATACTGTTCAATAAAATCTACTGCTTGTGGATGCATCATTGCTTTTTTATTCACCATAGTTTCATCGATACATTCAATGATTTGGTTATAAGAGATATTGGACCATACCTCAACATTACTAGCTTCTTCACCATGTGGTGTTAAGAATATGAATAACTTTTCATAACCGCTATAGAATTGTTCCACCTTATCTTGATACTTCTTCAATTGATACTTAGATTCTTTACTCCATATCTTGTTTTCAATCACAATAAGCGTTTGATTTTGTTCTGACACGACTAGTAAGTCAATGTTATTCCACTCTCTTAATACTTTCGCGTCCTCAAAGTCATTTAATAATAAATTAAAGATTGTTTGTTGATCTTTTTTAGACTCTGAACATTCAATATAAGTTCGAATTAAACTTTTAATAAAGGCATCATCAAGCCCATGAATCTCATTTGGATTCAATAACCAAGCCAACATATTACTGTGGCGTATTTCAGTGTTTACGACACCGAGTATTTCAAACAAATTAAACTGGTTGGAATACTTTTCAATTTCTTTTAAAGAATCAATGTCTTTTAGAAATTCCATTAATGCTTGTTCATCATTATTCATTCAGCTGCTCCTTGATGTTTTCTTTATCTATATTTAAAGCTTCCTTTAGTTAGCTATGCCATTTATAAGCACAACTTCTAATTTATTCATTTATTATATCATCAACACTTTCAATTTAAATATCGCTTTTCCTAAGTTATTTAAGCGGATTTATCCACTTATTTCCATACATCTTAATAAAGAGAAACATCTACTTTATTAGTTATTTCAATTTAGCAACTCTAACTTTATTACATAAAACTAAAAGGTTCTCTATTTATTAAAAAAGTTCTATGAAAGGTTTGTTAAATAGATTATTCTATTAATAACAACGTTAAAGATGGGAGATAGTGTATTGAAAAAGATTTTTGTTAGTTTAGGAATTGTAGCACTTGTAGCTGCATTAGGCATTGCGATTGTCTTTGCGTATGGCAGTTATAAAGATTTGGAACTGAAAAAAGAAGAAACTAAAATAGCTGAAGAAAAAGAGAAAAAAGCAAAAGAGAAACAAAAGAAAAAAGAACAAGAAGACGACGAAAATAACACTGAAGCAGTGAATAGTGAAGAAAGTAATACACGAGAAGCATATGACCAAACACAAAACGATACTACCGCTTCCCAAGCACCTCAAGCACCTATAAAAGAAACTCAACCTGCACAAAATCAAAACAATAATAACCAAGCATCTTCTAAAAATACATCAGAATCACCAAGTAGCTCTTATGATCCAGATGCTGAGTATGCAAAACAAAAAGAAATGTATGAAAAAGCTGCCAGAGGTGAAATTCCTGAGCCAGGCGCAGACATTTCTGGTGACAATTCACAATTAATGGAACGTGATCCAAGTACGCTTACGAATGATGAAGTTGAACAAAGAGATAGAAGAACGAATGCGATGGAAGGGGAAGGTCAATAATCCAACGTAATACACATATAATAAGGGGAACTAACATATGAATAAGCTTTTAGTAATTTTATCCGTCGTATTAGTACTTGGAATCATAGGTGCTGTGGGTTTCTTTGGATACAATAAATATCAAGAAGTCGAATTAGAGAAAAAGAAATTAGAAGCACAATTAAAACAAGACGAAGAAAATGATGAGTCAGAAGCTCAGTCTAATAACACTGAGAACATAGGTCAGTCAGATGAAACAACAAATAATAAACAAGAAACACAAGCCACTGATGAAAGTGAAACTGTTAAAATTAGCAGCGGTTCAGGTAGTGGTACTGCTAATAAAGAAGAATTCTCTGATTTACAAGTGAATAGAGATAATGTCTTCGATTATCTAATCGCTGCCATTAACCAAACTGAAGGCGGAGACGCTTCAAAAATTAAGTTTCAACAACCAGAACTAATTATGCAAGATGGCGGAATGTGGAAAATTCCTGCGAATAATAAATCTGGACATGGCTCTTATACTTTCATAGTTAATCAAAATGGTACAGTAGAATTTTGGGATGGCATGATGAATGATAAGTTCGATGAAATACATGTGACTTTACCTTAATAAACGAGGATTGAGTGTGATTGCTCAATCCTTTTTTATTTTACTTTCCTTTAATACAACTAATGCATAAGTTTGACGTTATAAACTCTATGACTGAGAATAGATATGATTCAAAAGTGATAAAGAGATTGTTTTAAATGGCTAAAATAAGGAGGATTCATAATAAATGGGCGTTTTTGATGTAGATTATAATAAGATTAACATTTTGAAAGATATGCCTTATGAGGTCGAAATCACACATCATACATGGATTACCATGTCAGATGGCACAAAGCTTTCAGCTAAAATTTGGTCACCTGTTATGGAAGGTGTGAATAAAGGAACGGTATTAGAATATTTACCATACAGAAAAGATGATTTCACTGCTTTAAGAGATGAAATTAGGCATAAATACTTCGCAGGACATGGTTATACTGCGATCAGAGTAGATATTAGAGGTACTGGAGATTCAGAAGCTATCATTGAGGATGAGTATCCAAAAATCGAACAAGATGATGGTGTAGAAGTCATTGAATGGATTGCGAAACAACCTTGGTCTAATGGTTCTGTCGCGATGATTGGTAAATCATGGGGCGGTTTCAATGGTTTGCAGATTGCCGCAAGACAACCCGAAGCCTTAAAGACTATCATCACATTATGTTCGACAGATGACAGGTACGCAGATGATGTTCATTATCGCGGTGGCACAATGATGGCTTCAGACATGTTGTGGTGGGCGTCTACGATGTTTGCGTATAATGCTCGTCCTCCATTCCCTAAATTTGTCGGTGATAGATGGTATGATATGTGGCTAGATAGATTAGAAAATACACCACCATTCGTAGAAAAATGGGTAGAACATCAAACAAGAGACAGTTACTGGAAACATGGTTCAGTCAATGAGAATTACTCTGATATTCAAATTCCAGTTCTTACAATGAGCGGTTGGGCAGATGCATATCCAAACGCTGTCTTTCGTTTAATGAATAACTTAAATGTACCTAAAAAGGCCATTGTCGGTCCTTGGGCACACGAGTTCCCTGATCTTGCGATACCTGGCCCTCAAATAGGTTATCTTCAAGAAGTATTAGAATGGTTAGATAAATGGATGGGCTCAGCTAAAGATACAACACATCAAGATGAATTCTTAGTATATCTTCAAGATTCAGTAGAACCTCAAACCTCTTATTCATACCGTGGTGGTAAATGGTTAGATTTACTACAAGAACAAGTCAATTATCAAGATATCTTACATGATTTAGAAGGCTCAGTCAGATTATTAAACCGCCAACATCACGGCCTTTATTCAGGCGTCTTTTGTCCATTTGGTCAAGAAGGCGATCTACCGGATGATCAAACAATTGATAATGCTTTGGCTACAACAGTACTACTTAATCATCTCGATAACGATATCAATATCATTGGCATGCCTATCGCAAAATTACGTGTGAAATCAGATAAACCACAAGCCAATATTCATGTCAGATTGTCAGATGTACATCCTAACGGTAAGAAGACTTTAATTACGAGAGGTCAATTCAACATCAATCATCATAAGAGTCATGAGTTCCCTTAAGCCTTACCTATTGATGAATATGTCGATGTCGAATTCCCACTGGATGTTATTGGTTATAACTTACCAAAAGGACATCAGTTAGAAGTTTCTATGTCACCAACCTATTGGCCTCAAGTTTGGCCTTCTGCAGAAATTGTGAACTTAGATGTTGATTTAACGCATTCAAACATTGAAGTGCCTTATGTGAATGACTTCAAAGCAGTTACTTTAAATTATCCACATTCAGAAACAGCAGAACCTTTAGAGAAAGAAGTTATCAGAGAAGGAAGCAGAACAAGAAATATTATTAAAGCATTAACAGAAGACAAGTGGATGTTAGCCGATTACTCAGATGAGGGCTTAAGAAACCTACCATATTTAAACATTACGTATGGTACAGAAAACTACAATGACTTTGTGATTGTAGAAGATGATTCATTATCTGCTTATGTTAAATGTACATGGGATGTCATTGTTAAAGATGATGATATCGATACAAGAGTTGAAACGATCAGTGAGATGTGGTGTGATGAAACATACTTCTATCTCTACAATAAAGTCATTGCTTATAACAACGATGAACACTGCTTTGAAAAAGAATGGCACAAAAAGTATAAACGTAACTTTGTATAAAGTTAAGAGGGTGAGACAAGACGTCCCACCCTCTTTTTCTGGTTAAATATAAACAGTTCAATATGAACTTTTTAACTACTTACATCAAGCCTTTTAACATACCATACCAGTACATTCTTGGTAGTATATCTTTCTTCAAGATATACATACTTCTACGTTCTTTGGCTTGGTTAAATGGCATCGTTTCTCTTGGTTTTTTATTATAATCAAACTCAGCTAACATCATCGTATTATAACTTGTCACGATTGGACATGATGTATAACCATCATAATGATGTGTCAGCATTTCTTGATTCATCACTTGTAGTAAGTTATTCACAACAACTGGTGCTTGTTTTCTAATTGCGGCACCTGTTTTAGATGTTGGTGAGTTAGAAGCATCACCTAACGAAAAGACATTGTTGTATGTCTTGTGCTGCATTGTCGTAGGGTCGATATCTACCCAACCTGCTTCATCTGCTAACGCACTGTTTTTAACGACATCTAATGGTCCCATTGGCGGTGTGACATGTAACATCTCATAATCTAATGTTTTAGTCTCACCAGTTTGTAAGTTTTCAAAAGTTGCTTTTCTTTGTTCGCCATCAATTGCGATTAAGTGGTGTTGATAATCTACGTTAATGCCTCTTTCTTCAACAATACGTTCTAAAGGCTTTTTATATTTATCCACTTCGAACATCGCAGGTTTTGCGGTCTCAAAGATAACATTCGCTTGATTGCGCATATTATGTTTTCTGAAGTAATCCTCAGCTAAAAACATAATTTTCATAGGTGCCCCACCACATTTAACCGCTGTATTCGGATGGGTGAATATCGCATTTCCGCCTTTAAAATTAGACAATTGATTCCATGTTTCTTTCGCATATTGTGGTGCATAGTTAGAGCACACACCATTTTTGCCGATATTTTCTTTAAGTCCTTTCACATCAGACCAATTCACTTGTAAGCCTGGACATACCACTAAATAGTCATAACTGACTTGTTTCTCATTATCTAGTTGGATGCGATTCTCTTTTGGATTAAATTGTTGAACAGCTTGTTTAATCCAATCAACACCCTTAGGAAGTACTTGTTTCATACTTTTACGTGTGGATTCTAATTTTGATGCCCCTGCGCCTACTAACGTCCATAAAGGTTGATAATAATGATCTGACGCAGGATCAACAATTGCGATTTGTCCTTTTAAATCTTTTCTCTGTCTTAAAAGTCGCGCTGCCACTGTGATACCAGCTGTACCGCCACCTATAATGACCACTTTATAATGTTGAGCCATCTTTACCACGTTCCTTTATTTTATGATTGATGACTGTTCTAGATTAGCTTCTCAAAAATACCTCTAGGGGTATATTAAAAGATACATCGATATAAGTCAAATGCCCTTAGGGGTATTTATTTGTATATCAATGATGTATAAATAATAGATTCCATTTAATCCCCTTAAAAATAATCCTATTATATATTTTACCCTCCCTGTTACACGAAACACTTAATCAACAAATCTTAAAACAAAATAACAATTATTCTTGATCTTCTTTAATTGTATTTATACAATTAAATTAATGAAATACAATTCACATAAAGAGGTGTAATATGGATTCTTTACTAAAAGCTGATGACAAAAAATTAAACGAATATTTGCTGCTATCAAACGGAAAGTTTAACATTCCTTATACTCAAAGACCTTATGAATGGAGTAATTCACAAGTTGAGAGACTTTTTAATGACATAATTGCTATTCATCAAGGCGATAAAGAACAACACATTTTAAACTTTATAACCATCTATCTAGAAGATGATCATCAAAATATTTATGATGGCCAACAAAGAACCGTTACGCTTTTATTATTTATATGTGCAATTATCGATAAAATCAGTAAAATGGGCGATGTTTCTATCGCTAATAAATTGAAAGAAGAATTTATAAAAAAAGATGATTGGAGACATAATTCAGCGAATAATACCAAAATCATTTTCACTAAAAATGAGACAAATGAATTTTTCGAAAGCTATATTATTGATAATCAAGAAAACATAGACATCAACATTTCAGATCACGAGAAGTACTTGAAATCTAATTATGATTATTTAAAAAAGCTGATTAATGAGTATGTTGAAAAAAACCATCTAAGTGTATCAGATTTGCCTCTAATTATTGAAAATATGACCGAGAAAATGTACGTAATCATATTAGAGACACCTAACGAAGACATTGCTAATCAAATGTTTGAAACTTTGAATAATACTGGAAAAAAATTAGTTGATTTTTATGTATTGAAAAATGAATGTGTGAAAAAATATCTGAAAGTGAAACCTCTAGATATTGGAATGAAATTGAAGCCAATACTGATTTATTAGACAAGAAAAAGTTTTTAACACAATTGATCTCGATTTATAATGGGAAAACATCTAATCAAAAGGTCTATGAAACTATTGAAAAATTAGGCAAGCTTAAAAATTCTCAAGCTGTGCGTGAATTATTAGAGGATATGAAAAGTGTATCTAAGTACTTTTTTGAACTTCACGAGCCTGAACAACGTAAGAATACAAATGATTCAAAAGAAGATTTATCAGATTATATTAAATTAGTAGAAAGCTTAAAGGTTTTTAATGCTATACAATATAGACCGGTTATTTTAGCGATGAATCTAAAGCGTTATAGTTTAAAAGATATTAACCAAGTTTTACAAGTATGCTTAACTATTCAAATCAGAAATATCTTTATTGCACATGACAGCCCTAATAAACTTGAAAATTTTTACCCTGATTTAGCGAAAAAGATATACGAAAGCCATAAAAATATTACCTCATCTATCATTTCAGAATTACAAAATAAAATCATTTCAGATAACCAAACAATACAGTATGCTAAGCAACTACGCATATCAAAAAGTGATGGTAAAAAAATAAGATATATCCTCAAAACAATTTATGACCTTGCCTTTGGCAATGAAATGATTGTTAATAGCAACACGCAGTATGTAAACTTAGAACATATTCTACCTCAAAATCCAAAAGAAGATAGTACATGGTTAAAAACCTTTGATAAGAAAACCTTAGACGATTATATTAATTCTCTTGGGAATCTTACATTAATTCTTGGTAAAAAGAATTCTTCTCTTGGAAACAAAGAATTCTATGAAAAGAGAGTCTTGTTAAAAGAAAGCAAAATCTCTCAAAACCATGAAATTGCTGATAACGATTCGTGGGGTAAAAAAGAGATTGAAGATAGAACTGAGTATTTAGCGAATAAAATTATACAGATTTGGAAAAAGAATTAATTTCAATTTGCTCTAACTTAAAAACTGCTCCATATCTTTGCTGTAAGACTTTTAATAGCAATGATATGGAGCTTTTATAATTCTCTTTGAACTCTTAAAACAATACTTTTTTCATTTATCTTTAACTAAAAAAGCTACAAACAACTTCACATTGTTCATAGCTTAAAAGACATATATTGGAATCAAAATTCCTATCACATGTTACTTAATGTTCTTGATAACTTCCTGACGTAGTTTACCTCTTAATTCTGCCATCGTATTAAGGTTATATTTTTGATATTCTCCAGAAGCAATTCTGAAAGCATGTACACCTAATACTTCATTTTTACTGTTTAATACTGCCCCACCTGAAGAGCCAGGTTCAGCCATCATCTGATAATAACCAATAGGATTCACATTACGTGCCATCATAGAGTATTTACCAGTAGAATGATACATCGTACCCATTGGATCATTTTTAAATTTTCCAGCTGGTAAACCATAATGATACATATGAATAGGTGTATTCGCTTTAATTTTCGTGATTGATGTTTCTGGTGCGATTTTACGTACGGTCATATATTTAGATAAATCTTCTTTCGTATACAACAAAGCAACGTCTCCATATTGAAGCATCTTAACGCCTGTAACGGTAACAGTACGCGCTACTTTCGAACCTTCTCGTAATAAATCTATTCTCAAGTTTTGTACTTTTGAAGGTGTCATCGGTTTACGTGCTTGTGAATCGTTGACCACATGATTCGCAGTTAGAATTGTATGTTTTCCAATTGCGGTACCTGTGCCATAAGTCAGCTTTTTAGTCGTTGGATTGTAGTTAAATATCGTCGCAATATTAGCTGCTTTAGCTGTTGTATGATTAATCGTTACCCCTTTATTACCAGAGGCTTTCATAATTTTTAATGCATCATTAATACCTGAGGCATAGGTAGTCTGCCCGAAGTCTCGAACATTCTCACTACCAGGTATCCCTTTTGGCCAAAGTTTTGGTGCTTGATTATAGTAATTGCTTACTGGAGCTTTCGGCTTAGGCGCAACCTTAGGTACTGGCTTTGGAGCTGCTTTAGGTTTCGTTGTGACTACTACTGTTTTCTTTTTAACAGGTGCTTTCTTTACTGTTGTAGATAACAATTGAACTTTTTTCTTTGGCACTGCTGATGCTTTCTTTTTAGAAACAACTGGTGCCTTTTTCTTACTTACTGGTTTAGCTTTTGGTTTTGATTTAGTGTTTGCTTTTGGCTTTGCTTTTACTATTTTAGATTTTGACACTACTTTTGATTTTTTAGTTACAGGTGCTTTTTTAGCAACTTTTTTAACAGCAGGTTTAGATTTTTTAACTGAGCTTGATAAGTGTTGTGGTTTGATCCCTTTCGGACTCGTAAAAGTTGTTTTAGCCTTTGTTTGTTTAACGTTTGAAGGTACTGCTTTTATTGGTTTAACTGATTGAGTTTTAACTGGAGCTGCTTTTTTAATACTTTTAACTGGTGGCGATACTTTAGTATTCTGTTTTGTGATTACATTAGATGTTTTTTGAAGTGGTTTATTAGGTACAATCGGAGGTGTTTGTACCGCTTCAGTTGATACAACTTGAGGTTGTTTTAACTCTGTCTGTTGCTTTGGCATTACTGGAGAATGTGTAGCTTCAACGCTATTTTGTGTAGAAAGTTGTGGCTCATTCTGTGAGTGGTTTGTAACCTGTTCTTCGCTTCCTATAGCCGTTTCTTTATTAGACGTAACAGTTGCTCTCTGATCAACTTGTTTCTCGACCTCTTGATTCGTTTCTGATGCATATGCGTTGTTATTTTGAAACACTAACACGCAACCCATGAAGATTAAAATTAATAAAAAACTGTATACATATTTACCCATTGAGAATCCTTGATTCATCAGACCTCATCCCCTTATTTCTATCTATGAAATGGGCACACCCTTATTTCCTCATAAGCATATCCTTTTTAACTAGGTATAGCAATATATTTTTAAAGATTTAATTGACTATTTTTAGTAGTTAAAATAAGTCAGCGATATCGGGTGATAATTAAAAAATTCGATTGAGAAATAACCGTTAGGTTATCTCGTCAACCGAATTTATGAGGTTTCTATTCATTATTATGAAATAGTAATTGAGTCATTATTTTATTTATAACGTCACTGCTTTGTCTCATGTCCTTTTTGAGCTACTACGTAGTCTTGACGTGGCATCATTTAATAAAATAGAGAGCCATTTATGTTTTGCTGTAAAAGTACCAATTTTATATAAAAACTTTGCCATATCATTTTCCCTCCCAGTAGAATATATAGTGCAACTTAATATACATAGTAGTTTTAACTACGCTATAAGTTTACCAATCACTAAACAGCATTCATATCCTCAAACAAATGGTTATGTATGTATAAACTACATTTCAAAGTAATTGTCGTTTTTGAATTCTAAAGACATACACATAACAAAAAAGCTACAAACAACCTATGTTATTCATAGCTTAAAGGACATATTGAAAATAAAAAACAATTATGATCCGCTTATTCATGATATGCTATTTTCCTAATTAACTCATTAGTAATTACTTCTTTATTGTTAATAGCATCCAAGAGTAATTGCTGTTGTTCTCTAGTAAGTGTCATGCCTTCTAATGCAAGATTACTTACAATCTTTTTATTCGTTTCTGGATCAAGTGTAGGCATCAAATTTATCTCCAAGTTTATTACTTTTAGTTACTATAGCTTATTCTCATATTCTTTCAACGCTTCAACGATATTATCAAGAACAGGTTTGAAGTTATCGAAATTTATTGTTTTGTAATTAGAACTTATATATTTAGAAAATATTTCTTTACCATAATATTTGGTATTATCAAATTTATCTTTTTTACAGAAAACTTTATTGTTTATGGTTTTTGCCAAAGTGTTAGAAGTAAATAAATCTTCTAATTCATTTTCACTACAATTATGCAACAATTGGTGAGTTAATAAGTATAAATTAGCTGTCAAGCATGTTTTATACTTTGATGAAAGTTCTGATTTCTGATTCTTTTTGAGTTTTACAAAATTACAAAAATTGTATAATGGTTTATTATTATTATTTAACTCATTGTCAAATAATAATAACACTGGATTAGAAGGAGGGACTTTACCCACATTTTTAAAATACTCTACAAAGTTAGGATACGAGGGATCTTTATCGACATAGTAATTATATATATTTTTCATTGCATCTGCACCATCAGATACAATATTCAAAAAGTAGTGCAATTTAGTGATTTTTTTAGGTTTATTGCTAAACCTATTTAGGAAACTAATTTTAAATTTAAAACCATTATCATTTTTTTCTATTAAATCAGGGTATTCTTTATATAAGTTTTTAAGCGCTGCCTTTAAGTATCTTATATCAGTTTTGCCTTCAGTGACTATAAGAGGCTTAGCATTTGCATAAAAATATTTATAGAAAAGAAATTTTTGATATTCTTTTTCTCTTGAGTTCAAATACCTGAAGAATTGTGGCGTTAAATTTTTCGTCCAAAATAAAGTAACCAAATATTTCTGCTGTTCTAATGATTTTTTTTCATATGTTTCAGCTCTAGATAACTTATTATTATACTTATCTATCTGATTTATAAAAGCAAACCTACCTTCTAACTGCTCTAACGTTCCAATTTCATCATCAATAAAGTATTCTTGGTGTTTATATAGGTGATGGGCCATTGCTCTTGTATTTTTAAAATAAGTTTTACTTACATTTAATTTTTTATTAACAGTTATATTTGTTACATCTTGTCTCAAGCGGTAATTTTGAACTCTAGTTTTCTTCTCATTAACCTTAAACCCAGATTTTCTCACTTCATTCTTTATCTCAATAATTAACCTATCAGCCAATTTTAAAAAACTATTATCATTTGTAGAAAAAGTTAAGTCATCTGCATAGCGTGTATAGCTTAGTTTATATTT
>NZ_PPRU01000030.1 GCF_002902285.1 Staphylococcus simulans | reverse complement strand
AAAGTGACAGGTGGTGCATGGTTGTCGTCAGCTCGTGTCGTGAGATGTTGGGTTAAGTCCCGCAACGAGCGCAACCCTTAAGCTTAGTTGCCAGCATTAAGTTGGGCACTCTAAGTTGACTGCCGGTGACAAACCGGAGGAAGGTGGGGATGACGTCAAATCATCATGCCCCTTATGATTTGGGCTACACACGTGCTACAATGGACGGTACAAAGGGCAGCGAACCCGCGAGGTCAAGCAAATCCCATAAAGCCGTTCTCAGTTCGGATTGTAGTCTGCAACTCGACTACATGAAGCTGGAATCGCTAGTAATCGTAGATCAGCATGCTACGGTGAATACGTTCCCGGGTCTTGTACACACCGCCCGTCACACCACGAGAGTTTGTAACACCCGAAGCCGGTGGAGTAACCTTTTAGGAACTAGCCGTCGAAGGTGGGACAAATGATTGGGGTGAAGTCGTAACAAGGTAGCCGTATCGGAAGGTGCGGCTGGATCACCTCCTTTCTAAGGATAT
>NZ_PPRU01000003.1 GCF_002902285.1 Staphylococcus simulans | reverse complement strand
TATTAAAATTAATGACTATGATACGCTCTTAATAAATCTTACATAAGGAGTAGCATATGGAAAATTCTAACTTACTGCTAGGGGATTCCTTTAGCAAATTCAGAGAACGTCCAAAATGGATACTTAATTTAATTATTTGGATTGTCGTAGTTATTGGTTCACTATGGTTGACTTTCGCTTTTAGTGATTGGACAGAACTCATGAAACAAAACAACCCAAATATGAATCAAGCACAAGTTGAACAAGCTAGATCGTTTATGGGACCAGTCACTGTTATTGGAGGCCTCTTCTCACAACTTTTCTATTTACTTGTCGCATTTTTAATCGTTTGGGCAATTGCGCGTATTTTCAAATCTAATGTGAAAAAGAAAAGCATTTTTGCGGGAACATTATTTGCGCTGTTAATCAGCTCATTAGTAGCACTGATTGTCTTAGTGATTCAAGTGATTGTTGGTTTAGATATTGTGAAAATTTCGATCACAAGCTTGAATATATTTGACCCAGGTAATAAAGTACTTAGCGTATTTAACTTACAGACTTTACTTTCTGGTTATTTATTGAGTGTTTTACTGTATAAAACTTGTAAGTTATCAGGAAAAGTTTCTATTATTTTTGGTGTTGCATTAGTCATTATTTCAATCGGATTCGGATTGCTTGGCGCATCCATTCAATAATATAGCTAATGAATAAGAGGGAATGAACATGTGTGTCATTCCCTCTTATTTATATATTTATGATTCGTTTTTCTATTCAAAAAAGCTTAAACTATTAACTAGTCATTTGTAGTGACTTATTCAAGCAGAAAGTAGTGATTCTAATAGATACACAAACAAACACCATACAAACACCTGATAATTTCCAACTTCATATACGTACGCACCTTTCACAACAACCGAAAGGTATCATCATCTATTATCATGGTGGTGGTTTAATTGCGGGTTCACCTCACGATTTATCTGATGAAGCAATTCAAATACTGACACAACATTTTCATTTAGTGGAAGCACCCTATCGGTTAGCACCCGAATCCAATATCGGCACTATTTTAAATGATGCTTTTTTAGTATTTGATAACATCAATAAAATATATCCTGATTTGCCACTCTTTACTTTCGGACGATCTTCCGGAGGTTATTTAGCTTTGCAAATCGCATCTCAACGTACTGTTAAAGGTGTCATTGATTTTTATGGTTATGCAAAAGTGGACTTGCCTGAATTCAAATTACCGCACAGTGAATTCCAAAAGAAAACGGCCCATCTGAACTCAGCTATGATTGATATGATGGTTCAATCACAACCGATTACAGAAGGACCGATTCAGTTTCGTTATCCACTCTATTTATATACAAGAGGCATCGGACAGTGGTATGAATTTGTCGGTATTCAAGATGCTGAAAAAACTGAATTAAATTTAAGTGCACGTGCTTTAAAACAATTGCCTCCCGTTTTTATTGCGCATGCTTCAAGAGATATTGATGTTCCTTTTAGTGAAAGCGAACGGTTGAAACAATATATTCCTAATTCCACATTAATTACACTCGATAGTGATGAACACGATTTTGATCGTTCGTTTAATAGTAATATTAAAACAATATACCAACAAGCAGAGCAATTCTTACACCAATGTTTAGAAATTTAAGTCGTAAATTGATTTAAGTCATGATGTTCACATTCTAATAAATAACGTTTCCTATCTAATCCGCCACCATATCCAGTCAGTTTGTTGTGGTGGCCTACCACACGGTGGCAAGGGATAATAATAGAAATCGGATTACTGCCTACTGCTCCACCAACTGCTTGTGCAGACATTTTTTTCTTACCTCTTAACTGTGCAATTTTACGTGCTATATCTCCATACGTTACTAATTCACCGTAAGGAATTTTAACAAGCTCATTCCAAACCTGTTCTCTGAATTCAGTACCAGAAGCATGATACTTAAAATTAATTTCTGGATTTTCCCCTTTAAAATAACGATCTAACCAATCACTGACTTGGTTAAAAACTGGCACTGAGGTTAATGCCACTTTATCTATATTTGGATTTTCTTTATTAATTTGTCCTTCGTAATAAATACCTGTCAATACATCATCTTCGCTTACAAGCGTTAATGTTCCTATTGGAGATTGATAATCACTCATTTTCGTCATTAAATCACCTTTTCTTCTTTTTATCTATTTAAACGCGGCAAATTCAATAATTTCTTTTAATCCCTATTACTTTCATTATGTATAAAAAAAGAACACACCTCAAATGAGATGTGTTCCAAAAATCATTGATAGATTTTTTTAGTTAAACTTATTGTTTATCTTTATTGTCTTTACGACGTCTACCGAATAACAAGATTGAACCTAGAGCTGCAAATAATCCACCGAATAATGGCGCGTTATTTGTGCTTTCTGTTTCACCTGTGTCTGGTAAAGCTTCTTCCTTCTCTTTAGAACTTGCTTCTTCAGAAGGCTTTTCTTGTTTTTCAACTGCTGGTTGTTCCACGCTTGGAGCTGGAGTAACAGCTGGTGCAGTTGGTTCCTCTGGTGTTGTTGGAACTTCCGGTTTTTCAGGTGTGCCTGGCTCTTCCGGTGTTGTTGGAACTTCTGGTTTTTCAGGTGTGCCTGGTTCTTCCGGTGTTGTCGGAACTTCTGGTTTTTCAGGTGTGCCTGGTTCCTCTGGTGTTGTCGGTTCTTCTGGTTTTTCAGGTGTGCCTGGCTCTTCCGGTGTTGTCGGAACTTCCGGTTTTTCAGGTGTGCCTGGTTCCTCTGGTGTTGTCGGTTCTTCCGGTTTTTCAGGTGTGCCTGGTTCCTCTGGTGTTGTCGGTTCTTCCGGCTTTTCAGGTGTGCCTGGTTCTTCCGGTGTTGTCGGTTCTTCCGGTTTTTCAGGTGTGCCTGGTTCCTCTGGTGTTGTCGGTTCTTCCGGCTTTTCAGGTGTGCCTGGCTCTTCCGGTGTTGGATCCTCTGGTGTTGGTTCTACTACTGGTTTGTAGAATCCGCTGTCGATTGTTTTATCATCTGCGTTATTTACAATCACTGTTACAGTTTTGCCGTCTGAGTCTAATGCAGTATTTCCTACATTAACTAATGTTGGTTCATAACCTTCTGGCGTTTCAAATGTAATTGTATATTCACCATTCGGTAAGTTTGTGAACTCATAATTACCATTTTCGTCTGTTGTAGTTGTAACTGTTGATCCATCTGGTTTTGTCAACGTTACTTCTACGCCAGGGATGCCAGGTTCATTTGAGTTTTGGATACCGTCTTTGTTTGTATCTTCCCAAACTTTATCGCCAACTGTGTAAGTTGCTGGTACTGGTGTTGGTTCTACTACTGGTTTAAAGAAGCCACTATCAATTGTGTAGTTATCTGCATTATTGATTGTAACTGTTGTTGTTGTTCCATCTGAATCAAGCGCAGTATTTCCTACATTAACTAATGTTGGTTCGTAACCTTCTGGTGTTTCGAATGTGATCGTGTAGTCACCGTTCGGTAAGTTTGTAAACTCATAGTTACCGTTATTGTCTGTTGTTGTCGTTACTGTTGATCCGTCTGGTTTTGTCAACGTTACTTCTACGCCAGGGATGCCAGGTTCATTTGAGTTTTGGATACCGTCTTTGTTTGTGTCTTCCCAAACTTTATCGCCAACTGTGTAAGTAGCTGGTACTGGTGTCGGCTCTTCAACTGGTTTGTAGAATCCGCTGTCGATTGTGTAGTTATCCGCGTTATTGATTGTTACTGTTGTTGACGCGCCGTCTGAATCCAATGCATCGTCGCCTACGTTGACTAATGTTGCTTCATAACCTTCCGGTGCTGTGAAATCAACTGTGTAGTCGCCGTTTTCTAGACCAGTAAACTCATATTTACCGTTCGCATCTGTAACTGTCGTTACTGTTGATCCGTCTGGTTTTGTCAATGTTACTGTTACGCCTTCGATACCCACTTCATTCGAGTTTTGGATGCCGTCTTTGTTTGAATCTTCCCATACATAGTCACCTAAGTTGTATGTTGCCGGTACTGGCGTTGGTTCTTCAACCGCTGGTTTGAAGAATCCGCTGTCGATTGTGTAATTATCCGCGTTATTGATTGTTACTGTTGTTGACGCGCCGTCTGAATCCAATGCATCGTCGCCTACGTTGACTAATGTTGCTTCATAACCTTCCG
>NZ_PPRU01000029.1 GCF_002902285.1 Staphylococcus simulans | reverse complement strand
TATAAGTGCATACCTCTATCTCGTTTTTGATTCTTTTGTTGTTCTTGTTGCTGTTCCTGTTCTGAATATAATTCTGGATTCATTTTTTTATCTAAGTTTCCTGCTAAACCATTTAGTTTTGGTTCATCTTCTGTTAACTTATTAACTCTTTCCGCAAAGGTATTTCTTCCTAAAACTCGTTCTAACTCTTTTAGTAAGATTTTTAAAAGCTTTAACGCTATTTCTATATTCTCTTTAAGTGGCTTTGCATTTTCGTAAAGTTGGTTAAAATTATCGTCTGCGTTTTCAATACGCTCAACTGCTTTATTTAATAAATCATCTTTCTCTCGTATTTCCTTATCTTTATCATCTAAGGCTCTACCAGACTTTATATACTCGTAATCTCCCGAAATATCTTGAGCAGCTTTTATCTGTTTCTGAAATTCATTGAAATCTTTTTGGCTTATTACAACATTTCCAGTTTCTTGTATTTCTTTGCTAAATAAACCACCTACTTTTTCAGTTTCTTGCTCATACGGAACATTTATAGGCTTTTTAAGCGTATTTAACGATTTTTGGTACTCTTGCATTAATTTATCGTTCTTTTGCTTTATATGGTCTGTTTTTTGGCTCTCACGTTCATATTCTTGCTTATGATATTCTGTTTTTTGTTTATACTGACTTATTTGCTCATGTTTAGCATTTGTTACTTGTCTTGATTGCCCACGTTCTAAATCATATCCTCGTTGTTTAACATGCTCATTAAATCTATCTTGAAACGCTGTTAAAGCTTTTTTATTACCTACAACTTCTTTAGCACTTAAACGACCATCATCAGTTATTGGAACAACGCCATAATGCATATGTGGTGTTTTTTCGTCCATGTGAACTGTTGCATATAATAAATTATCTTTACCGTATTCTTGTTCTAAAAACTCTTTAGCATATTCAAAAAACTGCTTTGTATCTTCTGGCGTTTGATTATCAAAGAAATCATTGTCTGATGTAATTAAACCATCAATGTGTTTAATCGCGTCTGTTCTAATTTTTCTTTTGCCTGTATAATTCTGTTCGATTTTTTCATCAATCAAGTTATTAAAATTCTGTTTATTAGCATTTACCAAATCATAATTTAAGTAAGTTTTACTATGGTCTATATCTTCATTTTCATAATTATTATTTTCTCTTTGAACATGTTTTTGTATGCCCGTTGTATTTGTTCCAGATTTAACTTTTGAAACTCTAACAATGGAATAAGACATATAAAAATCACTCCTAAGCACAAAGGTTTCATGTGTATTTAATAGTTTAAGTCTAACACACTAGACTTATTTTTAATAAGTCGTTAATACGTGTGCTCTGCGAGGCTTAAACCTGTTTTTGCTAACGCAAAAAATGAGTGGCAAAATGCTAGCCACTCATAGTTCTAAACCAAAATATAATATAACTATTCAAACTGCTTTTCAGAACGTTTAAATACAATAATCGTCAAAAGACAACATAAAATAATAAGGATAGCCATGGCTACAAGAATATTACTATACACTCCAGAAGAATAATTTATAAATTCCAGAACTAGTTTACGATTAATCAATTGTAGTGACAATAAACCTCCTACAATTGCTATACCTGTTCCCTCTGATAAAAAACTTGTGAAATTTAGCAAACTCATTCCAGAAGCAACTTCTTCTTCAGAAAGACTACTTGATACTATTTTTGATATAACTGTTTTAGTAAAAGATAATCCGCCCATAACAAATATAAACATAAAAGTAGTCAACCACATACTAAACTCAACAAAAAATGCAATAGTTAAAAAACTTATAGAGATAGACAATGATCCTAAAATAAAAACAAATAATGATCCTTTTCTATCCACTAAAAAACCACCAAAATAACCAAAAACAATAACACTCATGGTTCCAGGAAAAATAACACTATTACCTATTGTCGCTACATTTACATGATAAATAGTTTTCATCATATAAGGCACCATTGATATAAAACCAGCTACTATAGAAAATATTAGCCCACCAGAAAACAAACCAAGCATAAACGGAATGTTTTTCCCTAGTTTAGGATTAATAAAAGGGTTAGAAACTCTTGAAATATGTTTAATAAAAATCACAAAAAAGATTGTGAAGAGTATTAAAAAAGTCCAATTATAATTTGTCGTAAATAACATAAAACATATAATACTTATAGACATTAAAACAATACCTACGATATCTAATGTATTTTTTGTTGATTTACCAGGTACCATTACTTTAATAAGAAAAGGTATAGTTACTATTGTAATCATAGGAAGTATAAGTAGGTAAGACCAATGAATATAATGTGCTATTATTCCCCCTATTGAAGGACCTAACCCTTCACCTAAAGCTACAATTGATCCTATAAAACCAAAGGCTTTGCCTTGTTTTTTTCTTGTAATATTTCTAGCTACAACCACCATAATCAGTGAAGGGAATGCAGCAGATCCTACTCCTTGTACTAACCTACCAAAAATCAAAATAAAAAAGTGATTGTGACCAATAAAAGCAATCAATGAACCAAGACAGCTCAAACTAATACCAATAATTAACAATTTTTTTATATTTATATAATCAGATAATTTTCCATATACTGCTGTTCCTATCGAAAAAGTTAACATATATGCAGTGTTTACCCAGTTTGTAATTCCAGGAGTAGTATTAAAATGATTTGCAATATCAGGTAAAGAAACATTTAAAACCATTTCATTTAATACACTAAAAAATGAAAGAATACAAAGCCAAAATAAAACGCTATAAAACAAACCTTTAAATTTTTTATATAAACTAAACAATTTTACCTCTTTACTTGAGGTGACTAAAGTTTATAGGGGTAAATTATTCTTTCACCTCATATAAATTCCCCAAATTTTTAAATAGACACTTCATAAAAAAATCCTCCTAAATTAGAATAGTTTAAATATATCATTTTTGTTCAGTAATGTTAATATGTACACTATTTCCAAAATTTAAATTCATGTTGCCAAAAATCGATTTGTTTTTGCAATTGTTTTTCGTTCGCTTTTAAAGTCGATTTCATTAAGTCCGTTAAATCGACTGGCGAAATTTCTTTTATCAAATTCTTATATTTTGTTCTAGAATTTCTGTGAAGCTTTCCCCATTCTTCTTCATCACTCAATAACATAAAAACTATTGCTCTATCCGCAGTGCGTTGGATAGTTTTCCAATCTGGTTGCAAGATATGTAAATCACTAAAGCAATCATTCCAGTAATCCACCATATCTCTTTTAAGTTCGATTTCTACACGCCATAAATGTTCAGACATAACTTCAGCATCTGCATTATCTTTACGTTCTTGCTTTTTATTATAAATTCTAATAAATCTATTACTATCTCTCACGCCAAAATATTTTGTTTCTGGCTTACCATTACGACCATAAAAAATAGTTTTCTTAACTGCTTTATCAGACATTGCATAGTAGTCACTCAAATCATCTTCAAAATCAAAGGCTAAATCTAATCTTGTAAAACCGTCATCTTCCATGTAGCTTATTATATTTTGTTTTAACCAAATCATTTCATCTCGTGTAAGTTTGTTTGGATTAAATTCAATACGCATATTACGTCTATCCCAACTATCTGCTTTCACTTTGTCATATTCAATATAAACTTTTTCTTGAAGTGCTTTAGCTTTAAACTTTGTTTGAAGAATATCCCAAAGTCTTATTTGGGGCTCTACACTCATAAATTTAGAAAGGGCTTGAGCGTTGTCTCGGTTGAGATTTCCAACGATCGTCATTGCATCAAAACTTAATTTTGGATCAGATATGCACACAGTATGTGCGTCCAACCGGCTATTAGAGTAGCCGGTTTTAGAAAAATTGTCTAAATCGTGATTTTCCAAATGATTTGAATGATTTGCATGATTGTTTTTATACATAAAAAATCGACTCCTTAATCTCAATTTCGTTTAAGGAATCGCTCACCCAAATATATATCTTGATGTATATTTAAATATCGTTTAATATCTAAATATACAAGATTATAAAAACAACTCAGTGTTTTTTTCTTTGAATGATGTCGTTCACAAACTTTGGTCAGGGCGTGAGCGACTCCTTTTTATTTTGTTATTAATATAACACTATCAAAAGACTTGGTCTAATCAGATCAAGTCTTTTTTTATTTAAGCATTTGTATTATCTGGTAAACAGTTAAAACTACTAAAACACCAAGTACATACTTACTTGTTATAAAATTCTCAAAGGCTTCTCTGAATTTCATTTCTTCAACTCCTTTTATTGCTTTATTCCAATTTCCTTATTGGTCGGAACCTACAGGGCTTTATGTGTTGTTGAGTTGGTACTTTCTTGGGATTAATCCCAATTCAAGTCCAACCAACTCGCTAACAAGTTAGCTAACACATAGCCCATTCCAACCAATAAGTTTTCTCGGCATAAATGCATGTTCTATAAGTGCATACCTCTATCTCGTTTTTGATTCTTTTGTTGTTCTTGTTGCTGTTCCTGTTCTGAATATAATTCTGGATTCATTTTTT
>NZ_PPRU01000028.1 GCF_002902285.1 Staphylococcus simulans | reverse complement strand
AAATTACAGTGTAAAGACGATACTCGTTTGTGAGAACATAATTTGTTAAAATAGATGAGTTAAGACAAGTGAAAAGAATATGAATTTCCTATACAATCACTTATAATGATTAAACCTAAAATTAGAAGGAATGATTGAAAATCATGACAAATGTAACGCCGATGATGCAGCAATATTTAAAAATTAAATCACAATATCAAGACTGCTTACTGTTTTTCAGACTAGGCGATTTTTATGAAATGTTTTATGAAGATGCTAAAGTCGCATCGAAAGTGTTAGAAATCACGTTGACGAAGCGTGATGCGAAAAAAGAAAATCCGATACCCATGTGCGGGGTGCCGTATCATTCAGCAGAAAGCTATATTGAAACATTAATCGATAACGGCTATAAAGTGGCTATTTGTGAACAAATGGAAGATCCGAAGGTCACAAAAGGCATGGTACGCCGTGAAGTCATCCGCGTCGTTACACCTGGTACGATTATGAACCAGGGCGGTGTTGATGAGAAACAAAACAACTATATTTTAAGCTTCGTCAGAGAAAATGGTGACATTGCGTTAAGTTATTGCGATGTTTCTACTGGTGAATTAAAAGTGACACACTTTAAAAATGAAAGTATGTTGCTGAATGAAATCACAACGATTAATCCAAATGAAATTGTGACAGCAGAAACAGTAGAAGAAAACTTAAAACAACAAATGTCGCTTGCGACTGAAACGTTGACTGTTGTAGATGATATCACGAATCAAGACTATCCAGTGAATCAAGTAGAAGATGACTTGATGCATCGTGCTGTACAAGTCTTATTAGATTACATTCATCACACACAAAAACGAAACTTAGATCATATTGAAGATGTCAAAGTGTACGAAGCAGTAGACTTTATGAAAATGGATTATTATGCGAAACGTAATTTAGAGTTAACAGAAAGTATCCGTTTGAAGTCTAAAAAAGGTACTTTATTATGGTTAATGGATGAAACGAAAACTCCGATGGGAGCACGTCGTTTAAAACAATGGATAGATCGACCATTAATTTATAAACAAGCTATTAATGAACGTTTAGATGCAGTGTCTCAATTGATAGACCGCTTCATCGAACGTGATACACTCCGTAATTACTTAAACCAAGTCTATGATATTGAACGCCTTGTGGGACGTGTCAGTTATGGTAACGTCAATGCACGTGATTTAATCCAATTGAAGCACTCAATATCTGAAATTCCGAATATCAAAGCTTTACTAGATGAATTTGACCAACAGCTGCCAGAACAATTCAGACAGCTAGAACCTTTAGATGATTTACTCGATTTATTAGAACAAAGTATCGTGGAAGAACCTCCGATTTCTGTAAAAGATGGTGGTTTATTTAAACAAGGCTTCAATGAACAGCTTGATGAATATTTAGAAGCGTCAATTAATGGGAAACAATGGCTTGCGCAACTTCAAGCAAAAGAACGAGAACGCACTGGCATTCGCTCATTAAAAATCAGCTTCAACAAAGTATTCGGTTACTTTATTGAAATTACGCGTGCGAATCTAAAAGACTTTGAACCTGGTGATTATGGCTATACACGTAAACAAACTTTATCGAATGCGGAACGTTTTATTACTGACGAATTAAAAGAAAAAGAAGATTTGATTTTAGGCGCAGAAGATAAAGCTGTTGAATTAGAGTACCAGTTATTTGTGAAATTGAGAGAAGCAGTTAAAACTTATACTGAACGTCTTCAAAAACAAGCAAAATTAATTTCAGAAATTGACTGTCTTCAAAGTTTTGCGGAAATCGCGCAAAAATATAACTACGTCAGACCTGAGTTCAGTGAAGATAAAACATTGAACTTAGTCGATTCACGCCATCCAGTGGTAGAACGTGTGATGGATTATAATGATTATGTACCTAATGATTGTTACTTAGATGATGAACAATTTATTTACTTAATTACTGGACCGAATATGTCAGGTAAATCAACATACATGCGTCAAATTGCGATTATTAGTATTATGGCGCAAATGGGGGCATATGTTCCATGTGGTGAAGCGGTCTTACCGATTTTTGACCAAATCTTTACGCGTATCGGTGCAGCGGATGATTTAGTTTCAGGTAAAAGTACGTTCATGGTAGAAATGTTAGAAGCACAAAAAGCCTTAACTTATGCGACTGAAGACAGCTTGATTATCTTCGATGAAATCGGTCGAGGTACTTCTACATTTGATGGTTTAGCATTAGCTCAAGCCATGATTGAATATGTAGCACAAACGTCTCATGCGAAGACTTTATTCTCTACTCACTACCATGAGCTGACAACTTTAGATCAATCGTTACCATGTCTTAAAAATGTACATGTCGCAGCAAATGAATATCAAGGCGAATTGATCTTCTTGCATAAAGTCAAAGAGGGTGCAGTAGATGACAGTTATGGTATTCAAGTTGCGAAATTAGCAGACTTACCTGATGAAGTGATTGACCGTGCACAAGTGATTTTAGATGCCTTTGAAGCAAAAGATAAACCACAGCCGCATATTCCGACGAATGAAATATCAGAAATGCAGGTGGCTGAAAGCAAAGAAGAAACAAAACAGTCTAAAGGAAATGAAGCAGAGTTCTTCCAAGGTACTTTTGACTTATTTGATAGTGCACCGAAAGAAAGTGCGATAGAAGCGGAATTGAAGCAACTTAATATTTCTAATATGACACCGCTTGAAGCATTGATTAAATTAAATGAATTACAAAATCAATTAAAATAGAGGTGACGAATCATGGGCAAAATTAAAGAATTACAAACTTCACTCGCTAATAAAATTGCGGCGGGTGAGGTGGTAGAACGTCCTGGATCAGTCGTCAAAGAATTACTCGAAAATGCCCTTGATGCACAAGCAAGTGAAATTAATATAGAAGTTAAACAGTCTGGCATTGAATCTATTCGTGTTGTAGATAATGGAACAGGTATAGAGGAAGATGACTTGAAGTTAGTCTTTCATCGTCATGCGACGAGTAAGTTAAGTGAAGATAACGACTTATTCCATATAAGAACATTAGGCTTTCGTGGTGAAGCCTTGGCCAGTATTTCTTCTGTAGCAAAAGTGACATTAAAAACATGTACAGACGGACAAAACGGTCATGAAATTTATGCAGAAGATGGCGCAATTTTAAACCAAAAGCCGGCGAAAGCGAAACAAGGGACAGATATTTTAGTAGAATCCTTGTTTTATAATACGCCAGCACGTTTGAAATATGTGAAGAGCTTGTATACAGAATTAGGCAAAATTACAGATATTGTCAACCGTATGGCCATGAGTCATCCAGATGTGCGTTTCACTTTAGTTTCAGATGGCAAAGTGCTGATTAAAACAAATGGTTCTGGGCGTACGAATGAAGTGATGGCAGAAATATACGGTATGAAAGTGGCTAAAGATTTAGTACATATCACAGGTGATACGAGTGATTACCACCTAGAAGGTTATGTCGCTAAACCAGAACATTCACGTAGTAACCGTCACTATATTTCTATTTTTATCAATGGACGTTATATTAAGAATTTCATTTTAAATAAAGCCATTTTAGAAGGGTATCATACGTTGCTGACAATCGGCCGTTATCCTATTTGTTATATCAATATTGAAATGGATCCAATTTTAGTAGACGTCAATGTGCATCCTACAAAATTAGAAGTCAGACTTTCTAAAGAAGAACAATTATATGATTTAATTGTAGAAAAAATTAGAGATGCGTTTAAAGATAAAATCTTAATCCCGCACAATGATGAAAATAAATTGTATAAAAAGAACAAAGTGTTGGAATCATTTGAACAACAGAAATTAGATTTTGAAAAAAGAAACCAGCAACAATCTACTCAAACTTCGAATGATATGCCTACCACAGAATTAGAATCTGAAGCTTCTAGTGAACAGGTTTCTGAAAGTAATACATTAGCTTCAGATTACCAAGCGTATCAAGAGATGCAAAAAGCAATGTTGTCTGATTTAGAAGAAATAGATAATCAATCTGATAATGACGATGCATTATTAAATGAAAATGAAGCTACAACACATACACCAGAAGAAGCAGCGTATGACGCACAACCAACACCAGATGTTCGTGAAACACAAAACGCGCAACCTAAACACCGTGTGCCATATATGGAAGTAGTTGGCCAAGTTCATGGGACATATATTATTGCGCAAAATGAGACTGGCATGTTTATGATTGACCAGCATGCAGCACAAGAACGCATTAAATATGAGTATTTCCGTGAGAAAATTGGAGAAGTAACGAATGAAGTTCAGAATTTATTAATACCGTTAACGTTCCATTTCTCAAAAGATGAACAAATGATTATTGATGAGTTCAAGGATGAATTAGATAAAGTAGGGGTACATTTAGAACCGTTCGGTGCGCATGACTATATCGTGAATAGTTATCCTGTCTGGTTCCCTAAAGCAGAGGCAGAAGAGATTATTCAAGATATGGTAGAGTATGTGTTAGAACATAAAAAAGTAGAGATTAAGAAGATTAGAGAAGAAGCGGCCATCATGATGAGCTGTAAAAAATCTATTAAAGCTAATCATTATTTACGAAATCATGAAATGGCGGACTTAATTGATCAGTTGAGAGAAATGGAAGATCCGTTTACTTGTCCGCATGGTCGTCCGATTATCATCAGTTTTTCAAATTATGAAATGGAGCGTTTATTCAAACGTATCCAGTAAAGGAGATATGAGCTTGAAACCACACATTTTACCTGCAATCCGTGAAATGCGCGATTTAGAAAAATTGGTGAAAACGGATTATCCTACTTGCGTGTTATTAGATGCGCATATCGGTCATTTACAAAGTATTACCGATTTATTGAAACAACATCGCATGGAAATGTATATTCATGTGGATTTAACAAGAGGTATTGCGCACGATGAGTTCGGTTGTGAGTATTTAATTCAAAAATTCAAGCCGAAAGGCATTGTGTCGACGAAACCTAAAGTGATTAAAAAAGCAAAGACATTAAAAGTAACGACAATTTTACGTGTCTTTATTATTGATAGTCATGCGCTTAAACGTAGTATTGCTTTAATCCAACAAGTAAAGCCGGATTTTGTGGAAGTATTACCTGGAGTTGCAAGCAAGGTAATACAGAAAATCTATGATGAAACAAAGACACCTGTGATTGCTGGCGGGCTGATTGATTTAGAAGAAGAAGTACAAGAAGCCGTAACAAGTGGTGCGGAATATGTTACAACGAGCAATAAAACATTATGGTAAATTTTTAGAACGTAATTTTGTGAAATTGTGAATAATTATTGACAACGCTTTCATAAAAAGATATTCTGTTAATAAGTTAATATAAATATTGATAGAGATAGGAGACTTCTACATTGTATTCAATTATGTAGGAGTCTTTTTGTCTTTTTTTAAGGAGTGAATTAAGATGAGTCCATATTTTGCGGAATTTCTAGGGACAGCCATTCTGATTTTATTTGGGGGCGGCGTGGTTGCCAATTTGAACTTAGCAAAATCAAAAGGTTTAGGCAGTGATTGGATTAATATTTCGCTTGGTTGGGGGCTTGCGGTAACACTAGGTGTTTATGCAGTCGGAACTTTTTCAGGTGCACATTTAAATCCAGCTGTGACAGTTGCTTTTGCGATGGATGGCGGTATTGAATGGTACAAAGTGCCAGGTTATATCATCTGTCAAATGCTCGGCGGTATTGTCGGAGGCTTTTTAGTTTGGTTAATGTATTTACCGCACTGGAAAGTGACTGAAGATCAAGGGGCAAAATTAGCAGTGTTTTGTACAGCACCAGGTATCAAAAATTACTATGCTAACTTTTTCAGTGAAATTATCGGTACAGCAGCATTAACATTAGGCTTATTATTTATTGGTATTAATAAGTTCACTGAAGGCTTAAATCCGATTATTGTCGGTGGTTTGATTGTGGCAATTGGTTTAAGTTTAGGTGGCCCGACAGGTTATGCGATTAATCCAGCGCGTGATTTAGGTCCGCGTATTGCGCACGCATTATTACCAATTGCAGGTAAAGGTAATTCAAATTGGTCTTATGCGATTGTGCCTGTGCTAGGTCCAATTGCAGGCGGTATGTTAGGTGCTTGTATTTACCGTGCAGCTTATAAAGAAACATTTGATGCATTATCTGTTGTGGCGATTTTATTAACTGCAGCAACTTTAATTTTAGGTGTTGTGTTAAATAAAATCGATAAGAAAGACATTGGTACGATTTACTAATCAAAGTGTTTGCAGGCTTAGATAATTCGGGGGAACAGTTAAAACATTAATAACATGTTAAAATCAGGGTTAAGGAGTGGCTTACTATGGAAAGATATATTATGTCAATAGACCAAGGTACTACAAGTACACGTGCAATATTATTCAATAAAGAAGTAGAAATTGTCTCAACAGCACAACGTGAATTCACACAACATTTCCCACATTTAGGTTGGGTGGAACATGATGCGAATGAAATTTGGACATCCGTGTTGTCTGTCATTGCGACAGTGTTGAATGACGATAATATTTATCCGCATCAAATCAGCGGTATCGGTATTACAAACCAAAGGGAAACAACTATCATTTGGGATAAACATACTGGTCGTCCGATTTATAATGCGATTGTGTGGCAATCTCGCCAAACACAAGATATTGTACAATCATTACGTGATCAAGGTTATGAAGATACCTTCCGTGAGAAAACAGGTTTAGTTCTTGATCCATATTTCTCTGGTACTAAAATTAAATGGATTTTAGACAATGTGGAAGGCGCAAGAGAAAAAGCTGAAAACGGGGATTTATTATTCGGTACAGTAGATTCATGGATTGTCTGGAAATTATCAGGGGGCGCTGCGCATGTGACGGATTATACGAATGCCAGCCGTACATTAATTTACAATATTCATGACTTAAAATGGGATGATGAATTATTAGAAATTCTAGATATTCCAAAACAAATGTTGCCGGAAGTTCATGAATCAAGTGAGATTTATGCGAAAACAAAAGATTATCATTTCTTCGGACAAGAAGTACCGATTGCGGGAATCGCAGGGGATCAGCAAGCAGCCTTATTCGGACAAGCATGCTTCGAACGTGGTGAAGTGAAAAACACATATGGTACGGGTGGATTCATGTTAATGAACACTGGTAAAGAAGCGATTCAATCGGATAACGGTTTATTAACAACAATCGCATTCGGCTTAGATGGCGAAGTGAATTATGCATTAGAAGGTTCTATTTTCGTCTCTGGTTCAGCTATTCAATGGTTGCGAGATGGTTTACGTATGATTAACTCAGCACCTGAATCTGAAAACTATGCGAACCGTATTGAATCAAGTGATGATGTTTATGTGGTACCGGCGTTTGTTGGACTCGGTACACCATATTGGGATGCGAATGCACGTGGTGCAGTATTTGGTATTACACGTGCGACTGAGAAAGAACACTTTATCAGAGCAACGTTAGAATCTATTTGTTACCAAACACGTGATGTGGTTGAAGCGATGATTCAAGACTCAGGTATTGAAGTGAAGAATATCCGTGTAGATGGTGGTGCTGTTAAGAACAACTTCTTAATGCAGTTCCAAGCAGATATTCAAAATATTACAGTAGAACGTCCTGAAATCAATGAAACGACTGCGTTAGGTGCTGCTTATCTTGCAGGACTTGCGGTAGGTTTCTGGGATAGTAAAGCAGAAATTGCGAACCGTTGGAAATTAGATCAAGCTTTCGAGCCTGAAATGGATGAAAAAGAAAGAGAAAAATTATATAAAGGTTGGAAAAAAGCTGTAGAAGCAACACAAGTCTTCAAGCTGGACGACTAATTAGACGACTGATTTCTAACTATGTTATACTAAAGACAAGTTAATATCTATGACTCGAGAATGAGAGAACTGTTCAAACCATTTTTAATGTATGGGATAGGTCTCTCATTTTTTAATTTATTTTGCGTTAAATTCGCATCTCGACTTGTCTCATGCATTCATAACAGAATATTTTAGGAGGCGTTGTTCAATGAGTTTATCAACATTAAACAGAGATGTAATTAAAGGAAGATTGAAAGAGGAAGACTATGATGTCGTTATCATCGGCGGCGGTATTACAGGTGCCGGCATTGCGTTAGATGCGGCAGACCGCGGTATGAAAGTGGCATTAGTAGAAATGCAAGACTTTGCGCAAGGAACAAGTTCTCGTTCTACTAAATTAGTTCATGGCGGTTTACGCTACTTAAAACAATTTCAAGTCGGGGTTGTAGCAGAAACTGGACGTGAACGTGCGATTGTTTATGAAAATGGTCCGCATGTAACAACACCGGAATGGATGTTGTTACCGATGCATAAAGGCGGTACATTCGGTAAATTTACAACTTCTATCGGTTTAGCAATGTATGACCGTTTAGCAGGGGTTAAAAAATCAGAACGCAAGAAAATGTTGAACAAAAAAGAAACATTAGAAAAAGAACCATTAGTTAAAAAGAAAGGCCTAAAAGGCGGCGGTTACTATGTTGAATATCGTACAGATGATGCGCGTTTAACAATTGAAGTCATGAAACGTGCAGCGGAAAAAGGTGCAGATATTCTTAACTATACGAAATCAATGAATTTCACATACAATGACAACGAAAAAGTGAATGGCATTCAAGTGACTGACATGTTGACGGATGAAGCTTATACCATTCACGCTAAAAAAGTTATTAATGCCAGTGGCCCATGGGTAGATGAAGTCAGAGGCGCTGATTATTCTAGAAACAATAAACAATTACGCTTAACTAAAGGTGTGCATATTGTTATCGATCAATCTAAATTCCCATTACAACAAGCGGTTTATTTCGATACAAAATCAGATGGCAGAATGATCTTTGCGATTCCTCGTGAAGGTAAAGCGTATATCGGCACAACTGACACATTCTATAACAATGACAAAGCGTCACCACTACCAACACAAGAAGACCGTGATTACCTAGTCGATGCAGTGAACTATATGTTCCCAGGATTAGATATAACAGATAAAGATATCGAATCATCTTGGGCAGGTATCAGACCATTGATTTTAGAAGAAGGTAAAGACCCATCTGAAATTTCACGTAAAGATGAAATCTGGGAAGGTAAATCTGGCCTATTAACAATTGCGGGCGGTAAATTAACAGGTTATCGTCATATGGCAAAAGGCATTGTGGACTTATTAGCAAAACGTTTACAACAAGACTTCGGTAAGAAATTCGGTCCATGCGAAACAAAACATCTGACAATATCAGGCGGAGATGTCGGCGGCAGTGCGAATTTCGATCACTTTGTAGAAGAAAAAGTAGCTGAAGCTAAGAAATATCAAATTGACGCAAAAACTGCTGAAGATATTGCACAACGTTATGGTTCAAACGCAGATGAAATCTATAAAATTGCGCATACGGCACAATATCAAAACTCAGGATTGCCATTAGAAATCTATGCTGAATTGGTTTATGGTATTCAAAATGAAATGGTTTATAAACCAACAGATTTCTTAATCCGCAGAACAGGTATGTTGTACTTCGATATTGAAGATGTCTTGAAATATAAAGAAGCGGTTGTAGATGTATTAGCACAACTATTAAACTATGACGAAATTCAACGTTCATTGTATACAGAAGAATTGGAAGAAGCGATTAATGAAGCAAGAACTGCGAATAATCAACCTGCTGAATAAAGCAAAATAGAGTATCAAAATGAGTTGGGACGAAGTTCCAGCTCATTTTTGTTATCCTATTATTAAAGAGTGCAGTTTTTTTACTATTTAGGTAAATGAAAGCCTATTTCAAGAATTTGGGGTCTGTTTTATAATAGAAGGGTAAGACATCTAGTGAAGGCATCTTAGAATAATAAAAAGTTAGACGGGAGTGTAGTCAATGTGTCCTAACACATTTAAGGTAACAGTTGAAGATGGTACAAATATTGAAGTTAAATTAGATAAAGCGAATAAAACACGAATTGGTATTGTACATATTTTTCATGGTATGGCTGAACATATGGGACGTTATGATACATTTGTCGAATCGCTCAACCAACAAGGCTATGATGTGATTCGTCACAATCATCGAGGTCATGGTAAGGATATAGACGAAAGCACAAGAGGGCATTATGACAGTATTGAAAATGTTGCGACGGATGCTTATGAAATTGCGCAAACGTTATATCCAGAAAGAGATGAACTGCCTTATATTGTGCTCGGCCATTCAATGGGATCGATTATTGCACGTAAATATGTTGAAATGTATCCTGATATGTCGCAAGGTTTGATTTTGACAGGTACAGGATTGTTCCCGAAATTAAAAGGGAAAATTTTGGCATCGTTAATGAAAATAATCACGATTGTATTTGGCAAACGCAGAAGACTCAGATGGGTCAACCGTCTAGCTTTCAGACCATTCAATCGAGGAATTCAAAACGTGCAAACTGAGAATGATTGGTTATCAACACAAAGAGAGGAAGTTGATAGATATTGTTCTGATCAGTATTGCGGATTCTTAGTCTCAAATCAGATTATTTATGAAACGCTGAATGAAATGATGAAAACCAGCACACCAAAAGAAATCAAAAAGATGAATGCAGATTTACCAGTCTTATTAATTTCTGGTAAAGATGATGCATTTGGAGACTATGGCAAAGGTATTCGCAGACTGGGTGTGGCAATGAAGAAAAATGGTGTAAAACACATTACGGTACAACTTTATCGTAATAAGCGACATGAAATTCTGTTTGAAGAAGACTATCATCAAACATGGAATAACATGTATGACTGGATTAAGAAAAATATCCTTAACAAATATAAGCAGGGGGATTAATATGAGCAACAACACAAAACCCTTACTCGTTGTCATTGTAGGACCAACAGCGGTGGGGAAAACTGAATTAAGCATTGAACTTGCGAAAAAAGTTGATGGTGAAATTATCAGCGGTGATTCAATGCAGGTTTATAAAGGCATGGACATTGGGACAGCTAAAGCTACGCCTGAAGAGATGCAAAATATCCCTCATTATCTTATTGATATTTTAAATCCAGATGAATCATTTTCAGCATATGACTTCAAAGTTCGTGCTGAAGCATTAATTAAAGACATCACAGCGCGCGGTAAAGTTCCAATTATCGCTGGAGGTACGGGTCTTTATATTCAATCACTAATTTATAACTATCCATTTGATAAAGAAGAAGTTTCTGAAGAAACAGCATGTGCTGTACGTGAAAAGCTGGAGGAATTAGAAAGCTTGTCTAATGAAGCGTTACATCAATATCTCGCAAGCTTTGATGCGGAGTCTGCAGCGGATATTCACCCGAATAACCGTAAAAGAGTGTTGAGAGCGGTTGAATATTACTTAAAAACGAAAAAAAAATTAAGTAATCGCAAAAAAGTTCAACAATATACAGAAAATTATGATACATTATTAATAGGGGTAGAAACGTCGCGTGAAACTATGTATCAACGAATAAACAATCGTGTTGATCATATGATGAAAGCGGGTTTAATTAATGAAGTAGAGCAACTGCTGAGACAGGGTTTTACAAATTGTCAGAGCATGCAAGCAATAGGATATAAAGAGTTGATTCCTGCTATTGATCAAGACATTTCGATTGAACAAGCAGTTGACAAGTTAAAACAACACTCAAGAAATTACGCAAAACGTCAAATGACTTGGTTCAAAAATAAAATGAATGTGCAATGGTTTGATAGAGAGCAACAGCCACTTCCATTGATTCTAGATGACATTACTGCCCACATAAATAAAAAAAAGGAGAGAATGCAATCATGAATGATAAAAGCATCCAAGAGAATTTTCTACAAGGTTTTAAAGACAGCAAAGAGGAGTTAACTGTTTTCTTATTAAACGGTTTCCAAATGAAAGGAACAATTGTAGAATTCGATGACACCGTTGTGAACTTATTCTCACAAGGCAAAAATCATTTAATTTACAAACATGCGATCAGCACATTCACACAAGAACCATCAGTGGTTGAGTAATTTGTTCGTTTGTTTAATTCTAAAACCCAATCATCAGGAAAAAACATCATGTAACGGTTAGATTGCATATAATCTCACAATAGATGAATCATGTTGAACTGAGTTTTAGTACAAATTTATTTATTTAATTAATTGGTATAGGTAAAAAACACGAAGAGCAGCGTCTGGTATTAAGTGATACAACTTAATGCATAGTCGTTGCTTTTTTAATCATTCAATACATAAAAAGACCGTCTTATAATCATATAGTACATGGTTATAAGACGGTCTTTATTGTTCATTATAATAGTTCTTCGATATCTGATTTGATTTGACTTGGATTTTTTTGTGGTGAGAAACGATTGACTACATTACCATCTCTATCTATTAAGAACTTAGTGAAATTCCATTTGATTTTACTATTGAAAAATCCATCTTGTTGTTCTGTTAAGTATTGATAAAGTGGATGTTGTTCAGGTCCGTTCACTTTAATTTTTTCGTGCATTGGGAAAGTTACCCCATAATTAATTTTACAATTTTGCATGGCTTCTTGACCGTTACCAGGTTCTTGCTTGCCAAATTGGTTACAAGGGAATCCTAATACGACAAAGCCTTGATCTTGGTATTGTTCGTAAAGCTCTTGCAAGCCTTCAAACTGTGGCGTAAAGCCACATTGACTCGCTGTGTTGACGATTAACATGACCTTTCCTTTGTATTGATCTAGTTGATAGGTTGTGCCATCGGTTTTTGTAACTTCAATATCATATATGCTCATGTTTTCTTCACCTCGATGTCCCAAACTTAACACATTTCGCCTGAATAGTCTTTAGATATGCTCTATGATAAAATGGAATAGATTACTAGTAGATTGAATAAACATTCAAAATGACCGTAAAATGAATTTAAGGAGGATACATTTTTGCCTCAAGAGAGAATATTTGATACAGAAGAAGCGGTAGAAAAAGCATTATTAATCGGGGTAGATGCATATGATGAAAAACAATTCGATTTCCGTGAAACCATGGATGAATTAAAAGCACTTGCTGAAACATGCCGATTAGATGTTTTAGGTGAAATTACACAACAAAAAGACCGTATTGAAGATAAATCGTATGTTGGTAAAGGTAAATTACAAGAAATTAAAGATTATGTAGAAATGTATGATGTCGATGTCGTTGTAGCTAACGATGAACTGACAACTGCACAATCTAAAAGTCTGAATGATAATTTAGGTATTAAAATTATAGATAGAACCCAATTAATATTAGAAATTTTCGCGATGCGCGCAAGCAGTAAGGAAGGTAAACTGCAAGTTGAATTAGCACAACTTGATTATTTAATGCCACGTCTGCAAGGTCATGGTAAAAGTTTATCTAGACTTGGTGGCGGTATCGGAACAAGAGGTCCTGGTGAAACAAAATTAGAAACAGACAGACGTCATATTCGTCGCCGTATGAATGAAATCAAACACCAACTTCAAACTGTAGTCGAACATCGTGAGCGCTATCGTTCTAAACGTAGACAAAATCATGTGTTCCAAGTAGCTTTAGTAGGTTATACGAACGCTGGTAAATCAACTTGGTTTAATATTTTAGCAGATGAATCTACGTATGAAAAAGATATTTTATTCGCTACATTGGATCCGAAAACACGCCAAATCCAAGTGAATGATGGTTATCATTTAATTATCTCTGATACAGTTGGTTTTATTCAGAAGTTACCGACTACGTTAATTGCCGCATTTAAATCCACATTAGAAGAAGCGCGCGATGCGGATTTACTACTTCACGTCGTTGACGCAAGTAATGAAGAATATCGTACGCAGTATGATACGGTTAACCGTATCATTGGCGATTTAGATATGGATAAGATTCCACAAGCAGTCATCTTTAATAAGAAAGACTTGAACGAAGGACCAACCCCTGCATCGCAATTGCCGAATGTATACGTTTCAGCACGTGATGAAGCGGATGAAGAAAAAGTAAGAAAGTTATTAATAGACCAAGTAGAAAAACAAATGGAACCTTATGAAGAGACAGTTCCTGCAGATGATGCAGATCGTCTATACTTCTTAAAACGTCATACGTTGATTCATAAACTTGAATTTAACGAAGAAAATGAAAGTTATGAAGTAGAAGGTTATAGAAGAAAAGCAGAAGAAAATGGAGAGAAGTAAGCACCATGGATTTAGAACAAATTATTCAAGAAACAGAAACAGAATTACAACCTTATTTTAAAACAATTGAAGCTTGCGCTTATCGTAATCAAGCCAAAGTGTTAGATGCCTTTCACGCAGTGAAAGCGACAGAATCTGATTTGCAAGGGACAACAGGTTATGGCTATGACGACATCGGTCGTGACCATTTAGAAGAAATCTATGCGCATACGTTTAAAGCTGAAGATGCGTTAGTCAGACCGCAAATTATTTCTGGTACGCATGCGATTACTGTGGCTTTACAAGCCAATCTAAAACATGGTGATGAATTATTATATATTACCGGCAGTCCTTACGACACACTGTTAGAAGTCATCGGTGTCAATGGTAATGGTATCGGCAGTTTAAAAGAGAATGGCGTATTATATAACGAAGTCGCTTTAACAGAAGCTGGACAAATTGATGTTCCTGCAGTACTGAATGCGATAAATGACGATACAAAAGTGATCGCAATACAACGCTCTAAAGGTTATGATCAACGTCCATCGATTATGGTGGATGAAATTAAACGTGCAGTGGCTGATATCAAAGCAGAACATCCTGATGTGATTGTCTTTGTAGATAATTGCTATGGAGAGTTTGTAGAAGATGAAGAGCCGATTGAAGCAGGTGCAGATATCATGGCAGGTTCACTTATTAAAAATCCAGGTGGCGGTTTGGCACGTATCGGCGGCTACATTGTTGGTAAAACAAATTTAATTGAACGTTGCGGTTATCGTTTGACTGCGCCAGGTATTGGAAAAGAAGCGGGGGCTTCTTTAACTGAACTGCCAAGTATGTATCAAGGCTTCTTCTTAGCGCCACATGTGGTTAGTCAAAGCTTGAAAGGTGCATTATTTACAAGTTTATTCCTAACCAAATTAAACATGAATACTGTACCGGCATTTGATACACCTAGAACGGATTTAATTCAAACTGTTCAATTTGATACAGCAGAACAAATGATTCGCTTCTGCCAATGTATTCAAGCCGCTTCACCTATCAACGCACACTTCAGTCCAGAACCAAGTTACATGCCGGGTTATGAAGATGATGTGATTATGGCAGCGGGAACATTCGTACAAGGTTCATCTATTGAACTTTCAGCAGATGGTCCAATCAGACCGCCATATGAAGCTTATGTTCAAGGCGGCTTAACGTATGAACATGTTAAGTTGGCAGTCACAAGAGCTGTTCAACAAATGAATGAAGAAGGTCTTATCTAAAAAATAAAAAGTCGACATAATTTTTAAGGCTTGGAGAGGTTTCCTATTGGCAATGTTTCGCGAAATGTTTTTATGGATTGTACTTTTAATTTTTAATATAATAAATACAATCTTATTGTTATTAAGTGGAAAATTACTATTTAACGTTCCTCTTTGGGTTGCTTGGTCTTTATGGGGTGCTGTCACACTTATAATTATTGGGTTAGTTGTTTTTAGAAAGATAATGCAAAGTAGATACTCTTCTTTAAATAGCAGTTTAAGATCATCAATTAAATTAAATGAAAACGAATATTTTTTTCAAACGCCTTTATATACTGTAGATAAACAAACCATTCCTATATATGGTGAGAATAATATGACATACACCACAGTCTTTTTTAATAACTTCCATAAATTAATAAGTATATTTGGTTTTCAACCAATTTACAGCATTTTTTTAAACTCTGAAAATATTAATGTGAAAGTAATACCAAAAAAGATATTAGAAATAAGACCTAAATATAATGTTTATATGAATGATAAACATATCGGTACTTTTGAAATGAAAAGATTTTTAGATAGTGGAGGAAAACAACAACTTCCATATCAGATGAATTATGGTTCAGAACAGCTGTTAATGAAAAGTTCATATTTTAGCAAAAAGACAACGATTTTAAATAGTCGTAATGAAGTATTATTAGTTGCTGATAGAAGCTTATTTGATTTTTCAAAAAACCAAACAACGAAAAAACGAGGAGAACAACATCACTTACATTTAATTTGTGGAAATGTAAAAAAAGAAATATTAATAGCTATATACATACAAGCTATTATTAATAAACGAACTCAATGATGTGCACCCTAAAAGTTAGGTCTTAAATCTAACTATCGGGGTGTTTTTTTGAAAACACAGAAAAAATACTATGAAGTATATGAAATTTAAAAAATAAAAGATATAATAAAAATGAACATGTGAGAGAAAAAGAAGGTACATGAATCAACGAAGTGGAGGAGAACGTTATGGTTCTGACTTATCGTACCTTATTATTTGTCTTATCATTAATGATGTTGTTGTGTTTTGAAGCAAGTAAATCTTTAGGACCTGTATTTTTCTATTCGGTGTTAGGAATATATATGGTAGCAGTTTCTTTCATTTTGTATAAACTTGGTAAGATAAAACGCAATAAAAGATTAAGATAGCAACAAAAAAGAGGCCAGTCGGCCTCTTTTTTTATCCCTATTGTTTAGCACCTGTGTGCGTAGTGATTAATACAATTTCATGTATTGTTCGCGTTCCCACTCAGATACTTGTGTTCTATAGTAATCCCACTCAATTGATTTAGAGTTGATGAATTGATTATAAATGTGTGAACCTAAAGCATCTTTAACAATTTTGTTTTCACGCATTGCTTTTAATGCTGTGTAAAGTGTTGAAGGAAGATCTTCGATACCGATTGCTTCACGTTCGTCACGGTTCATTTCATAGATATTTTGGTTTACAGGTTCAGTAACTTTAAGTTTGTTTTTGATACCGTCTAAACCAGCTTCTAAGATTGCTGCCAAAGCCATGTATGGGTTAGCTGCTGGGTCAACTGAACGAACTTCTACACGTGTAGATAAACCACGTGAAGTTGGGACACGTACTAATGGAGAACGGTTTTTACCACTCCAAGCGATATAACATGGTGCTTCGTAACCTGGAACTAAACGTTTGTATGAGTTTACTAATGGGTTACATACAGCAGTGAATCCACGTGCGTTTTTCAAGATACCTGCGATGAATTGGTAAGCTTCTTCAGTCATTTGGTCACGACCATTTGGATCGAAGAATGCATTTTCTTTACCTTTGAATAAAGAAACGTTGAAGTGCATACCGCTTCCGTTTACACCAAATAATGGTTTTGGCATAAATGTCGCATGTAAGTTATGTTTACGAGCAATTGTTTTAACAACAAGTTTGAAAGTTTGGATGTTATCACAAGCAGTGATGGCATCTGCGTATTTGAAGTCGATTTCATGTTGGCCAGGCGCAACTTCGTGGTGGCTGGCTTCAATGTCAAAGCCCATGTCTTCTAATTCTAATACGATATCACGACGGCAGTTTTCACCTAAGTCAGTAGGAGCTAAGTCGAAGTAACCGCCATGGTCATTTAATTCTAATGTTGGTTCGCCATATTCATCTAATTTGAATAAGAAGAATTCTGGTTCAGGCCCTAAGTTGAAATCAGTGAAGCCTAATTCTTCCATTTCGTTTAAGACACGTTTCAAGTTAGTACGTGGGTCACCAGCGAATGGTTTACCATCTGTACCGTATACGTCACAGATTAAACGTGCAACTTTACCTTGACTTGCTGTCCAAGGGAAGATAACCCAAGTGTCTAAGTCAGGGTGTAAATACATATCTGATTCTTCAATACGAACGAAACCTTCGATTGAAGATCCGTCGAACATCATTTCATTATCTAATACTTTTTCTAATTGACTTACAGGTACTTCAACATTTTTGATTGTTCCTAAAATGTCAGTGAATTGCAAGCGTAAATATCTTACGTTTTCCTCAGTAGCAAATCTGCGGATGTCATCTTTTGTAAATGTACGTTTTGCCATGTTTTAAATCCTCCAGTGAATTATTTGATAAAACGAGATAGGTCGCCTCGATTTATCGGGATAGCTTCCTGTTGCGGTTTCTGTGTTGCTTCAACGATAACGTGTTTTCTGATGGCTTTTTCATCAGTAGACAAATGTTGATCATCTTGATAAATGATTTGTTTGATTGCTTTTAGGTTAAACCCTTTTTCTAATAGGTGTTTGATTTCTAACAGGCGATCTAAATCATTCATCGAAAATAATCTTTTGTTACCGGGTGTTCTCTCTGGTTTAACGAGTCCATGTGCTTCGTAATACCGTACCTGTCTTGGTGTTAGCTCAGTCAATTGATTTACGACACTCATAGAGAAGACGGCCATGTTTCTGCGAAGTGCATCATTTGACATTTCTCCATCACCTCTATTTTTGAACTTGTTATTAACTTATCACAAATAAACCGAAATTACAAAAATATGTAAGGTTTCCTAACATCAGTATAAAAAGCCTTATATATCAAGGGTTCAACATATATTTTCTGATAATTCTAACAAATTAAAACACGAACCATTCAAAAATATTTCACATTTTCGTTCCGATTTACTGTGTTTTTACTTAAATAAGAGAGAATCTACTATGACTTTCTCTATGTAAAATTATACCTAAGTTGCGTTAGACATAAACATCTGACTAAATGAAATGTGAGATTAGACGTACTCAAGTACTGATATTTCAGTTGTTTATATGATGTCTTAAGCGATTATAAATGTTAAAATAGTTTTATCTTATTTATATTAAATGATAGACGTTTTAACTTACCATTAAATCAATGTAAGAGTTTAAAATGAATCGCAAGAATGGAGTTGAGACAATGATAGCCTTTTACGTACCAGGATTACTAGGTGATATATTGCTAGGCATATTTATCTTATTCACAATCTTGAATTTGATTGTTGCCTTTAATATCATCTTCTTGAAAAATAGGTCGACAAGTGCCACATGGGCTTGGTTGTTTATTTTATTTATCGCACCAGTGTTAGGTTTCTTCTTATACATTTTATTTGGAAGAGGCGTATCAAAGAAAAAGTTATACAAAGATTACAGAAAAGATATAGAACAATTTGATGATATTATCAATGAACAACGTTACCAAGTTCAACAAGATCAGATACAAAGTGATAATGAAATAGTTCAAAAACATCATGACTTAGTAAATATGCTGTTAACGAGACAACCTGCTTTCTTAACAGAAGGTAATGATATCGATGTGTTTGTCGATGGTCATAAATTATACGATCAAATGATTGAAGATATTAAAAAAGCGGAGTCTTTTATCCACTTAGAGTATTATGTGTTTGAATTAGATGGTTTAGGGCATCGCATTATTGATGCGTTAGAAGAGCGTTTAGAAGCGGGTGTAGAGGTCTTATTATTATATGATGATATTGGCTCGAAAAAGTTAACCTTGCGCCAATTCAAGCGTTTTAGAAAGCTTGGTGGGCAAGTTGAAGCTTTCTTCGCAAGCAAACTGCCGTTAATCAACTTCAGAATTAATAACCGTAACCATAGAAAGATTGTGGTGATTGACGGTAAAATCGGTTATATCGGTGGTTTCAACGTTGGAGATGAATACTTAGGCTTAAGTAAGAAATTCGGTTATTGGAGAGATACACATGTCAGAATTAAAGGTTCTGCAGTGGATGCGTTAGAATTACGCTTTATGTTGGATTGGAATTCTCAATCTAAACGTCAAACGTTGCCATATAAACCTAAATACTTCCCAGTGAAAGAAGATGTAGGGGAAGCTTCTGTTCAGATTTGTTCAAGCGGACCTGATGATAACTGGCATGAAATTGAATTCGGCTATACAAAAATGATTAACTCAGCTAAAAAATCGATTTATATGCAGAGTCCTTACTTCATTCCAGATAATTCTTATATCAACGCGTTGAAGATGGCCGCAAATTCAGGAGTAGACATTCACTTGATGATTCCTGATATGCCTGACCATCCGTTTGTATACTGGGCAACATATTATCATGCGGCAGAGCTATTAGACTCAGGTGTCAAAATCTATACGTATAATAATGGGTTTATCCATTCTAAAACGATGGTAATTGATGATGAAGTGGCTAGTGTCGGTTCAGCCAACATGGACTTCAGAAGCTTTGAATTAAACTTTGAAGTCAACGCTTTTATGTATAACAAAGAAATCGCTACAGAGTTACGTAAAGCGTTTGAACATGATGTCACACTTTCAACAGAATTAACGAAAGCACGTTATGCGAATCGTTCATTCTGGATTAAAATGAAAGAGGGCTTCTCAAAACTGATTACACCAATTTTATAAGATAAGAAAAACTCGGAAGTGAGCTGTCTCATTTCCGAGTTTATTTATACTATGTTATTTTCTTTTATTGTGTTTATCTTGATTTTGCTGGATGATAAATAAAATAAAACCGACGAGCATTCCCATTAAGATGCCAATAATTGCTGTGACTAGTAATGGAAACTCATATACATATTGCAAAATCAAGCCGACGATAATTGCGACTGCAACAGCAACAATCGTTACAATATTTTCTTTAATGGCTTGCATAGCGCGCCTCCTCATCAAATTCCTTGTTTCTATCATACCAAATTTTTGTGCATCAGAGAATTGACGCACCTATGAAAAAATAGGTATGATGAGTCGGTGATAACTTTAATCAAAGCAGGTGAAAATTTTTGAAACGTAAGTCTATGTCGTCAATCATTGTAATTGCAGTGATTGCTGTAATTGTTTTATGTTTCCAATACTTTAATCATTCAGGTCCCTTTAAACAAAGCGGTGGAGAACAAGCGTCGACATCGATGGGGGATAAAGAAGCGGTTACTGTCAAACGTGTTATTGATGGTGACACCTTTATCGCAACAGATAAAGATAATCGTGAAATTAAAGTCAGAATGATTGGTATGGATACACCAGAAACAGTTAAACCTAATACACCTGTACAACCGTACGGGAAAGAGGCTTCAAACTATACCAAGAAGTATTTAAATAACCAAAAGGTTTATTTAGAATTTGATAAAGAGCCGAAAGATCAATATGGCCGATATTTAGCTTATGTTTGGTTAGATGAGAACCATATGTTTAACGAAGAATTAGTTAAACAAGGACTTGCACGTGAAAAGTACTTTGCGCCGAATGGCAAGTACCGAGATGTGCTTAAAGATGCTGAACGAGAAGCGAAACAAAAACATTTAAATATTTGGAGTTAAAAAATAACGGACAAGCTGAATGTGCTTGTCCGTTATTTTAATTAAGGTTGATTGATGTAGCCCAGAATCTTTTCGCAATCTTGTTCAGTGATTTCATGTTTTGACTGCATAAATATATTGCGAATCGCATCTTTTAAGTCATGCTTAGAAGTTGCGGTCTCAACATATTTTTGACGTTCAGTCGGACCATCAATGATATTTACAGAACCGTCACTAAAGTATACTAAACCGACACTTGAAATTTTTTGATTGAAGTTCTTTTCGTAAGCATCTTTTAGTTCTTTAGAGTTCACAGAAGCTGTAAGGTAGGGGTCATAGTCATAGAAATCAAAAGTGACACTGTTGCTTTTGACTTTTTCAGTGAACGTATAAATATCTTCTCTTGTTGACTGGAATTGACTTTGATATTGATCTGCGATGTAATGCCCGATAATTTGATCAATATCTTCTACATTTGTATCAATAGGTTTTTCAGGTTCAGCACTGAAATGGTAAAATGTTTTTTCTTTCCAGTTCTTCACGTCGATATTTAACAACCCTTTATCTGTGATGACTACATAATCAAAAGTACGCAAGAAATCGAAGAGTGGATGTTTAACAGCAACATTGCCTGTTGAAACAATATGATAAAACTTAACTTCTCCATTTTCTTTTAAGCTTTGCATAACTTTCTCGATAGATTGTTTAGCTTTGCGTACACCATAATGATGTTGTTGTGTACCATCATTAATGATTTGATTTTTCAATGATGCGACTTCTGTACGTAAGGTGTTGACCTTGCTTACAAGTTGATTTTTTGAATAAATCTCTGTATCTAGTCTGTGCTGCATTAAGCTGCGTGATACAACAAGCGCAATGGCCAAAATCACGATGACAGCAACTAGAAGTAATATTAAATACATACCTATCATTCCTTACTCAATAAAAAGTAGTTAAATTTAAACATACCCTAATAATCTAACTCTTAGTGGTAAAAATCAATAATAAAGTCTTAACAAAATATTAATGTAACATTTATGACATATTATGATAATACTAAAAAAGTTCCAGACGAATATGTAGGCAATGTGTCTGGAACTTTAATCGTTAAATTCAATTTTAAGTGTTTGGTTTCAACTCAGCTTGGGAATCAATGAAATATCTTAAAAACTATTACGCTTTTGTATCTTGTAAGATAGATTTTTGTAAAGCGTCAAATTCCTCAAGCAGTTTCAATGCTTTTTTCGTTTGTGCGCTTGTAATAGTAATGAAAACTTTTCGTTCATCATCGATGCAGCGTTGCTTGCCGATGATTTTCATTTCCGTTAATGTGCTGAACGATTTATGAATTTCCATTAAACTGAAATTCATACCGTGTTTCACTTCAAGAAGAGGAATAAGTTTCTTTTGACGATCTAAAATGTGTTTTAAAAATAATAAATCGTTGAAACGTAAGTTATATTCCTGCTTCAAAGCTTTAATTAATTCTTTTCGATGCAATTCATAGTAAAAAATCGATTCTGTAGACTGTGTTTTTTCAGAATACATGATTTCGCCTCGTGTTGTATTTATAATATCTTGCGTCTACATTATTATAATAAAAAAGTTATACTT
>NZ_PPRU01000027.1 GCF_002902285.1 Staphylococcus simulans | reverse complement strand
ATATTCTTTTCACTTGTCTTAACTCATCTATTTTAACAAATTATGTTCTCACAAACGAGTATCGTCTTTACACTGTAATTTTAATCTAATTTTAAAAATAATAATAAATCATAAAACCATAGTTAACTTTTATAAACTTATAGTAAATATGTGCAATTTTCCTTAAATCTTAAGCTATCATGAAAATATCTTAAACAAAGGAGCATGAATACATATGAAAATTAAATCAACTATTTTTTCTACTCTCATGATTTCTACTGCACTTCTCGCAACTTCCCAGGTAACTTATGCGAACACTGACACTATCGGTCCAGCTTCAAATGCGCATAATCAGTCTACAAAAAACATGTCGAATCATCCGCATAACATCTTAAATCAAAATGTTTCAATTGCACATCGTGGCGCGAGTGGTTATACACCTGAACATACTTTCTTCGCATATGACAAAGCGAAACATGAACTTAACGCAGACTATATTGAATTGGATTTACAGATGACTAAAGACGGCAATCTTATCGCGATGCATGATGAAACGGTAGATCGTACAACTGGTGGAAAATTCCATGGTCCCGTCAAAAATTATACGACAGAACAACTGAAACAAATGGATGTCGGTACTTGGTTTAACGTTGAAAATCCACAATATGCGAAACCTGAATATGAAGGCGCAAAAATTCCGACGCTTGACGAGATTTTAAATCGTTATGGTCAAGATACTAATTATTATATCGAGACAAAGTCACCAGATGTGTATCCAGGTATGGAAGAAAAATTACTTCAAACACTGAATCAACATGGCTTATTAACTCCTGCAAAACTAAAAAACGGACAAGTTGTGATTCAAAGCTTCTCACAAGAAAGTTTACTGAAGATACAACGCTTAAATAGCCATATTCCGCTTATTCAACTAACAGATGTTGATCAATTATCCGCTTATACTGATCAACAACTAGACTTTATTTCATCTTATGCACAAGGCGTCGGCCCTGAGTATCATGATGCGACACCACAAAATGTCGACAAAGCACATCGTCACGACTTACTTGTTCATCCATATACAGTAAATACACAACCAGAGATGCAAGCATTGCTGAATGCAGGTGTAGATGGTGCATTTTCAAACTATATTGATCAGTATATCCAGTTACGTGATCAAAAATAGTACTAATTGACCACATATAGTTATTTCATGTATGAGCTTCTAACAGCTTACTAGTATTTTCATTCTATAACTAAAACAATATTTAGTTATAAAAACCAGAAGATATAACAATGACCCCATTCACTTCATTTAAGAAACGAATGGGGTCTTATTTATTAATCTTTAGGCAACCAACGAGAGAGTTTGCCTTTTTTAAATAATATCATTAATACAACATAGCTGATAAAAGCACCGACAGCACTTGAAGTAATAAAGGCTGCCATTAAAGGTTTAATCGCAAAATGTTGTAAACCGAGTACGAATGCTAATGGAATACACATAAAACTTCCGATTAATCCTGTACCGATGACTTCACCTATAGCTGCCATAAATAAATGTTTACGGTAGCGGTAAAGTGCACTTGCCAACAATACACCAATCATACTGCCAGGAAACGCAAAAGCAGATCCTGTGCCGAACATCATTCTAATTACAGAAGATAGAAAGGCTTGTGCCAATCCAAACCACGGTCCTACAAATACAGCACATAGCACATTAATCATATGCTGAATCGGTGCTGCTTTAATCGGTCCAATAGGGATAACAATCAAACTGCTTAAAACCACATTAATGGCGATAAACATTGAAGTCAGTGTAAGCTTTCTTACATTCACAATAAAAAACGCCCTTTCACTTATAATTTAAAGTTACTGCTTGTGGTGCGCTGCATTTAACTGATCAGCCATCGTATTAATCATCATCTGCAATAAATCATTCGCATCTGCTTGGGCATCACGAAACTCTGTCACAATCGGCAACGCATTGATTTTTTGTTGAATCTCCGCAATCTCTGCTTCACTACGCTTGAAAGCTTCCATTTTGCCGTAGTTCTGCAAATTGACTGATTGCTTTTGTCGTTGTTTCAAATCAGCCATCCACGCATCGATATGATGATTACGATGTATTTGTTGTTCAACTTTTTGATATTCTTTAACGGTTTCTAAAGCTTTTATTTGATCACTGAGTGCTTGTGCCTTAGCGATAATCTCTGCTTTATCGTACATTATGCTTCAACCGCTTCAGCTTCCACAATATTTAAGAATGTACCGTTTAAAGAATATTGTTTCGCTTCATCAATTTTCACTTTCACTAATTGACCAATTGCTTCTTTAGGTCCTCTGAAATTGACAAGTTTGTTTTTCTCAGTATAACCTGCTAAAACATTTTCATCTTTTTTACTGCTGCCTTCACATAGTACAGTGACCACTTCACCTTCGTATGCTTTTAAGGCACGTTCTGAATAATAACCGACTTTTTTATTCAAACGTTGTAATCGTTCTTTCTTCACTTCAGTTGCCACGTTATCTTTCATACGTGCTGCTGGTGTACCATCACGTTGTGAATAAAGGTACGTATACGCATGTTCGAATTCAACTTCATCATATAGTGATAAAGTCTCTTCAAATTGTTCTTCAGTTTCATTTGGATAACCGACAATGATATCTGTTGTTAACGCAACATCTGGAATTGCTGCTTTGATACGATTTACTAAATCTAAATAACTTTCACGTGTATATTTACGTCCCATAATTTTAAGTACGGCATCATTACCTGATTGTACCGGTAAATGAATGTGTGGAACAATATTGCCGCCTTTGGCAATAACTTCAATCATGTGGTCTGTGAAGTCCCATGGATGACTTGTTGTGAAGCGAACACGTGGAATATCAATTTTAGCGATATCTTCAAATAAATCGCCTAAACCATATTCAATATCTTGTAAGTCCTTACCATATGAGTTAACATTTTGTCCTAATAATGTAATCTCTTTATAACCTTGACGTGCTAAATCACGGACTTCTTCAATAATGTCTTCTGGTCTACGGCTACGTTCTTTACCGCGTGTAAACGGAACAATACAATATGTACAGAACTTATCACAACCGTACATAATATTGACCCAAGCTTTGAAATAATCATCACGTACTTTAGGCAAGTTTTCAATAACATCGCCTTCTTTTGACCATACATCAATGACCATTGCTTTAGATAAATAAGCTTCTTCTAAAATTTCAGGCAACTTATGAATATTATGCGTACCGAAAATCATGTCCACATTTTGGAATGATTTTAAGATTTTATTTACAACTGATTCTTCTTGTGACATACAACCGCAAACGCCGATTAAGCAATCTGGACGATCACGTTTTAAATGTTTTAAATTACCGATTTCACTGAACACTTTATTCTCCGCATTCTCACGGATTGCACAAGTATTCAGTAAAATAACATCCGCTTTCAACATGTCGTCTGCTAACGTATAACCAAGTGCCTCAAAAATACCTGCCATTACTTCTGTGTCATGTGCGTTCATTTGACAACCGTATGTTTTAATAAAGAACGTACGGCCTTTACCCATATCTTTAAACTTTTCATCTATTTGGAAATCACGATTATATTTTACTTCTTCTTTACCGCGTTTTTTGGCTTCTTTTAAACTAGGAGGTTGATACACTGTTTCGAAGTACTGACTATAATCTTTTTCTTTTTTATTTCGTTGAGCAATGACGTCTAAAGAACCTGCTTTTCTTTGTTCTTCATTCACTTCGCAAAATCCTTTCTATATCCCCGATTTATCATTATTACATTATATATGGTTTATCATAAAAGTGCAAAATGATTCTTGTTCTCATAAGAAAAAGCCGGTCAATGTGACCGACTCTTTGATTAGTGTTTAGATTTAGGGTTCAAAGCATCTTTTAATCCTTCACCCACGAAGTTGATACATAAAATTGTAATCGTAATAATCATCGCTGGTGGCATCCAAATCCATGGTTTACTGCTTAATACATCCGCTTCTTGCGCATCCGATAACATATTCCCCCATGTCGGTGTTGTTTTCGCAATACCGAAACCAAGGAAACTCAAACCAGCTTCTGCCACGATTTGTACCGCAAATAATAATGTTGCTTGTACAATGATGACACTTAAAATATTTGGAAGTAAGTGTTTTAACATAATTTTATAAACAGGTGTTCCAATTGAAACAGCCGCTAAGAAATATTCATTTTCTTTTTCCTGCATGACTTTACCACGTGTTAATCTGGCAATCCCAACCCATGATAAAGTAATGATTACGGCAGCTAAAATAAATGCTGAGCCATATGGATTTTTGATTTTGTCACTGAATGTCGCATTTAATACGATTGCGAATGGAATGAATGGGAACAACATAACAAACTCAGTAAAACGCATTAAAATGGTATCTACTTTGCCGCCATAGTAACCTGAAATCATTCCGACAATCAAACCGATGATTAAAATTCCGGCAGTTGTCACAATCCCAAAGACCATAGAGACACGACCAGAATAAAGCAGACGACTTAAAATATCACGTCCACCGGCATCTGTGCCTAACCAGTGTTCTGGTGACATATCCCCTTTAATATAAACCAAATTTTGTAAGTTTGGATCGTACGGCGCAAGCAGTGGAGATAACATTGAAATCACAAATATCGCAATTAATGTAATCAGCGCTGTCATTGCTAATTTATTATGTGTGAAGTGAATCATGGCTGTTCTCAGCGGTGAATAACTTTCATGTTTCTTTTTTGATTTTTTAGACATGTTTTCTCCTCCTTAGTTGCTCTTAATTCTAGGGTCTACAATACTGTATGTGATGTCGGATATTAAGTTCGCTAATAGTCCTAAAAATGCAAAGAATAAAAGTAATGCCATCATTAATGGATAGTCTTTACCGCTGATTGCTTCAATTAATAATTTACCGATACCAGGATAAGAGAAAATCGTTTCAGTAATTACAGCCCCGCCGAAGATAGATAACACATCTCCACCGAAGAATGTCACAATCGGAATGACTGAGTTTCTTAAAATATGTTTGTTGTAAATTTTGTTTTCTGAAATACCATTTGAACGTGCTGTTCTGACATAGTCTTTACGTGAATTTTCGATAATATCATTTCTTAAGAATTGTACGTAACCTGCTGTCGACATAATACCTAGAATTAATGCAGGCAATAAGGCATGATAAATTTTACTCATATAGTACGGGAATGTACCTTCTTCCAAACCAATCGTCACTGAGCCTTGGAATGGGAACCAGTTTAATTGGAAAGCAAATAAATAAATTGCGAACACACCCGCTACAAATGATGGTAACGCGAGTAAGAAATAGTTCGCGATTTGTATAGAATAATCTAAAGGTGAGTACGGTTTCCGTCCTGAAATAATACCAAGCGGAAACGCTAAAATATAAGTAAATATCAAACTTAATGTACCTAGTGTAATTGTGTTTGGCATTCTTTCTTTAATTAAATCTAAAACTGGACGTTTGAATCGTACAGATTCACCTAAATCACCTTGAGCGATTTTTTCAGCCCATTTCATATATTGCACATGAATCGGCTGGTCATAGCCTAATTTTTTTCTTTGCTGTTCAATATATTTAGATGCTGAACTATCAGTTGACGTTACAGATCCTGTAAAAGCATCACCCGGCTGCATTTTCGCAATACCGAAGATAACGATTGAAATTAAGAATAATAACGGAATCATCAATAATAAACGACGAACAATTAACTGAATCATTTTTCCACCTCTTCCTCAATCAATAAGCATGCTGCGAAATGATTTTGACTGACTTCTTTATACTTTGGCTTAGTTGTTTTACACGCTTCTTGAGCAATCGGACAACGGGTATGGAATGGGCACCCTGTCGGTGGATTGGCAGGAGAAGGTAAATCACCTGTTAATAAAATACGTTCTTTTCTTTTTTCTGGATCAATTTCAGGAATAGCTGAAATCAAAGCTTGTGTGTACGGATGTTTAGGGTTGTTATAAATTTCATCTGACGGACCTTGTTCTACAATGTGTCCGAGATACATAACTCCAATGTAATCACTCACATGCTTTACGACACTTAAGTCATGGGCGATGAATAAATAACTGAGATTAAACTCTTCTTGCAAATCATCTAATAAGTTCAAAACTTGAGATTGTACAGAAACATCTAACGCACTGACAGGTTCATCTAAAATGATAAGTTTTGGTTTTAAAGCGAGTGCGCGTGCAATACCGACCCTTTGTCTTTGACCTCCTGAAAATTCATGCGCATATTTATAATAATCTTCTGTGTTTAGTCCTACTTTGACAAGCAGTGCTTTGACTTCTTTTTCGAGTTCTTCTTTAGATATTTTATGATAGTTTTTAATCGGTTCAGCGACGATATCGCCGACCATTTGAAGCGGGTTTAATGATGCATAAGGATCTTGAAAGACCATTTGAAAACCTTGTCTCGCTTCTCTCAACTTTCTACCTTGAATCTTTGTGATATCCTCGCCATCGAATAAAACAGTACCATCTGTCGGTGTCTGTAATCTTAAAATGCTGCGTCCTGCTGACGATTTACCACAGCCTGATTCACCAACAAGCCCCATTGTTTCTCCTTCATTAATTTTAAAACTGATACCGTCTACTGCTTTAACTTGACCGATTGTTCTACGAAAAAATCCACCTTTAATTGGATAATATTGCTTAAGATTGTTTACTTCTAAGATTGTCTTTTTATCCATATCGTTCCTCCATTATTGCTCGTCATATAAATGACAAGCGACTTTATGTTTTGCGTCAATCGATTTTAAAGCGACGTTTTCAGTTTTACAGATATCCATAACATGCGGACATCTGTTTGCGAATTTACATCCTACTTTCGGCATATTAACAAGTGAAGGGACACTACCTTCAATAACTTCTAATTTTTCAACATCACTGTCTAATTTAGGTATCGATCTGATTAAAGCTTGTGTATAAGGATGCTTCGGAGATTTGAAAATTTCATTAGTCGTGCCAGTTTCAATAATATTACCGGCATACATTACGGCAACGCGGTCACAGAGTTCTGAGATAACAGCTAAGTCATGCGAAATGAAGATGATAGACATATTCGTTTCTTTTCTGATTTTTCGTAACAACTCTAAAATTTGGGCTTGTACTGTAACGTCTAAGGCAGTGGTAGGCTCATCAGCGATTAATAAATCAGGACTACAAGAAATAGCTAATGCGATCATGACACGCTGTCTCATCCCACCTGATAATTGATGCGGATAGTTATCAATGACTTCTGCGGCACGCGGAATACCTACTTGGTTAAGCAAATCAATCGCTTTGGCTCTCGCTTCTGATTTATTCAATTTCAAATGCAGCATGATTTTTTCAGTAAGTTGATTACCAATTGTAAATACTGGATTTAAAGCTGTCATCGGTTCTTGGAAAATCATTGAGAGTTCTTTACCTCTTAGTTGGTTATAGTCATTCTCACTGATGTTGTCGACACGCTTACCTTTAAAGACGATTTCTCCTTCTTCAATCTTGGCAATTTTTTCTGGTAATAACTGCATCACAGATAAACTTAATACAGATTTACCTGATCCTGATTCACCTACGATCCCAAGAATCTCCCCTTCTTCAACTGACAAATTAATATCATTAACTGCAGAATGCCATTCTTTCTTTATGTAAAAGCTGGTTTTTAATTGTGTTATTTCTAAAATATTCCTCGATGTCAATTTCAACACTCCCTTTTTTTGCTTAGAAAAAGCCTCGAAAATAATCGAGGCTTTTCATGCAAAATTATTTTTCTACAGTCCATTCATTTGCAGGGTTAGAACCTTTGAATGAAACTTCAAAGTTTTTAACTTTATTGCTAACTAAAGTAATATCTTCAAGTTCTACAAGAGGGATAACTGGAACATCTTTATTCCAAAGTTTTTGCCATTTCAAGTAGATATCTTTACGTTTTTCTTTGTCGTTTCCTACAACATCAAAATCAGTAGCTTCTGCTAATAATTTATCTGATTCTGGGTTGTTGTAACGTGATTCATTCCATAATGCATTTGATTTATATAAACCTGATGGATCTGGGTCAGCCCCTTGTTGCCATCCTCTGACATAAACTTCAACGTTACCGTCTGATTTTTCTAAATCTGCATTATATTTACTGAATTCAACCATGCTGACTTTAGTTTTCAAGCCAACTTTTTCCCAATAACCTTTAAGTGCTGCAGTTCTTGGTTCAAATGTTGGGTTTGTACCTGCATAGTGTTTCAAGCTGATTTCGAATTTTTTACCTTTAGGGTCTTCTCTGAAACCATCGCCGTCTCTATCTTTATATCCTGCTTCATCTAATAATTTTTTCGCTTTTTTAACATTGTAGCTATAGTCTTCTAAGCCTTTATTACCTTGAGATACCCAGTGACTTGTTGGAATTAATGAGTTCGTTGGTTTAGCGTAACCATACATGAATGCTTTAATCCATTCATCTTTATTGATCGCATAATCCATTGCTTTTCTTAAACGTACATCTTGGTATTTAGGAAGTGGTTCTCCGACTTTCATTGCTTTTTTATCATATTTGTTTAATACAAATCCGATAATCATGTATTGTGTTGATGGTGCTGTTAATACTTTAATGTTGTCTGCTTTAGAGTCTTTAACTTGTTTTGCCATTGGTGGTGTACCTTGACCTACCATGTCGATGTCGCCGTTTTGAAGAGCTTTAACCATCGCGTTTTGGTCTACAACTTTGTAGTTGATTTTGTCGAGCTTTGGTTCACCTTTCCAGTAATCTTTGTTTTTCTCTAATTGTACTGATTCGCCATCTACGATTTTTTTAACTTTGAATGCTCCATAACCGATTGGATGTTTACGAACAGCGTCTGATTTTGCCATATCTTTAACTGGAATATCTTTAAAGATTTTTTCACTCAATAAGTCGCCAGCATAAATTTTCAATAAGTTATTAACTTTTTTCTCTTTGAATGTGATTTCTACATTGTAGTCATCAATCTTTTTGATACCTGAAATTGTATCCGCTTGACCTTCTTTTTTCGCTTGTGCCCCTTCGATACAATCTACGTTGTCATAACGTGGACCATCGTAGTCAGGATTTGCTAATGTTTCTAATGTGAAAATCCAGTCATTGATTGTTAATGGATTACCATCTTGCCATTTCACACCTTTTTTCAATGTGAATTTATATTTCTTAGCAGGTTCGATTTCTTTCCATGACACTAAGTTTGGTTCTAATTGTAAATGATCATCCATTTTGAATAATCCATCACTGAATAATCCGATAACACCTGAATCAGTAACTGATGATGCAAAAATACCAGAGAAGTTACCTTCTGGTGGTGCACCTGTACCAATATTTAATGTACCGCCTTTTTTGTCACTCTTGCCCGTACTGCTTGAACCCTTAGTATTATCAGAATCCGACTTTTTGCTGCCGCATGCTGATAGTACTAATAACAGTGATAGTAAAACTATCGCTAACTTAAACCATCGTTTCTTCATATAATTCCTCCTCTTGCTGTTATCTCTATGCCGCTTATATGAAATTATTATATTAATATTCAGACTATTGTGTCAATGACACTTCTATTTTTTATTATTTTTATAATTAGGTTGTTTGATAAAACAAAAAAGCACTCCTGTAATTAGGAATGCTTTAGCAAATAATATTTATTAATCATATTTTGCAGTCAAATCTTCCATTGTAATACCAGTCGGTACATAATAGAACTTCACTTGACTGATGACACTTGGTACTTCTAGTTCGACCATTCTGTCATTAATATTTTGAATTAAAATCAAACACTCGCTCATTGTGCCTTGAACGGTTGTTTCTAATGGCGATACTCTAAATTTTAATCCAGATTGTTCAATAATAGAAATCGCTTCATCAACATATGGAATAACGTCTTCACCATTGGGGGTTTTAGGTAATACTTGAATACTCATCAATGTATCTTGCATCTTTCAAACCTCTTTTCACTATTTCATTAACTTTACTGTATCAAAATTTATATTTTCTATCGAATATTCTATCTTAGTTTTATGGAAATCATACAGTGTGGTAATAACAGCTGATAATAATGAGGCGATGATCAATTTCTTTATAGACTAGGCGGTGGATTTCATCAAGTTTCAAAACTTTAAAACCACCTTCACTGATTCGTCTAACATATAGAGGCACAGGATGATTATCTTCATCAAAAGGAATTTCACCTTTAATTTGTCTGATTGCTCGATTAAAATGTTTGATTAATTCTCCATTTAAACTTTTGAAATGGGTATGATCATTATTTGCTGTTTCCGTAAAATCGATTAATAAATGATCGTCTACTAACACTTTTACGAGATGTCCATTGATATAATCTCTAATACAGTGTGCTAAATGTTTTCGATTGGCTTCGTTTTTTAATAAATAAATGCGTGCATCATACCCTTGTGGTGTTTCATTTTCAATTATATGTTCATTTGAAGGATCTACTTGCTGTCCTTCTAAGTAATTATGTGCAATTTTATTTAATAAGTGCTCTTGTGTCATAGGAGTTTCATTTACGTTTATCTCTTTCTTCATTTTGTACACCTCTTAAATGCGACTTATTTAAACATTACCCTGATTAAGCGGTATGCCAAACTTTTATTTTAAACTTTAGTCAATCTCAATTTAATGGATATACAAAATAATCATATAAATATATTTTCAGAATCATAAATAAGCCTTCATACCCTTACAATAACTTATACCCGTTATTTGAAGAATATGAAGGCTATTTTGTATTTTAAATAAATTGTTTTGTTAGTTCATCAAATTGTGATTGGTCAATGTTGATATCTTGCTTAGCTAAAGCTTCTCCGCTCATCACTTCTAATTGTGATTCATAAGAAGGTGTTTCTTTATCTTGATATACAATACCTGTCAGCAATGATTCATGATTGATAACTGCTTGTGTTGCTTTACCTTTATCTGATGGATCATAATCTTCTAATTCATCAACAGATACAAGATTTTCTTTAAACCAATCATACGTGTTTACTTTATTATAAGTCACACATGGTGAGAAAACGTTCACAAATGAGAAACCATCATGGTTGATTGCTTCTTCGATTAAAGCAGTCAATCCTTTGATGTCACTTGAGAAACCTTGTCCTACAAATGTTGCACCTGATGATAATGCTAATTCTAACGGTGCGACGTTTTGTTCAATGTTGCCTTTTGGTGTAGTTTTTGTCACAAAGCCAGGAGCTGATGATGGTGATGTTTGTCCTTTAGTTAAACCATAAATTTGGTTATCCATAACGATGTACGTAATGTTCATGTTACGACGTAATGCATGAATGGTATGACCCATACCAATCGCATAACCATCTCCGTCACCGCCTGAACAAATCACTGTTAAATCTTTATTGGCCATTTTAACACCTTGCGCAATCGGTAAAGCACGACCGTGAATCGCGTGCATACCATATGAGTTAACATAGCCTGATAAACGACCTGAACAACCGATACCTGTAATTAATGCTACTTCTTCTGGTTCTAAGCCTACATTTGCAGCTGCTTTTTGAATCGCTGCTTGGACTGAGAAGTCACCGCAACCTGGACACCAGTTAGGCTTAACGTTATTTCTAAAATCTTTAAATGTTGCCACCTGTAACCACTCCTTCAGTTTCTTTGGCAATTTCTAAACCTTTTTCTTCAATTTCATGTGGTAAGAATGGTGTACCATCATACTTCGTTTGATTGATTAATTTTTGATGGACGTTCACATTCATTTTTAATATATTCGCAAGTTGTCCTTGATAGTTATGTTCAACAACAACTACTTTTTTCGCTTTATCTACCGCTTCTTGCACAATTTGTGTAGGGAACGGATGCAATTGTTTAATTTGTAAATGATTGACTTTAATACCTTCATCTTCAAGACGTGCTTTACCTTCTTGAATTGCACCTTTTGTTGAAATGAAACCAATATATAAGATATCCGCTTCATCATACGGTTTATCGTCAATCACAGGTTCATTGATTAATAACTTTTCTGTCTTACGCATACGTTTGTCCATTTGTTCTTGACGGTTTTGTGCAGACTCGCTAGGTTTACCTTCTGGACTGTGTTCTACACCTGTCACATGATGAATACCGCCTTTAACACCTGGAATTGGTCGTGGTGATACACCGCTTGCTGTTAATGCATAACGTTTGAAGTAAGATTTATCATCTTCATCTCTTTCAATATCACTTTGCAGCAACTCGCCACGTTTAATTTCTACACGACTGAAATCTAATTGTTCAACAGTTTGTTTACCTAATGCTAATTGTAAATCACTTAAGATAATGACTGGGCATTGGTATTCTTCAGCTAAGTTGAAAGCTTCTACTGTTAAATAGAACGAATCTTCAGCATCTGTCGGTGCTACGACAATTTTAGGAATATCGCCATGCGTACCATAAATCATCTGCATTAAGTCAGATTGTTCTTCTTTTGTCGGTAAGCCTGTTGATGGACCGCCACGTTGTGTATTCACAATCACTAACGGCGTTTCAGTCATACCTGATAAACCGATAGATTCCATCATTAACGACAAGCCAGGTCCTGCTGATGCTGTAAATGCACGGACACCTGCATAGTTTGCACCGATAGCCATTGTCGCAGCCGCAATTTCATCCTCTGTTTGGATAACTGCACCATTTACTTTTGGTAAGTTTTCAATCATATATTCCATGATTTCTGATGCTGGTGTAATCGGATAAGCAGCCATAAATTTAGAACCCGCTGAAATCGCACCTAAACCAATCGCATCGTTACCAATCATATATAAATGCGGCTCAGACTGGCTTGCTTCAAGGTGGTAGTCACCTTTTAAGTCTGTCATTTCTTCTTTCATAGCTTCATAGCCTGCATGAAACGCTTGAACGTTCATGTCTACAATATTTTCGCCTTTTTTACCGAATGTATTCGCAATTAAAGATTCGAAAGATTTGATATCTAAATCCATAATGGCACATGTTGCACCAATTGCGACCATGTTTTTCATTAATTTCGTACCTAGCTCTTTTGCGATATCTGTAAAAGGCAGTACGATCAGTTGGGCTTTACAATTTTCAGGACGAGACGGTTTTGCTTTTGCATCTACAATAATTACGCTGTCATCACGCATTTCATGATGGTTTAATTCAATCGTTTCTTGATCAAATGCGATTAGAATATCTAAATCATCGCTGATCGCATGTACAGGTGTTGTTGATACCCTGATTTTATTATTGGTATGTCCGCCTTTAATACGGCTTGAGAAATGTCTGTATCCGTAGAGATAATACCCTTCACGGTTCATTGCTGTGGCAAAGATTTCTCCAGTCGATTCAATTCCTTCACCTTGTTGTCCGCCTACTTTCCAAGATACTTGTGATTTCATACCTAGCTTTGCCTCCTGTAATATAATTCATCTATCATCATAACAAAATAAACCACTGTATTACTATGATAACAGTGGTTTTAAGTGAAATTCATACTAACGGACGATACCCTATCAGACCATTTCGAATGGGTTATCTTCGTTAATTAAAATCCGTTCAATCTTTTTGGTTTTACCATTTTTATCTAAATCAATAACTACACCAGATAAAACTTCTCTTCCCTCGTCAGGTACAACATGACGTTGCGGTAAACTTGAGATAAAACGGTAAATGACTTCATCACGATTAATACCTAAAATACCATCATAGAAGCCAGTCATACCGACATCTGTAATGTAACCTGTACCTTGAGGTAAAATACGGTTATCTGAAGTTTGAATATGTGTATGCGTTCCAACTACAGCACTTGCGCGGCCATCTAAATACCAGCCCATCGCATTTTTCTCTGATGTTGTTTCCGCATGAAAATCTACAAAAATATAAGGCGTTTCTTTTTGCGCTTCTTTTATCAAAGCATCTGCTTTTTTAAATGGATCATCAATATCTTGCATAAAAGCGCGTCCTTGCAAATTGATAACAGCAAGTTTTGTGTCATTAATTTGCATATAACGCATGCCGACACCTGGTGCTTCATCAGGGAAGTTCGCAGGTCTGACCATACGTTTCGCATCATCAATAAACTCATAAATCTGACGCTGACCATACGTATGATTGCCCATCGTCATAAAGTCTACGCCTTCACGTAATAATTGTTTATAAATTTTTTCAGTCAGTCCTTTGCCGTGTGCCGCATTTTCAGCGTTCACAATTGTCGCAGTCGGACGGTAATGTTGTTTCAATTTAGGAAGATACGTCGTGATTGCCTGACGTCCTACCTTACCTACGATATCGCCGATAAATAATATTCTCAACGTTCCTTCATCCTCTCATATTAGTTAGTTTAATGGAAAAAGCATCAATTGAAAAGTATCAATCGCGTTCTGAAATCAAAGATTCTTTTAAGTTTTAATAACTTCATCTTTAATTTTATGTAGAGCGGGTAAAAGTAATTAAGTCATTCATACATCACATTGTTGTATTTGTAAAAAATCTGTCAATTTTCGACTAGAAGTTTTACTTTTTCAGGGTGTGTTTGTATGTTATGATTTGTCTATCAAATTTATAGGAGATGTCGTTATTCAATGTCAATTAATATTGATCCCGAAAAGTTCGCAGAACTAGTACTTCAATCAAATCCGTCAAAAAGTGAGGATGCTGAAGATATCGCAAAAGAAGCTTTAGAACTTTATGTTAATGCTTATCGTTTAGCTGAAAGATACGCACAATTATCTTCAAACGCTTTAGATACATGCGAAGTACTTAAAGAAGTAAAACAAACAGATTTACTTTTATCTAAATAAAGACAACGATTATAAAAATAAAAGCGATGCAGTGATATACACTGACACATGAAACACGTGAAGTTAAGCAAAATATGCTTAACTTCTTTTTTATGTTCAACTTTTTATTGCTTCTTCAAATGTTCTATCAATAAGCTTAGATTATCATCAATGTATTTATTCTTATGTGTAAACAAATAAAAATCACGTTGTATATCTACAGGTACTACGCTTAAATATTGATGATCATAAGGAGTCAGTGCTGAAGAGGAAACAATAGATATTCCCATACCACTGCGCACCATATTTTTAATCAGTGTGGTGTTATTCATTTCAACTAAAAAGATATCATCTAAGCCAAGTTTCTCAATCCCCTTCTCTTGGTATGCACGCGTACCTGAGCCTCTTTCTCTAATATAAAACGTTGAAGCTTGTTCAAACACTTGCCCTTTTCTACGAATTAAAACTAACTCATCATGTTCAATTTTAATTTTATTTAACGCATTGTCTTGAATTTCTTTTTCTACAATACCTACATCGATACTATTATGTTTAAGATGTTCAATAATATGTTCTGAGTTATCTAATCTCGCATGAATGTGTAATTTAGGATATTTTAGAGCCAAGTCTGCGAGATGTTCAGACAATCGATATTCTCCGTAAGTGTAACTGCTGCCAATGGTTAGTTCTCCTGAAATTGTATGAGGTGCTTGTTTTAAATCTTTTCTCAAACGATCTTCAAGTCGCTGTTTTTGTATCGCATATCGAAATAAAGTTTCACCATCAGTTGTGAGTCGCATGTTCGAATGTTTAAATTCAAATACCTTCACGTCATAGTCACTTTCTAAGCGTTTAATATCTCGGCTGATTGAAGGTTGCGAGGTATATAAGTTTTGTGCTGCTTTCGTGTAGCTTCTCGTTTTTACGACTTCAATTAATACTTTAAAAGGATCCATTGTACGTCCCCCGACTCTTTGACTTTTCACTATTATAACAAATTTGTTATGAGCGCTATACCAAATATTTATTTAACGTTATAGTCAGCCAATGATAACCTTAATTTTAAGGAGGCATGACTATGACAACATTTAGACAAAAACCTTTCATACTAGGGATACTCTTTACTCTGGTTATCGCACTCATCAGTATGTTGTTAGCGAAGTTGCCGATTCTCGCAAATGTAGGTGCATTGACTATTGCGATCTTATTTGCGATTGTTTATCGACATATTAAAGGATATCCGGAAACACTTAGACCTGGCATTGAATTTTCAGCGAAAAAGCTTTTGAAATTTGCGATTGTCTTGTATGGTCTTAAATTAAATATTAACGAAATCATTACACAAGGACGTACATTATTACTCGTGGATATCGGTGTAGTTATTTTTAGTATCGGTTTTATTTTCTTATTAAACAAATGGCTTAAAGGTGATCGTGATATCGGTCTTCTATTAGGAATCGGAACAGGAATTTGCGGTGCAGCTGCTATTGCCGCAACTTCTTCAATTCTAAAAGCGAAAGAGAAAGACACAGCATTAAGTGTAGGCATTATCGCATTAATCGGAACACTCTTTTCATTAGCCTACACTGTTATTACATCTATCTTTAATATTGCGCCACAATTATATGGCGCATGGTCAGGCAGTAGTTTACATGAAATTGCGCATGTCGTATTAGCTGCTGGATTTGCGGGAGAAGCTTCACTTAAAATCGGACTACTCGCAAAACTCGGACGTGTATTTCTATTGATTCCAGTCAGTTTGATTTTACTCGCAATCATGAAATACAAATCACAACACAGTGCACAAAAAGCTAAAATAGAAATTCCATATTTCTTATTTGGTTTTATTATTGCTGCATTGATTAATACGTATTTACCATTGCCAGAACCTTTAATGGCAGTATTAAATTTCTTAGCAACATTACTCATCATAATGGCAATGGTTGGATTAGGCTTGAATGTTGCCTTAAAAGATATTAAAGATCGTGCCGGCAAACCATTAATAGCAATTGTAATCGCATCTATTATATTATCCGCATTAACTTTTGCGACTCTAAGTATGCTGCATATATAAGTTTAATATGAATTAAATGTAACTATCCCTTGAGCTCATTCAAAAGCTGAAGGGATAGTTTATTTGTATATAAAAGAACCTTGAGCTATCTCTAGCCCAAGGTTCTGTTGGTTTCAAAAATTATTTTGCATATTCAATTGCTCTCGTCTCACGAACAACTGTCACTTTGATATGTCCTGGATACTGTAGTTCATCTTCTATTTGTTTTTTAATATCTCTTGCTAGGCGATGTGCTTTCAAGTCATCGATGTCATCTGGTGATACAATTACACGGATTTCACGACCTGCTTGAATCGCAAATGCTTTTTCTACGCCTTCATAACCTTCAGATAGTGCTTCTAAGCGTTCCAATCTGCGGATATAATTTTCAAGTGTCTCTTTACGAGCACCTGGACGCGCTGCTGATAAAGCATCTGCTGCAGCAACTAGGATAGAGATAATTGATGTTGGTTCAACATCCCCGTGGTGGGAATGAATCGCATTAATAACTGTTTCGTTTTCATGATATTTCTTCGCAAGTTCTACACCAATTTCGACATGGCTGCCTTCTACTTCATGATCAATCGCTTTACCAACGTCATGTAACAAACCAGCACGTTTTGCCAATGTCACGTCTTCACCAAGTTCAGCTGCAAGCATTCCTGATAAATGTGCAACTTCGATTGAGTGTTTTAAGACATTTTGGCCATAACTTGTTCTGAATTTAAGTCGACCGAGTATTTTAACTAGGTCTGGATGCATGTTATGAACGTTAATTTCAAATGTAGCTTGTTCACCAGCATCTCGGATAATATCATCTACTTCTTTACGTGCTTTTTCTACCATGTCTTCGATACGACCCGGATGAATCCGACCGTCTGAAACAAGGTTGACTAAAGCTGTGCGTGCAATTTCTCGTCGAATAGGATCGAAGCCTGATAATATAACCGCTTCTGGTGTATCATCTATAATTAAATCGATACCCGTCAATGTTTCTAAAGTACGAATGTTTCGACCTTCACGGCCAATAATACGACCTTTCATTTCATCATTCGGTAAGTTGACTACCGATACTGTTGACTCTGAAGTATGTTCAGCAGCTAAGCGTTGAACCGTTGTTGCCAACAATTCTTTTGCGGTTTTATCAACTTTTTCTTTCGCTTCATTTTCCTTTTCTTTAACAAGTACTGCAATATCTTGTGACAGTTCTTCTTCAACACGTTGAAACTGTTCTTTGATAGCTTCATCACGTGTGAGACCGGAGATGCGTTCTAATTCTTGTTCGTGCTTCATTATTATGGATTGAACACTACTCTCTTTTGCATCTACTTGTTGTTGTTTTTCTTCAATTTTCGATTCTTTTTGCTCTAAAATCTCATCTTTTTTGTCTAATAGATCAGACTTACGCTCTAAGTTATCTTCTTTTTGAAGAAGGCGGGTCTCTTGTTTTTGAAGATTTCCACGTATTTCTCGAAGTTCATTTTCTGTTTGTTCTTTTAAACGTTGATTTTCTTCTTTCGCCTCAAGTAATCTCTCTTTCTTGAGATTCTCTGCTTCTTTGTTCGCCTGATTGATAATATCATCTGCAGTTTGTTTTGCTTGCACTTGTTTATCGTGCAAAACTTTTTGGGCAACTATATACCCTACAACAACTCCTAGAATACAACCCAGCAAAATGAGTAGGAGGGTTAATAAATTCACACAAACACCTCCTTTTTCTAGGATTTTGTTTATTTGTATATCAATTTCAATATGATTATATGAAGTTATATAAGAATCATACATACCAATTGTACTTTTTTAACATGAGAAGTGTCAAGGTTAATAGTTTACATAACCTTCATAATTACAC
>NZ_PPRU01000026.1 GCF_002902285.1 Staphylococcus simulans | reverse complement strand
GTATGCGTTTCAACCTTGTTTGCCCTAAAGAATTGAATCCTACGGATGAATTATTGAACCGTTGTAAAGAAATCGCTGAAGAAAACGGTGGCGAAATCTTAGTAACAGACGACATCGATAAAGGTGTTAAAGATTCAGACGTACTTTACACAGACGTATGGGTATCTATGGGTGAACCCGATGAAGTTTGGGAAGAACGTATCAAATTATTGAAACCTTACCAAGTAAACCAAGACATGATCGAAAAAACAGGTAACCCACATGTTATTTTCGAACACTGCTTACCTTCATTCCACAACACTGACACAACAATCGGTAAACAAATTGAGGAAAAACACGGCTTAAAAGAAATGGAAGTTACAGATGAAGTATTCGAAGGTAAACACTCTGTTGTATTCCAAGAAGCTGAAAACCGTATGCACACTATCAAAGCTGTGATGGTTGCGACTCTAGGAGATATTGGATAATTCAATTTCACTTTATAAATAAAGAAATGCCATGGTAATGGGGTTCAATCCCTACCATGGCATTTTTACTTTAGACTACCCTCAGTCTTATTTATCTGTTTTTTCGTTCTTATTAAAGCGTCTTGCGATAAAACCTAAACCAAACAATGTCAACAATGAACCTAATAACGGCATTGATGATGTTTCATTACCTGTTTCAGGTAATGCTTGTTTATTAGTCTTACTTTCTTTTTTTATGAGTAAAAGTTTTAGAGTTTAAAGTTGTTGATTTTTTATCTTGAACATCTTTTTTCACTGATTTTGTTTTCACATTTTCTATGTCATTGTGTGTAGTTACTTCACCAGTGCTTTCTTTTGATGTGTCATTGTTTTCAACAGTAACTTCATCATTTTCTTCCTCTTTTTCAGACTCTACTACTGTATCTTCTTTAGAAGGAGAAATTTCAGTAGACGTTTCTTCTGTTTCTTTTACTGGTTCTTTCTCAACTGGAGTCTCTGATCCTGTCGATGTTGGTTCTTCTACCGGTTCCTCTGGCGTTACCCCTGATGTCGGTTCTGTCGGTGTTGCTTCTTCCACAGGTGCTTCCGGTATTACTTCTGGTGCCGGTTCTATTGGTGTTTCTGCCTCTGGCTCGGATGGCACTTCTGGAATCTCTTCAACTGGTACTTCCGGTGCTGTCGGTGTTGCTTCTTCTGCCGGTACTTCTGGTGTTACCTCTGGTACAGGTGTTGTCGGTGTTACCACCTCTGGCTCGGCTGGTACTTCAGGCACTTCTTCGACTGGAATTTCCGGCTCTGTTGGTGTTGTTTCTTCCACCGGTACTTCTGGTGTTACCTCCGGTGCTGGTTCTGTTGGTGTTTCTGGTTCCGGCTCGGCCGGTACTTCAGGCACTTCTTCGACTGGAATTTCCGGCTCTGTCGGTGTTGTTTCTTCCACCGGTACTTCTGGTGTTACGTCTGGTGCTGGTTCTGCTGGTGTTTCTACCTCCGGCTCGGCTGGCACTTCAACCAACACAATTTCACTTTCAACTGTGTCAGATTGATTTTCCGCTAAATCTTTAGCATATACTTTCACAGTTTCATTACCTATAAGAGATTGTCCATCTAGTAATTCAACATTCCAATTACCTTCTGCATCTGCTTTAGTTTCTAAAATCTTACCATTAGCTAATACTACAAACACATTTGAATTAGGCTCTGCCGAACCACCTATAGCTTGATCAGTAGATTTAATTTCATTCACAATAGGTGCTTTCGGCGCCACAGTATCTTTGACAGTTTGTGTTGCTTCTGGTGATTTGTTGTTCGCTACGTCTGATGTTACTGCTTTAATAACTTCATTATGTGCTAATGGAGTTTCTAGTGTAGTTGTCCAAACACCTTTATCGTCCGTCTTAACTTCTGCAGTTTTGCCGTTCGGTAATTTTAAAGTTACCGTGCTCAATGGTTCGCTTGTTCCGCTTACTTTTTTAGCTCCCGCTTCAATTGCATCGATTGTCGGAATGGTTGGAACTACTGTATCTTTCACAGTTTGTGTCGCTTCTGATGATTTGTTGTTCGCCACATCTGACGCCACTGCTTTGATCACTGCGTCATGTGCTAACGGTTCTGCCAATTCCGCTGTCCACTTGCCATCTGCATCTGCTTTCACTTCTGTTGTTTTACCATCCGGCAATGTCAATGTCACTGTGCTTAATGGTTCACTTGTGCCATTTACTACTTTAGCTCCTGCTTCAATCGTATCAATTGTCGGAACGGCTGGTGCTATTGTATCTTTCACAGTTTGTGTCGCTTCTGGCGATTTGTTGTTCGCTACGTCTGACGTAACTGCTTTAATTACTGCGTCATGTGTTAATGGTTCAACTAATTCTGTTGTCCACTTGCCGTCTGCATCTGCTTTTACTTCTGTTGTTTTACCGTCTGGCAACGTCAATGTTACTGTGCTCAGTGGTTCGCTTGTTCCGTTTACTACTTTGTCTCCCGCTTCAAGCTTATCGATTGTCGGAGTTGCTGGTGCTGTTGTATCTTTCACAGTTTGTGCCGCTTCTGGTGATTTATTACCTGCCATGTCTGAAGCTACTGCTTTGATTACTGCGTCATGTGCTAGTGGTGTTTCTAATGTAGTTGTCCAAACGCCTTTGTCATCTACCTTAACATCTTTAGTAGTGCCATCTGGCAACGTTAATGTCACCGTACTCAATGGCTCGCTTGTTCCATCCACTACTTTAGTTCCTGCTTCGATTGTGTTGATTACTGGTGCTTCTGGAACTACTGTATCTTTTACCGTTTGAGTCGCTTCTACTGATTTGTTTTCTGCTGCGTCTGAAGCTACTGCTTTGATTACTGCGTCATGTATTAACGGTGTTTCTAATGTAGTTGTCCAAACGCCTTTATCGTCTGCGTCGACTACTTTTGTTGTACCGTTTGGCAACGTTAACGTAACTTTACTTAATGGTTCACTTGTTCCAGTTACTGTCTGACTACCAGCTTCAATTGCGTTAATCACTGGTGCTTTAGGTGCTACTGTATCTAAAGCTTTGACAGAAATCGGTTCAGATACTGTACCGTGTTTACCTGTTGCATATACCTGTGTAACATCGTTATGTTCTAAAGATGTTCCTTCTGGTAATTGTGTTGTCCACTGCCCATCTTTATCAACTTCTACTTCTGCTTTTTTGCCATTCGCAAAAGTAAGTGTAATTGTGCTTTCTGGCTCACCTTTACCGCTGATGCTTGTCGCACCTGCTTCTACCTTGTCCACAGTTGGTGTATCAACTTGATAAACCGCAACTAATGGGTTTTAAGATTTGTAGCAATTCTTCCTTAATCGCAGGATCAGCATATTCAACACCTGTGAAGACATTAAATAGTTCTCTGCGATAATCTCTCTCAGGATGATTTTTAATTTCTTCTGCTACGTGTGTTACATCTTTTCTAATCTCTTCATCATAACGACGGTTTGCATCCGCTTGTGTTTCACCATCTACAATAAATCCTTTATCAGTTAGTGTATAAGTTAATATTTCTTTTTCAGCATTTTGTCTAGAAATCGCTACATTATCTTTGTTTTCATTTCTGACTAACACACGACGAGCCGCTGGTTCACGATGGCGAACGATAACTTTATCGCCATATTCTAAATCGAAAGTTTGCAGTTCTGATGCAAGACTTTTGTTACCAACTAATGTTCTATCTAATACTGTCGTACCATCTGCTTTTTGAATAGTTACATGTGCATATTCATCAGTGAAGTATAAATGTGGTTGTCCTGGATTTTGTTTATACGTTACTTGTTTAGTATCTGGATTATAGTTGACTGTAGCCATTTCCCAGTTGCCTAATCCTCTTAGTGAGATGGTTTGTGTAATGTTGTTTTGGATATCATCTTTTTTAGGATAATCAAGCGTTGCTTGATTATTACCGCCTTCTCTAACTACGAGATATTCACTTTCAGGTAATGCGTCTGTTGTTGAAAGAGGTGCGACAATTTTATAAACACCTGCACGTAAATTAGAGAATGCAGCTTTACCATCTACAACTTCTGCACTCGCAATTTCTTGTGTGCCTTCCATCAAGCTTACTTTGACGTTATCTGGTAAGACTTGTCCATTTAAATTCACATTCACTTGTGCATCTTCATGAATCGCCGTATCAGCTAAATCTGATGATTTTACAAGTTCATAAATCGTAGATAAACCTAATTTATCTTTAATACGTTGTTGTTCCTCAGGATTAGTAATCAATGCTGCTAATGGGTATGTGAATGTATTGTTGTAAGTGTCTAAATCATCTTTTAAAGCTTGTGGCATTTTCACTTTGTATAAATCAAAGTAGGCTGTGCCATTAATGCCGTTATCAGCTAACCAATACGTTGTAATCCATCTCGGTACATCTTGTTCAAATGGTTTACCTGCTTTGCCCATATCCGCTTCTTCTTGACGAATACCTTTCCACATATCCGCAAAGCCTTCAATGCCCGTTAAACGCACCATTTTTGTCATGAAATCAAGACTGCCACGGAAACCTGCATTATAGAAATTCATTCTTCCATCCATTACGCGCTCATGGAAATCTTTCTGCATGCTTTCTTGTCTGCCTTCATAAGCCCAACCGTCTTTGACACCCATGATAGTCGTTTGATATTGGTTGGCTAAAATATTGTTTTCAATTTCAATTAAATTCATTTTAGGATCATACGTCATTGCACCATCATAACCATGACCGACTTCATGCAGTGCTAACCAACCTCTTTCAAGATAACCTGACATAGATGGGTTATTAGATCCCATATTGTTTGTTGAGTAATAAGCAAGACCTGGCCCATGAGCATCCGCAATCGTAAAGTATTTTTGGCCGACATTATAGTGGACAGAATTAATGTCATCATTTAAGCCAACCCATTTATCATAATGATTAATAACATCCTCATAATAACCGATCATGTCATCTAAGTTCTTAAAGCCCCATTGGCCTGGGTTTTTACCTAAGTTTGCGATGCGTTCACGGTCCACATTCGGTACTAAGAAAGCAATTTTATCGCCGTCTACATAACCATAGCTTGTATTACGAGCAGCCCAATCTGCATCAAATGCTGCTTTATCTCCACCTTTACGGTAAGTAGGCAGTGTGACGCCAGCATCACCTTCAACATAGTATTCTACAACTGGTTTTTTAGTTAAACCTGTTGGAATACGTACGAAGGCACCGCTATCCATAGTTGTAGAGATTTGTGTCCAGCTTCCGTCTCTAGAAACTGTCGCATTACGAACTGTTTGTCTATCGTTAGTCATCAAATCTACACGTAAATCTTCTTCATTACTGCCTTGTGCTTGTCTGATATAGAGCTTTTTATTTTGCGGTACAATCAAACCTAAACTTTCTCTTGCTTGATAAATACCACGTTGCATTCTTGCTGTTCTTGCAGCTTCTGATTTTTCATATACAGGAATCTCTTTCGCATAAACTTGCTCATTAATTCCTTGGATTTTTTCAACAGGATGTGCGTTCGCAGCGGGTGCTGGTGCACTTGTATTCGTAATTGGTTGAGCAGGTGCTTCTGTCGTTGTTGTATCGGTAGTAGCGGCAGCTCTTGTCGCAACTTCAGCATCTGCAGGTTGAACAGCAGGTTCTGATGGCGTAACAGTAGTAGCTTTAACTTCAGTAGTCGCAGCTTCTTTTGGCGCATCTGTCGATGGCTCTGTTGCTTTTTGTGTATCAACTTTCGGCGCATCAGTTTGCGTTGTATCTGTTTTTGTAGGTTGTGATACTTCTGGTGCTGTTACAGGTTCAGGTTTTGTTGCTGTTTCGCTTGTTTGATTATCAACAGAAGGTTGTTGAATCGTAGTGTCTTGTGGAGTAGGAGAATCATTCACTGTTTCATTTGTTTGTGTTTTTGTTGACTCCGCAGTTGCAGTGTCACCGTTTGTTTCTGGTTGTGTTGTAGGATTTACAATAGCGGTATCAGTGTTTTCTGCAGCTTGTGCTTGTTGATCCAGGGATGTATAAACTAGTGTTCCAAATAGAACTGAAGCAATCCCTGCGCTAAATTTTCTAATGTGGTATTTATTTCGTAATTCTTTATCGAATAATACATCGTGTTGCTGTTTTCTAGGCATTAAATGTTTCACTTCTTTCGTGTGTAATTGTTCTACACAATTCTATCATTAATTTTTTGGAAGATGTAAAAAAATTTATTGATTTACACAAGTTTTACTAAAAATTTTAAAACCTTTTAAAAGAGATAACTTCCGACACACTTTTCAAAGCACTTGTGTTTAAAGCGTTTTCAACATAAAACAAAATCAATTAAAATAACTATCAATTCTCATATCATCTTAAACACAGTAAAAGAACTCATCTTGCTAGACTTATATTTCATTGAAAATATACAACAGAAAAAGTAAAAAACTTAAGGTATTGTTCTATTTTCAAAGCAGAATCTCTTTATCGGTATACATGATATGCTCGACCTTAATACATACAAAAACACGCCCTCAACTCAGCATGATCATATGCTTTGTTAAGCGCGTGTTTTGAGAATTATTTATTCTAATTTGTTATTAACGTTGAGATACAACACCAATAATAATCCTAATAATACGATAGATTGGAGTAACACTGAGACAATCATGAATGTGTCATTGTCTAAAAATAAGAATACTATATCAGCCAATAGCCAAAAGAATGAAGCGAACACCGTATACATAAATACCTTTGTAGACTGTTCACCATACTCTTTTTGAGCCAGCATCCAATTCTCTTTATTTTTCTTAGACTTTCTTGTTCGAAATCCCCAAAAATGATTAATATCATCTGGCGGTACTTGTCGAAATAATTTTCCTAGTATCCATAGAAAAATACTGCTAGGAAATAACACCATACTTAAAACATCCCTTCTCTGTTTTCTATCTCAGTAGACGTTTCATATCATTTAAGAGAATTGATTAATTTAGCGCAGTAAACCAAAGAAATCTATTATTTTTAATTCTTTTTCTTAATATTATCCTCAAAAATCATATATTTATCTTTAATTCCAAGCGTTATTGATATAGTATTAAACATAGGCGCATTATCTCCTTAATTATTGGTTGTAGGATACTTCTAATTATAGAGATAATTGCGCTTTTTTTGTATCAAAATAGGACTAGTGATTATCACCAGTCCTAAATAGTATAGAGCCAAAAAACACGCCCTCAACTTAGCATAATCATATGCTTTGTTAAGCGCGTGTTTTTTAGTTAGTTGTTTATTTACTTAATTATACGTTGAATCTGAAGTGAACAACATCGCCGTCTTGCATGATGTATTCTTTACCTTCTAAACGCATTTTACCTGCTTCTTTCGCACCTTGTTCACCGTTATTTTCAACATAGTCGTCATAACTTGTTACTTCTGCACGGATGAAGCCGCGTTCAAAGTCAGTGTGGATGATACCCGCACATTGTGGGGCAGTCATACCTTTTTTGAATGTCCAAGCACGTACTTCTTGTACACCTGCTGTGAAGTATGTCGCAAGACCTAACAAGTTGTATGTGCTACGGATTAAACGGTTCAAGCCAGGTTCTTCGATTCCTAAGTCTTCTAAGAACATGTCTTTATCTTCGTCATCTAATGTCGCAATTTCTTCTTCAATTTTCGCACTGATGACAATAACTTCTGAACCTTCTTTGTCAGCGTATTCTTTAATTGTTTGAACTTTTTCGTTGTCCGCTTCATTCACTTCATCTTCACCAACGTTTGCGATATAAATCATTGGTTTTGATGTTAATAATTGTGCTTGTTTCACATATTTCGCATCTTCTTCATTGAACTCTAAGCTGCGAATCGGTTCGCCGTTTTCTAATGCTTCTTTAATACGTTCTAAAATGCGTACTTCATTCAACGCATCTTTATCTTTTTGACGTGCCATTTTTTCAAGACGTGGTAAGCGTTTATCTACAGATTCTAAATCTGCAAGTACTAATTCCATATTGATAACTTCAATATCATCTAGTGGATCTACACGACCAGATACGTGTGTCACGTTATCATCATCGAATGCACGAACTACTTGGCAGATTGCATCTACTTCACGGATATGAGATAAGAATTTGTTTCCTAGACCTTCACCTTTTGAAGCACCTTTAACAATCCCTGCAATATCAGTGAATTCGAATGTTGTAGGAAGTACTTTTTTAGGATTAACGATATCTGCTAAAGCATCTAAACGTGAATCCGGAACTTCTACAATCCCGACGTTCGGGTCGATTGTAGCGAACGGGTAGTTCGCCGCAAGTGCACCCGCTTTTGTAATTGCGTTAAATAATGTAGACTTTCCGACGTTTGGTAAGCCTACGATACCAGCTGTTAAAGCCATTAGTCATTCTCCTTCTCTTGTATATCATGTGATACAAGTATTTTCTTTAATTTTTTATTAAACTCTGTACGAGGCATCATAATACTTCGATTGCAATGTTCGCATTTAATTCTGATATCTGCACCCATACGAATTATTTTAAATCGGTTTGCGCCACAAGCATGCGCCTTTTTCATCTCCACAATGTCATTCAGACCATACTGAGCTGCCATTTACAATCCTCCATCATTATGAATTCTTATTACTGAGATTTTTGTCCATTAAACTGCATCATAATAGGGGTTGGTGATTTAATTCCTTCTTGATTCAAGAAATTCGCAACCTCTTTACGTAAGATACGAGCGCCTGGCACAGTATTATTCGGTGTTGTTTCTGCCGCTATTTTCATTATATAAGCATTACCTGTTAAATCCTCGATACCAAGAATTTCAGGTTTTGAGACAAAGATAAAGTAATTGGAATGTAAGGATTCTAAGAAGTCTTTCAGCTTACTTTCTACCTTATCGACATTCTCTTCCATCGCAATCGGTACTTCTATCAATGCTTTACCGTTACTGATTGAGAAGTTGGTAATCTCTGACATTACACTGTTCGGCAACACGGTCAACTCTCCTGTATACGCATGTATACGTGTTGAGCGGATACCGATAGATTGAACTGTACCTTCTGTGATAGGTGCACCGTTCAAGTTGATTTTAACATAATCTCCCACATCAAATTGATTCTCAAATATAATAAAGAACCCTGTGATGATGTCTTTAACAATGGTTTGTGCACCAAAGCCGATTGCTAAACCGACTACACCAGCTCCGGCTAATAATCCTGTGACACTAATTCCGAATTTACCTAATATCGTTGTTAATACAATAAACCATACGACATAACGCACAATATTCTTCAACATCGCACTTAATGTATGAGATCGTTTTCTACCATGTGCATTGCGGTTTTGTAGTTTAAAGAACTGATCAATCGACTTATTGACTAAGTTGATAATAATCATCGCAACGACTACGTAGATGACAATCATGATGAGCTTGTTGAGTATCATTGCGTACGTTTCAGGCTTTGTAAACGGCTCAACGAGTGAGTTGAAAACACCTTGCATTGTATTCCAAAACGTATTCAAAAGTTCGTCCTCCTGTCATTTCACAACAATTATATATTTTACCATGAATACAACATAATTTCTTATGTTTCACTGTGTAATTGTTGAATCAAACGCTTAAATTCTTCTTCTGATTTGAATTCAAAAGTGATTTGTCCTTTATTTCGCTTAGTTGTGATCGCTACATTGGTACCAAAGCGCTCTTTAAGCAAGCGTTCCTGCCGTTCAATCATGCGCGGTTTCTTTGTCTTTTTCTTAGCATCATCTTCTGAAGTAGGTGAAGTCAGCTCTGCAATGTATTTTTCTAAGTAACGCACACTCCACTCTTCTTTCATGACTTGTTTAGCGATTTGTTTCATTTTGGTCTCGTCTTTTAGTATTAATAATGTGCGACCATGCGCACCTGATAATTTGCCGTCTTTTACCCACTCGGCGACAGCAGGCGGTAAATTCAACAATCGCAACATATTCGCGATATAAGGACGGGATTTACCTAAACGTTCAGCCACCTCTTTTTGTGTGATATGTAAATCATCCATCAGCTTACGATAACTTTCCGCTTCTTCAATCGCATTCAAATCTTCCCGCTGCAGGTTCTCTATAATGGCGAGTTCCATCATCTCAGCATCAGACATCTCTTTGACTATCGCTGGTACTGAGTTCAAGCCTGCTAAATGAGAGGCTCTGAAACGGCGTTCACCTACGACAATATGGTAACCTTGCACCGTTTTGCGTAAGATAATCGGTTGTAAGACGCCATGTTCACGAATAGAAGCTGCGAGATCTGCTAATTTTTCTTGATCAAAATGTTTTCTAGGCTGATAAGGGTTTGGCCGAATTGCATCTAAATCGATATATTCTACATGTCCATCGTTCTCATTTGTTATGTCACGCACGTTCCAGTCACCTCACTTTCGTCACTAAAATAGTGTTACATTTTTAATTTTTGCTCCTCTCTTATTGTAAGGAAAATCATGAATGCAATAAAGGAATTTTCATTCTTAAATTGAAAAATAATGACTGAAAAATGGCTTGATTCAAAAAAATTTTAAAAATTTTTCAGCAACGTCCAACCCTTGATACGCTTATGTTTCTCTCGTTTTTAATTGTCAGTAAAAACCTACTATTCTGAAAATTCTGTTGACAAACAAAACAGAACCAATATACAATGTGGTCATCAACAAAAAACAAACCTTTCAACACGAAAGAGAAACAATTGAATATCGTCTTGAAACACGATAATAAGGAAAGTAGAACTTACACTGCTGACACAGAGAGCTTCTGTCCGCTGAAAGGAAGCACAGAAAGAAAGTTTGAAAATGGCCTTGGAGTGGTGGTGTCGATATGAGGCATCAACGGGGGCGCCCGTTATAGCGCTACAGTATTAACATTTTTGCATAATGGCGTACTGGAATGACGCACACGTTATTGTTATTTACAGCAACAGCTGATACATATAACGGAACCGACCTTCAGTAGCTGCCATGAACAGATTTAGCGTACTGGAAGAGGTTGCTTTAGCAATAAAGCAGCGAATTAAGGTGGTACCGCGAAGCTCAAGCTTTCGTCCTTTACATCCGAATCTTTTTTCGGGTTTAAAGGACGGAAGCTTTTTTTCGTGGTCAGCTTCCCTCCTTAGTTCCAGAACTTCCGCAGCCAAAAGCAATCTCAATAACTAAAGGAGTGTATATGTATGTCACTATCATCAGAAACAAATTTAATTAAGTATCATCAATTCCCGCACATTTTAGCAGCCAACCCGCCACTTTATGACTCATCGACTTTCCCGACAGCATTGATTGGTTCAGAGGTCCCTTACGATTACGCAAGATCAGGCCACCCGAACCGAGCATTGTTAGAAGAAAAGCTTGCAGCACTTGAAGATGCCGAGTACGGTATCGCTTATAACTCAGGAATCGGAGCAATTTCAGCAGTTTTCTTCTTACTGAAATCAGGAGATCACTTAATTATTCCGAATGATGTTTACGGTGGGACATACCGCTTATGCGAACATGTTTTACCAGGATTTAATATCGAAGTCACAGCAGTAGATACGACAAACCCATTAGCAGTTGAACAAGCGATTCAGGAAAATACGAAACTAATTCATCTGGAAACACCGTCAAATCCATTATTTAAAGTGACAGATATTCAAGCCATTGCGGATGTCGCAAAGAAACATAATATCCTTGTTTCAGTCGACAATACATTCTTAACACCCCTATCACAAAAGCCATTGCATTTAGGTGCTGACATTGTGATTCATAGTGCCACTAAATTCTTAAGCGGCCACAGTGACTTAATTGCAGGGGCAGTTGTAACAAACAACGCGGAAGTTGCAGAATCATTACAATTCTTACAAAACACTTTAGGAAGCGGATTATCAGCTCAAGACAGCTGGACACTGACAAAGCATCTTAAAACGCTTTATGTACGATGGAATCAATCAGTGAAAAACACTGAAAAGATTGTTGAATTCTTAAAATCACGTCCTGAAATTACTGATGTATATTACCCAGGAAATGATGAAATCAATCAACGCCAAGCTGAAAATGGCGGTGCAGTACTTGGCTTCAGATTAAGCGAAGCAGAAAAGGTACCGACATTTGCGAAAGCATTAAAAATACCGCAAATCGCAGTCAGCCTAGGCGGTATTCAAACTATCGTCTCTCATCCAGCCACAATGTCACATGCTTCTGTTCCAGAAGATGTGCGTAACGAACGCGGAATTACGTTCGATCTCTTGAGACTGAGTGTGGGCTTAGAAGACCCAGACGAGTTGATTGCAGATTTTGAAGCAGCATTGGAGGAAGCATACTATGAGCCGGTTTCTACAAACTTTGAGCAAGAACGTATTAGTAGCTGACGGTGCAATAGGAACGATTCTCTACTCTGAAGGGATCGATACTTGCCCTGAAGCATATAATCTTACACATCCAAAGAAAATCGAACAAATTCATCGATCTTACATTGAAGCTGGTGCGGATGTCATTCAAACCAATACTTACGGTGCTAACTTCGAAAAGCTTCAAGCTTTCGGATTAGAACACCAAGTAAGAGACATAACACGTGCCGGTGTCAGAATAGCGAAACAAGCAGCCAATGAAGACACGTTTATTTTAGGAACTGTCGGAGGTTTTAAAGGCGTGAAACAAAATGACTTGTCGCTATCGACGATTTTGTATCACACAGATATTCAAATTGAAACACTGATTGACGAGGGTGTTGACGCACTCCTCTTTGAAACTTATTACGATTTAAACGAACTCTTGCAGGTGATCAGAGCGACGAAGAAAAAGTACAATATTCCAGTTATCGCACAGTTAACTGCTTCAAGCACCAACTACTTGCAAGATGGAACAGAAATTAACGAAGCACTTAAACAAGTTGAAGCAGAAGGCGCAGACGTTATCGGCTTGAATTGCCATCACGGTCCGCACCATATGCAACAATCTTTCACACATATTGAGATTCCGCAACATGCGATTCTCTCATGTTACCCGAACGCAAGTCTCTTAGACTTTGAAGATTCTACGATTCACTACAGCGACAACGCTTCTTACTTCGGTAAGATAGCTGAAACGCTAGTGAAAGAAGGCGTACACTTAATCGGCGGTTGTTGCGGTACTACACCTGAACATATCCGCTTCATCAAGCAAGCGGTTGAAGGTTTAAAACCAACTTTAGAAAAGAAAGTTATTCCGATCAGAAGAAAAAGTAATTACCCTTCTATTCCGGTCAAAAAGAATAACTTAACGACTAAAGTCAAAGCTGGTCCGACAGTCATCGTTGAACTAGATACACCAAAGCACTTAGATACAACGAAATTCTTTGCGAATGTCACAAAACTAGACAAAGCGAAAGTCGACGCTATCACACTTGCAGATAACTCACTCGCAACGGTACGCGTTAGCAACATCGCAGCAGCTAGTATTATTAAGCAGAATTACAACATTGAACCGCTGGTCCACATTACCTGCAGAGACAGGAACTTAATCGGTTTACAATCTCACTTACTCGGCTTATCACTGCTTGGTATTAACGAGATACTCGCGATTACAGGTGACCCATCTAAGGTGGGGCATCTGCCAGGTGCGACGAATGTTTATGATGTAAATTCAAGAGGTTTAACTGAACTCGCTGTTCGTTTCAACCAAGGACTTAATATTGACGGCGGCGCATTGAAAACGAAAACGAACTTCAATATTGCCGGTGCGTTCAACCCGAACGTCCGCAAGATGGAAGCAGCGGTGAAACGCTTAGACAAAAAAGTAGACTGCGGTATGAGTTACTTCATTACACAGCCTGTCTACACTGTCGAGCGTATTCAAGAAATTGCTGAAAAGACAGCACATCTTGATACCCCATTCTTTATCGGTATCATGCCAATAACAAGTTATAGAAATGCAACATTCTTACACAATGAAGTCCCTGGCATTTCATTGCCAGATGAAATATTAGATCAGTTCGAAGCGGTTAAAGATGATAAACAAAAAACCAAAGAACTGAGCTTGCGCATCTGTCGCAAATTGATAGATGAAGTTATCAAACACTTTAATGGACTCTATATCATTACACCATTTGAACAAGTAGACTTTTCACTCGAACTTACACATTACTTTAAAAAACAAACTGCAAAAAATCAGGAGGCAATAATATGACAATTACAACAGCTAATATCGGATTCCCACGTTTAGGACGCAAGAGAGAATGGAAGAAAGCAATCGAAAGTTACTGGGCAGGTAAAACAAACTATGATGAATTAACAACAACATTAAACGACCTGCATAAAGAAAACTTATTATTACAAAAACACTACAGTATCGACAGCGTACCTGTTGGAGACTTCTCATTATATGACCACGTATTAGACGTATCATTATTATTCAACATCATCCCAGAACGTTTCCAAGGTCAAGAAGTCAACGATGATTTATTATTCAATATCGCACGTGGTACAAAAGAAAATGTCGCAAGTGCCTTAATTAAATGGTTCAACACAAACTATCACTACATCGTACCTGAATGGGACAACGTAGAACCTAAATTAAACCGCAACGTTTTATTAGAACGTTTCGAATTCGCTAAACAATTAAACGTAAATGCACACCCAGTGATTTTAGGTCCTGTAACATTCGTTCAATTATCACGCGGCGGTGATCAAACATTTGAAGAGAAAGTTGAAGCATTGCTTCCATTATACAAAGAAGTATTACAATCACTTGTTGATGCAGGTGCTGAATACATTCAAATCGACGAACCTGTATTAGTAACTGATGATGCAGAACAATTACAAGACGTTACACGTCACGTCTATGAATACTTCGATAAAGCTGGGTTAGCTGATAAATTAGTCATCCAAACTTATTTCGAACATGTAGATTTAGACTTTGTGAATAGCTTACCTGTTAAAGGTTTCGGTTTAGACTTCGTACATGACGGTGGTAAAAACCTTGAACAAATCAAAGCAGGCAAATTATCTAAAGACAAAGCATTATACGCAGGTATTATTGATGGCCGTAATGTATGGGCTGCAGATATCGAAGCAAAAAAAGAATTGATTGAAACTTTAGAAAATTATACTGATGAGTTAGTTATCCAACCATCATCTTCATTACTTCATGTTCCTGTTTCATTAGACGATGAAGAATTAGATGAATCAATTGAAGAAGGTTTAAGCTTCGCAACTGAAAAATTAGACGAATTAGACGCTTTAAAACGTGTTATCAACAACGGCGACAGCGAAAAATACGATAAATTAAAAGCAGCTTACGAGCGCTTCCAAAACCAAGCATTCAAAAACCTTGAATACGACTTTGACAGCGTACGTACACAACGTGAGTCAGCATTCCCTGAACGTAAAAAAGTTCAAGATGCACGCTTAAAATTACCAGAATTACCAACAACTACAATTGGTTCATTCCCACAAACGAAAGAAGTTCGTAAAAAACGTGCTGACTGGAAAAACCAACGTATCAGTGATGAAGAATATAACCAATTCTTACGCGATGAAATCGCACGCTGGATTCAAATCCAAGAAGATATCGGCTTAGATGTATTTGTACATGGTGAGTTCGAACGTAATGACATGGTTGAGTTCTTCGGTGAACGTTTACAAGGCTTCTTAGTTACAAAATACGGTTGGGTTCAATCATACGGATCTCGTGCTGTTAAACCACCAGTTATCTATGGAGATGTTAAATGGACTAAACCAATCACAGTGGAAGAAACAGCTTATGCGCAAAGCTTAACTGACCACCCTGTAAAAGGTATGTTGACTGGTCCTGTAACTATCTTAAACTGGTCATTCGAACGTGTAGACATCCCACGCCATGAAGTACAAGACCAAATCGCTTTAGCTATCAACGAAGAAGTTTTAGCATTAGAAGATGCAGGCATTAAAATTATCCAAGTAGATGAACCAGCATTACGTGAAGGTTTACCATTACGCTCTGAATACCATGAAGAATACTTGAAACAAGCGTTACGTTCATTCCGCTTAGCAACATCTTCAGTGTCAGATGCGACGCAAATCCATACGCATATGTGCTATTCTCAATTCGGCGAAATCATCCATACTATCCACGACTTGGATGCAGATGTTATCTCAATCGAAACATCACGCAGCCATGGTGCTTTAATCAAAGACTTCGAGGATGTAACGTATGATTTAGGTATCGGATTAGGTGTATATGATATCCACAGTCCACGTATCCCGACTGAAGAAGAAATCACAGTCGCAATCAACCGTGGTTTACAAGAAATCGACCGTTCATTATTCTGGGTTAACCCAGACTGCGGTTTGAAAACACGTAACGAAGATCAAGTAAAAGAAGCATTAACAGTATTAGTTTCAGCAGTTAAAAAATTAAGAAACAAAGAAGGACAAGAAACAGCTTAATTCACTTGTCATGAGTGGTTTACGAGTGAGCCCGCAGTCTTAAAACTCACTCGTGAATACACTTATATCAGCCCTACACAATTTTAAGCAGTCATGAGGTGTTTATAATGAGTTATCCTTTATGGGATCAGCTGAAAAGTCTAAAAGAAAGTGAATGGGTCGATTTAACCCATACCTTTGACACAGACAGCCCACATTTCAGCGCATTAGAAGCTGCATATATTGATACAATCAGTACCGTTGCAGAAGATGGTTATTTTGTACAAAGATGGAGTGTTGCCACACAATACGGCACACATATCGATGCCCCCATCCACTTTGTCGAAAACAGAAGATATTTACATGAATTAGATTTGAAAGAATTAGTGTTACCGCTTATCGTACTTGATTACTCTAAAGAAGTTGCGGAAAACCCCGATTTCCGTTTAACTCGCGATCATTTACTTGAGTGGGAAGCACAACATGGCCGAATCGAACCTGATACGTTCGTCGCATTCCGCAGTGATTGGTCACACCGTTGGCCGAATGTGGAGCAATTTGAGAATAAAGATGCTGAAGGTAACCCTCACGCACCCGGATGGTCACTCGATGCATTACAATTCTTACTTGAAGAACGCGGTGTACGTTCAGTCGGTCATGAAACATTCGATACAGACGCTTCAGTCGATGTCGCAAAACACGGCGACTTAATCGGTGAACGTTATGTACTCGGACAAGACACGTACCAAATTGAGCTCCTAACGAATTTAGACCGCCTCCCAGAACGAGGCGCAGTGATTTATACAATATGTCCAAAACCGGCAGATGCGCCAGGATTCCCGGTCCGTGCATTTGCGATTAAGCCAAACGCATAGTCATGGACCCGCGATTATCCATGACATGCAGCCATTATTAAATCTTAAAAACGAAACTCCTTTAAAAGTTATGAATAAATACAATAAAAGTTGGCTACATTGCCCTGGGTCCACAGGAATTGGGGCAATGAATCGCCACTGTTCTTAACCCGATAAGAACAATTCTTTTCATAAACGTTACTATTTTGAACCCGATACAAAATAGTAAGTAAATTCCGATTACCCACTCTCCCGATAATGGGTAATCACTATACTCCTTTTTACTACTTATAAAAAATCACTGAATATAAAGTACATGTCCCACCACCCCGTGAACAAAAAACTTTATATTCAGTGCTTCATTTTTGTTTAAAAAGATAATAAATAATAGCCGATTGTGTTAGAGCACAATCGACTATCTCATAAGCCTAGGTAGAATATGGCTTAGACCATACGCCTAACATTTTTACACTCAGTCTTCTTCGCATAGACTTCTGAGTGTTTTTTTCTACACTAACATTTAACACCTTTTGAAAAATTTTATAATCAATAATATACGTATAAACATCTCTATGATAACGTTATGAGGGATTTTATTCACTACTTAAATAAAAGATTATTCTTTGTACATCGCACTAAGTGATTTCAACCGCTTCGCCGCTTCATCTAATTGCTCATCCTCTAACGCAAGAGACACCCTTACATAATGACGTCCATTTTCACCAAATGGAATACCTGGCGCCACTAAAATAGATTGATCTTGAAGTAAGAATTCCACAAATTGTTCTCCGTCATATCCTTTTGGTGCTTTCAACCATAAGAAGATGCCACCTGTCATCGGTTCATAAGGGATGTTTCCTTCATCTAAAATCGCAGTGAAACGATCGCGACGTGCTTTAAAGACTTCACTTTGTTTATCTAAGAAATAATCATAGTTGTTAAGCGCAAATGTCGCCGCATCTTGAAGCGCACCAAACATACCCGCATGGTGATGTGTATGATATTTCTTCAAAGCTTGAATCACATCTTTGTTGCCGACTGCGAAACCGACACGATAGCCAGACATATTATAGCCTTTAGAAAGTGAATACACCTCGATTGCGACTTCTTTGCCTCCAGCTGTCTGTAGGATACTCGGATTTTTATGGTCAAAACCGAACGCTGCATAGGCAAAATCATGTACAATTTTCGTTTGTGTACCTCTGAACTTTTGAACTACATCATCAAAGACATCTTGTGTAACAGTTGATCCAGTCGGGTTATTAGGATACGTTAAATAAATCAATTTAGTCTGACTTAAGACTTCCCCTGGCACTTTATCAAAGTCAGGTTGATAATATGGTGGTTCTAACTCTAACGCATAAGGTTTCGCATCTGCGAACAACACCCCTGCTAGGTAATCTGTATAACCTGGATCTGGCAATAAAACGTAATCTTCAGGGTTAACAATACAATTCGGCAAACCTACTAATCCATTCTTTGTGCCATATAAAATACAGACTTCATCATCTTTATCCAATTCAACATTATATTGTCGTTTATAGAAATCAACAATTGCTTGCTTAAAGCTTTCTTTACCATGAAACGCACCGTACTTTTGGTTTTCAGGCACACGTAATGCGTTCGCAAATTCATCGACAATGCCTTTAGGTGTTTCCCCATCTGGGATGCCTACTGCCATATTGATGAGAGGAAGCGGACCATGTTCTATCTTTCTCCCCATTGTTTTTCCGAAATAACTATCTGGTATCTTCGCTAATCTTCTTGAAATCACCATTTAAGTTCCCCCTTTGTTTGATGCGCCTATTAAAAAAGCTATATATCACCTATAAGCGACATATAGCTTTCTATGTATATGGCACCTATCTTTCAAGTTATACTTGTTGGATGTAGCACAGTCAGATTCAATGCCTGGATCTTCTGTTGCTGAAGTGTCATCGGGCCAATTCCCTCTACTTCTCTAGATAAGTTTTAATGACTTCTATTGTACTAAAAATTCTGACATTTATCAATTTAAGTTAAAATGAAAAACTCTACAGCTCAATGAAAGCCGTAGAGTCAATATTCTTTATTCAGGTTGGCCTTTTGAATCAAATTTCTCAACTGAACCATCCGCATTCACAATGTATGAGCCTGCTAAATCACCTGATTTATCTACAAATGAGAAGCCCCAGCTTCCATCACTCTTTTGTTCAGGTTCTTTATACGTATACGTGCTTGTATCTAGTTTGTGACCTTCATATTCTTCTACTTTATCAATGACATTTTCACGTGTGACTTTATCTTCAGAAGAAGATGAATGACTTTCAGAGCTAGAATTACTGTTGCTTTCTTGTGCTGCTGATTGTGCATCTTGATTTGTGATTCGGATTAAATTTGCTACTTGTTTAAAGTTCGGTTCATCTTTGTATTGTATATATAGATCTTTAAGATTATAAACTGCTCCCATGTTTGCTAATTGTTGATATGGATTGATACCTTGTGTTCCTGATACCAACACTTGTGTATCACTCACACCAATAACTGCCGCAAATGGACCTTTAGAGTTAGTTGTGCCATAAATTACCATATTTTGAGGTTTATTTGTTACGATTTCAGAACTACCTGTATAAAGTGTTAATTGCTGAATTTCTCGTTGTCGCGAACCTCCATTTCCATTTTGAACATAGCTATGGTTTAATAATTCATTCGCTGTCACTGTAAATTCAGCTGTTTTAGGTGCATATAACGCTAAAGCGACCTTTTCTTGTGGTGTCAGCTGGCTGATAGCTTGTTCTGTCGTTTGTTTATGAGTATGTGATTTTTCATGTTTTGATGTTTGTTCATGTTGTGTGTTTTCTTTTTTCTCTGTTTTTTGATGGTTTGCTTTGTCTTTTTCTTCGTGTTTTTGCGTATCTTCTTGTTTTTCATTTGAGCCGCAACCTGCTAGTAAAATTGAAAGTGCTGCAGCGGTAGTCAATACATGTTTAAATTTCATAGATAGCTTGCTCCTCTTTGTATATTTGAATATATAATTTCATTATATAGAAGGTACGGGACACATATTGTCCTGAATTAAAAGAAAGCATGAAAAAACCACTCGCAACGAGGCGAATGGTTGTTAACGTTTATATACTCTGATTTTAATTTCTAAATAATCATCGTGGTCGCGTTCTTTTTGTTCGACACGGATACCGCTTTGTTCGATAGTTTCAAAGCTGTTTTGTAGTGTTTCGCGTGCTTTCGTCAAATCTTTGGCGAATTGAAGCGGCACTGCTTTAACTTTTTCAGGTCCTACTTTGGCTTTGACTCTCGCTTCTGTTTGTTTCACGTTCAAGTGTTGATCAATAATAATTTGGACCATTTCTTCTTGTTCTTCGTGAGATAAACTTAACAAAGCACGTGCGTGACGTTCTGTAATCTTACCTTCTGAAAGTTTCGCAAGCACTTTAGGAGCAAGTTTCAGTAAACGCAATTTGTTTGCGATAAAGCTTTGGCTTTTACCAACACTTTGTGCTAATTCACTTTGTGTTGTGTCTCCAAGCTCTAACAGTTTCTGATAGGCTTCCGCTTCTTCAACTGCTGATAGATTCTCACGTTGAATATTTTCTATTAAAGCGACGACTGCTGTTTCTTCATCCGTCATATCACGAATAATCACATCTGCATAAGCCATATGAATACTGCTCATAGCTCTGAAGCGACGTTCCCCAGCTATGATTTCATACATTCCTTCTTCAATCGGTCGTACCACAATCGGTTGTAGCAATCCATGTTCTTGGATGGATTCCGCAAGTTCATTAATCTTGCTTTGATCAAAGACTTGTCTTGGTTGATAGCGGTTCGGCACAATCTTTTCAATTTGAATTGATTCAACATGATTATTGCGTTCATCTTCAGTAGCGCCTGTCATTTCTTCATCTTTATTTGTTAAACCGAATAGTTTAGAAAAAGGCTTTTTCATTCCGCAATCTCTCCCTCTAAATATAATTATATACTAATATTTATTTTTATTTTAGTAAAGGAGATTTGTTAGGCGTTCCGGCTTTTCTCGGATACTTTTTAGGCGTTTTACTACGCTTTTCAATGATAATAATTTGACGCTCACCTGCATCTTCAGGCAATTCAAAAGTTTCGATCGCTTCAACTCTGCCGCCGAAGACCCCAATCGCAAAGCGTGCTTCTTCTAACTCTTCTTCACCTTTAGAAGATTTCATCGCTACGAAATGACCGCCTGTTTTCACTAACGGCAAGCATAACTCACTTAACACTGTCAGACGTGCAACTGCACGTGCTGTCACAATGTCATAAGACTCCCGGTTGTCTCCACGGGTATTCCCAAAGTTCTCTGCACGCTCATGTACAAAGCTGACACCTTGTAACCCTAAAGCATCGGCAAGATGATTTAGGAATTGGATACGTTTATTCAACGAATCTACAATTGTCACTTTCAGCTGTGGAAAGACAATTTTTAACGGGATACTTGGGAACCCAGCACCAGCACCTACATCACAGATACTGAGTTCTTTTGTCATATCCACATAAAATGCGGCTGTAATTGAATCATAGAAGTGTTTCAAATATACTTCTGATTCATCTGTAATGCTTGTTAAGTTCATTTTTTCATTCCACTCTACAAGCATTTCATAATAAGTTTGAAACTGTTGTTTTTGTTGGTCGTTCAATGTAATGCCGTGTGTTTCTAGCTTGTCAGCCAACCATTCAACACTCATTTATTTCACCCTTTCAAGCTTACCTTGTTCTAGATAAATCAGTAAAATTGAAATATCAGCAGGGTTAACGCCTGAAATACGTGACGCTTGTGCAATGTTTAATGGTTTAACTTCTGCTAATTTTTCACGTGCTTCACTTGCTAAGCTGTCAATTTTACTATAGTCCAAGTCGTGTGGAATTTTCTTCTGTTCCATACGTTTTACTTTTTCTACTTGCTGTAATGATTTATTGATATAACCTTCATATTTCGTTTGAATTTCAACTTGTTCTTCAACGTCAGCTGGAATTTGATGTTCTTCTTCTAAGATATCAAGGATTGCTTGGTAATCCATTTCTGGACGACGTAGTAATTCAATCGCTAAGATACCGTCTTTTAATGGAGAACCGTTACGTGATTTAATCACAGATTGTGTGTGTTCATTCGGTTTAATACGAATGTTAGATAAACGATCAATTTCAGCTTGGATTTGATCACGTTTTTCATTGAAACGCGCGTAACGTTCTTCTGAAATCAAGCCTAATTCATGACCTAGGTCAGTCAAACGTAGGTCTGCATTATCGTGACGTAATAATAAACGATATTCTGCACGTGATGTTAAGAGACGGTATGGTTCATTCGTACCTTTTGTAATCAAGTCATCAATTAAGACACCAATATAAGCATCAGAACGACTTAATACTTTTTCGCCTGTGCCTAACACACGTCCTGCCGCATTGATACCCGCCATTAAACCTTGGCCAGCCGCTTCTTCATAACCTGAAGTTCCGTTAATTTGACCTGCAGTGTATAAGTTTTTGATTTTCTTAGTTTCAAGTGTCGGCCATAATTGTGTCGGTACTAACGCATCATATTCAATCGCATAACCCGCACGCATCATATCTGCTTTTTCTAAGCCAGGAATCGTTTGAAGCATTTCACGTTGTACATGTTCTGGCAAACTTGTTGAAAGACCTTGAACATATACTTCGTTCGTGTCACGACCTTCTGGTTCTAAGAATAATTGGTGACGTGGTTTATCATGGAAACGCACGTATTTATCTTCAATAGATGGACAGTAACGTGGCCCTTTACCTTTAATCATACCTGAGTACATCGCTGACAGATGTAAGTTGTCATCGATCACTTGGTGTGTCTTATCATTTGTATAAGTTAACCAGCATGGTAATTGATCTAAGATATATTCAGTTGTATCGAAACTGAATGCACGTCCTACATCGTCACCTGGTTGAATTTCTGTTTTATCATAATCAATCGTTTTTGAGTTTACACGTGGCGGTGTACCTGTTTTGAAACGTACGACTTCAAAACCAAGTTCACGTAAGTTATCCGCTAGTGTAATAGATGGTAATTGGTGATTAGGGCCACTTGAATATTTCAAGTTACCTAAAATAATTTCACCGCGTAAGAATGTACCTGTTGTGACGATAACGGCTTTTGAACGGTATTCTGTACCAATATTCGTACGCACACCTTTAATTTCGTCATCTTCAATAATTAATTCATCTACCATTCCTTGCATGATATGCAAGTTTTCTTCATCTTCTAATACACGTTTCATTTCACGTTGGTATAAAGCTTTATCTGCTTGTGCACGTAATGCACGTACTGCAGGTCCTTTACCTGTATTCAACATACGCATTTGAATATGCGTTCTATCGATTGTTTTAGCCATTTGACCGCCGAGTGCGTCGATTTCACGAACAACAATCCCTTTAGCTGGTCCCCCTACTGATGGGTTACATGGCATAAAACCAACGTTATCTAAATTAATTGTCAGCATCAATGTGTTGGCGCCGCGTCGTGCAGAAGCAAGTCCTGCTTCAATACCGGCATGCCCAGCACCGATGACAATTACATCATAATCCAAAGCCATACTTTGTCCTCCTTTTTATTTTCCGAGACAGAACTGACTGAATAACTGGTCAATCAATTCGTCGCTTGCAGAAGCACCGATAATCTCTCCTAAAATCTCCCAAGTTCTAGTTAAATCAATTTGAACCATATCCATAGGAATACCAGCTTCTGCTGCATCTATTGCATCTTGTATCGAGTGACGTGCTTGTTTCAGCAATGAAATGTGTCTTGAGTTTGAAACGTAAGTCATATCTTGGTTTTGAACTTCACCGCCGAAGAACAAGTCACGAATTTGTTCTTCTAATTGATCAATGCCTTCTTGTTTTAACATAGATGTTTCAATGACTGGCATATCTCCGACCATATCACGAACTTCATCTAAATCAAGATGTTGTTCTAAATCTGTTTTATTCACAATCACAATCGCATCTTCATTCTTGATGACTTCATATAATTTAACATCTTCTTCTGTTAATGCTTCATTGTAGTTTAAGACAAATAAGATTAAATCTGCTTCACTTAAAGCTTTGCGTGAACGTTCCACACCGATTTTTTCTACAATGTCCTCAGTCTCACGGATGCCTGCTGTGTCGACGAGACGAAGTGGTACACCACGCACATTGACGTATTCTTCTAAGACATCCCGTGTAGTACCCGCAACTTCTGTCACAATCGCTTTATTGTCTTGAATTAAGTTATTCAACATAGAAGACTTACCGACGTTAGGCTTACCGACTATAACTGTCGAAAGTCCTTCTCTCATGATTTTACCCTGTGTACCTGTTGCTAAAAGACGATCGATTTCTGATTTGATTTCTTCTGATTTCTCTAATAAGAATTCAGTTGTCGCATCTTCTACATCGTCATATTCTGGGTAATCAATATTCACTTCAACCTGTGCTAGGATTTCTAAAATAGATTGACGTTGACGCTTGATCATATCACTTAAACGTCCTTCAATCTGATTCATCGCAACTTTAGACGCTCGGTCTGTCTTAGAACGAATGAAATCCATGACTGCTTCAGCTTGAGATAAGTCAATACGGCCATTTAAGAATGCACGTTTTGTATACTCCCCAGGTTCAGCCATTCTAGCACCAGCCGTCATTGTAAGTTCTAATACACGATTAATCGTTAAGATTCCGCCGTGACAGTTAATTTCTACGATATCTTCTCTTGTAAATGTTTTTGGTGCACGCAGCACGGATACCATTACTTCTTCTACTACTTCATTCGTATCAGGATCGACAATATGTCCATAATTAATTGTATGCGAATCTACTTCAGCTAATGGTTTCTTTCCTTTATAGAGTTTATCAGTGATTTCGATTGCACGACTTCCTGATAAACGGACAATACCAATCGCACCCTCTCCCATCGGAGTAGAAATACTGGTAATTGTATCTAAATCCAACATGCTGCTTCGCCTCCTCTACTTAAATTTCTAACTCTATAATTGTAATGACTTTTATTGTAAATTGCCACATATGTGTTCGAATTCTATGGAGGTTAGACTGACGTTTGTCTGATATAAGACTTCGATTAGTCTACTTTATTCTCTTATTGAATAATTTTGCAATTTTAAGTACATGCTCTAAACTTTTTTGAATTTCCAGTACAGTCATATCTTTTGCAGGTTGTCTTGCAATAACAATAATCTTTTTCGCAATCATATCTTCTTTATGTACTTTAAAGTTTTCTCTGATTGCCCTTTTAATACGATTGCGTGTCACTGCATTGCCGAGTTTTTTAGAAACACTGATTCCTAATTGAAAATGAGTCAAATTTTTATCTGGCATGACATAAACGACAAATTGGCGATTTGCGAATGACTTTCCTCTTCTATAAATCGTTTGAAAATCGCTATTTCTTTTAATGCGATATGCTTTTTCCACTTCCATCACTCACTTATTTTTCTATTCTTGCTGCTCCCCTACCCTATCATTAAGTTCTAGTGTAAAGAATCAGAACTGTATTTTCCAACCCGTGTATCTTTTTTACCTGCATGAAAGCAAAAAAAAGACCACTGATAGGTCAGTGATCTTATGCTGATAAAACTTTACGGCCTTTGCGACGACGACGCGCTAATACTTTACGGCCATTTTTAGTGCTCATGCGTTTTCTGAAACCATGAACTTTACTGTGTTTACGTTTATTTGGTTGATAAGTACGTTTTACCATGTAAAAACACCTCCATATCGAATCTATCTTCATTTATAGTCGCTTTCTCATCTTAACAATGTGATGAGAGTCTTGGAAAAGATCTGCATCTACAGCCTCATCTAATATAACCGAGATATTACAGCCTTCTACCAAGTATCACCGAAGTATTTCTACGGTGTCTGCGAAAGGTTAAGCATCTATATCAAAAGGCTTACCTTACTTAGTTCAATTATCAATATCTTAGTCATAATTCAAGCAACTACTAAAATATAACAAATTCAACCTTATAAAGCAAGTACATTTTAAGTGAGATATATTCAAAAAGTTATCCACTTATTCACAGATGAACAGTGACATTCTGTGGATAATTATGTTACTATACACAGACGTTTGCACATAAAAACCACATATCCACAAGAGTTTGACAGGTAGATTTGTTAATAAGTATAATTGTGTGGATAAGTCTTGTAAGGTTTGATAAATAAACGGTTTACAACTTACAATTATCAACATTTTTTCTGTGTATAACGCAAAATTAAATAAAGTTATCCACCGATTGTGATTAACTTGTGGATAATTATTAACAGCCTGTGTGGAAAGTTATCCACGGGGTGTGATTTTGTGTATAAGTCAAAAAAATTTTAAAGAAAGATGGAGTTTATATGTCAAAAGAAGAAATTTGGGAAAAAGTTCTTGAATTAGCTAAAAGCGAATTGGCAGAAGTCAGTTACTCAACTTGGTTTGAGCCTCCAAAAACAAAGCTGATCGACATCGAAGATTCTGAAGCGATTATTTTAGTCGAAGATAACTTCATTCAAAATTTTCTAAAGAAGCAATACATGGATATTGTAGAAAATTTATTCGAAAAAGCGATTGGAACGCCGCTTAAACCTCGATTTGTCATTCAAAGCGATTTAACAGCTGATAAAAAACTTAAAGACGATCAAAAAGACAAGCAACCAGAAAAAGAAACGGAAACTCCTGGTTTCCTAAGCAGCAGCGAAGATCAATTTAACGCACACAACACATTCGAAACTTTTGTTATCGGACCTGGGAACCGCTTCCCTCATGCTGCAAGTCTTGCAGTCGCGGAAGCACCCGCAAAAGCTTACAACCCACTCTTCATCTACGGAGGCGTAGGTTTAGGCAAAACTCACTTGATGCATGCTATCGGTCATTATGTTCTACAAAATAATAAAGATGCGAAAGTTATCTACACATCAAGTGAAAAATTCACGAATGAATTTATTAAATCTATTCGTGATAACGAAACGGAACAATTCCGTGAAAAATACAGAAACATTGATGTTCTATTGATTGATGATATTCAATTCATTCAAAACAAAGAACAAACACAAGAAGAATTCTTCCATACTTTCAATGACTTACACCAAGCAGAAAAACAAATTGTGATTTCAAGTGACCGACCACCAAAGGAAATTTCGAAATTAGAAGATCGCCTACGTTCACGCTTCGAATGGGGCTTGATCGTTGATATCACACCGCCTGATTATGAAACAAGAATGGCTATTCTGCAGAAAAAATTAGAGGAAGAAGATGTGGATATTCCATTAGAATCTTTAACCTATATCGCAAATCAAATTCAGTCGAACATTCGTGAATTAGAAGGTGCATTAACACGTGTCATCGCCTATTCAAGATTACAAGGTGAACCGATTACGACTGAACTGACTGCTGAAGCACTAAAAGATATTATTCAAACACCGAAATCTAAGAAAATCACAATTCAAGATATTCAAAAAGTAGTCGGTCAATATTACAATGTACGCCAAGAAGATTTCATTGCGAAAAAACGTACGAAATCCATTGCCTATCCGCGTCAAATCGCGATGTATCTATCACGCGAACTTACAGATTTCTCCCTTCCTAAAATCGGAGAAGAGTTCGGGGGACGTGATCATACAACTGTGATTCATGCTCATAGAACAATTCGGGTAGATATGGAAAAAGATCCGATTTTCAAACAAGAAGTTGAAAATTTGGAGAAAGAAATTCGAAATCAGTAAACATTTAAATAATTTTACTAGCAATTCGGGTAAAAATAAGTGAGAAATCGAAGCTGTTATAATACAGTGGACTAAATCGTCATTGTGGACAATGTGTAAAAGTTGTACACACCATACACAGTTTATCCACATGTGTATAACTTTGTGTGACAAGGTTTTAACTCGGTTATCCACTTATCCACAGCCCCTACTACTATTACTACGCTTTTAAAACCTATATAATTAAGTTATAAACGACTGGAAGGAGTTTAAAATTTATGATGGAATTCACGATTAAAAGAGACTATTTCATAAATCAATTAAATGACACATTAAAAGCCATTTCACCAAGAACAACATTGCCGATCTTAACGGGTATCAAAATCGATGCAAAAGAAGAAGGCATTATTTTAACAGGTTCAGATTCTGAGATTTCAATTGAAATTTCAATCCCTAAAGAAGTTGACGGAGAAGAGATTGTAACGATTGCTGAAACAGGATCCGTTGTACTTCCTGGTCGTTTCTTTGTAGATATTATTAAAAAATTACCAGGCAAAGATGTGAAGTTATCAACAAATGAGCAATTCCAAACATTGATTACTTCAGGTCATTCAGAGTTCAACTTGAGCGGCTTAGACCCAGATCAATACCCATTATTACCTCAAGTTTCTCAAGATGACGCAATTCAATTACCAATTAAAGTACTTAAAAACGTGATTGCACAAACAAACTTCGCAGTGTCCACCTCAGAAACACGGCCAGTTTTAACTGGTGTGAACTGGTTGATTCAAGATAATGAATTAATATGCACTGCAACAGACTCACACCGTTTAGCAGTTCGCAAACTTAAACTAGAAGACGAAGACATTGATAATAAAAATGTCATCATTCCAGGTAAAGCTTTAGCTGAACTTAATAAAATTGTCACTGATTCAGAAGATGACATTAATATCTTCTTCGCATCTAACCAAGTGTTATTTAAAGTCGGCAACATCAATTTCATTTCAAGATTGCTTGAAGGACATTATCCAGATACATCTCGTTTGTTCCCAGAGAACTACGAAACAAAAATTGAAATGAGCAACAGTGATTTCTATCACGCAATTGATCGTGCGTCATTACTTGCGCGTGAAGGCGGTAATAACGTAATCAAATTAAGCACTGGCAATCAAGAAGTCGAACTTTCTTCTACATCACCAGAAATCGGTACGGTAAAAGAAGATGTTGATGCAAACAGTGTGGAAGGCAGCAGCTTGAAAATCTCATTCAACTCTAAGTACATGATGGATGCTTTAAAAGCAATCGATAATGACGAAGTAGAAGTTGAATTCTTCGGTACGATGAAACCATTCACATTAAAGCCAAAAGATGACGATTCAGTTGTGCAATTAATCTTGCCAATCAGAACATACTAATCTCAAAAACAAAAGGTGATATTCACTTTAAAAAACGGAAATCCTCTTTGCAGGGTTTCCGTTTTTTTATGGCAGATTTAAAATAACAACGTGAAATTCATTTTAAAGTGTCTCAGATGTCGCTGAATGCATTTTAAAATTATTTAGGATAAAAATATCGATGCGCTTAAAATGTTCAATGTCACCTTTTAAAATGCGAAAAATGAGTGTTAAAGAAGCTGAAAAATTCAAAATCTGAGATTAACGTGAAAAAATGATGAGAAAACGCTAGATTTCAACCGCTCAAACATGAAATTTATTACGAAAAAAGGTATAATATATTAATGACCTTATAAAGAAATGGAGTGAGTGTGTTGACTGAAAAAATCATGGTTGAAGGTGACATTACTTTAGGACAATTCCTGAAAACTGAAGGCATTATTGAATCAGGTGGACAGGCAAAATGGTTTTTAAAAGATTTCGAAGTTTTCTTAAACGGTGAGCGTGAAACACGTCGTGGTAAAAAACTCGAAGATGGCGATCAAATTGAAATACCTGAAGTGGGTTCTTTTGTAATTGCTCATCAAGGTGACCAATGAAATTAAATGCACTCCAACTTGAAAATTATCGCAATTATGAAGAAGTCGCATTGGATTGCCATCCAGATGTGAATATTTTGATTGGTGAAAATGCGCAAGGCAAAACTAATTTATTAGAATCCATTTACACACTTGCATTAGCGAAAAGCCATCGAACTTCAAATGATAAAGAGCTCATACGCTTTGGGGCTGAGTATGCTAAAATAGAAGGTGAGCTGAGTTATCGACATGGGAAGATGCCATTGACCATGTTTATAACTAAAAAAGGCAAAAAGGTTAAAGTAAATCATTTAGAACAACATCGTCTGACACAATATATCGGACACTTGAATGTTGTTCTTTTTGCCCCAGAGGACCTGAATATTGTCAAAGGATCACCGCAAGTCAGACGTCGCTTTATTGATATGGAGCTAGGTCAGATGTCTGCGGTTTACCTGAATGATTTGTCTCAATATCAACGGATTTTGAAACAAAAGAACAATTACTTAAAACAGCTTCAGATTAAGCAGAAAACAGACCGCACAATGCTTGAGGTATTAAATCAGCAGTTTGCGGAGTATGCGCTTAAAGTCACTTTGAAGCGTGCGCACTTTATCGAGGAATTAGAAGTGCTTGCACAACCGATTCATGCCAGCATTACAGACAACAGAGAAAGCTTAGAGGTTAAATATCGTCCGAGCTTGAAGTTGTCTGATACTGAGGATGAAGCGGCTTTGTTTGAAGAAGTGCAGCAATTGATGGCTGACAATATGGACAGAGAAATAGAACGCGGCGTGGCCCTTTATGGTCCGCACCGTGATGATTTAGGTTTTAACGTTAATGGGATGGATGCTCAGACTTATGGCTCACAAGGTCAACAGCGGACATCTGCATTATCAATTAAGCTGGCTGAGATTGAACTGATTAACAAAGAAGTCGGCGAATACCCTATCTTATTGCTTGATGATGTGCTGAGTGAATTAGATGACTCTCGTCAGACTCACCTGCTGAGTACAATTCAAGATAAGGTGCAGACATTTGTGACTACAACGTCTGTAGAAGGTATTGATCATGAAATTATGAAACATGCAAAACTTTACCGAATCAATCAAGGTGAAATTATCAAGTGATAGAAAGTGAAGGTGGAAGCATTGTCAGATGTGAACAACACGGAAGATTATGGTGCTGGACAAATACAGGTATTAGAAGGACTTGAAGCCGTTCGTAAACGTCCAGGTATGTATATCGGATCGACTTCAGAAAGAGGTCTGCACCATCTTGTATGGGAAATTGTAGATAATAGTATTGACGAAGCATTGGCTGGCTATGCTGATACAATCGAAGTCATTATCGAGAAAGATAACTGGATTCGTGTAACAGATAACGGCCGTGGTATTCCAGTTGATATTCAAGAAAAAATGGGCCGTCCAGCAGTTGAGGTTATCTTAACTGTATTGCATGCCGGCGGTAAATTCGGCGGTGGCGGATACAAAGTATCAGGCGGTCTGCATGGTGTAGGATCTTCAGTTGTTAACGCACTTTCTGAAACATTAGAAGTGTTTGTACACCGTAATAATAAAATTTATAACCAAGCGTATAAACGCGGGGTTCCTCAATATGATTTAAAAGTGGTTGGCGAAACAGAACATACAGGAACTGAAATCCGCTTTAAAGCTGACCCTGAAATCTTTACTGAAACAACAACGTATCAGTATGAATTGCTTCAAAAACGTATTCGTGAGTTGGCTTTCTTAAACAAAGGCATTCAGCTTACTTTACGTGATGAACGCGGTGAAGAAGTAAAAGAAGACTCATATCACTATGAAGGCGGTATTAAATCTTACGTTGAGTTGATCAATGAGAATAAAGAGCCTTTATTTGATGAGCCAGTTTACTTACATGACCGTAAAGATGACGTGGAAGTAGAAATTGCATTGCAATACAACAGCGGTTTCTCAACAAACTTATTATCTTATGCGAACAATATCCATACTTACGAAGGCGGTACACATGAAGACGGCTTTAAACGTGCGTTAACACGTGTATTGAACAGTTATGGTATTCAACAAGGCATTATGAAAGATGATAAAGAGCGTTTATCTGGTGAAGATACACGTGAAGGTTTAACAGCGGTTGTCTCAATTAAGCACAGCAACCCTCAATTCGAAGGACAAACAAAAACAAAACTCGGCAACTCTGAAGTTCGTCAAATCGTAGACAGACTCTTCACAGAGGATATGGAGCGTTTCTTGTTAGAACATCCACAAGTTGCTCGTATTATTGTCGAAAAAGGTATGATGGCTTCTCGTGCACGTATCGCAGCTAAAAAAGCACGTGAAGTAACTCGTAGAAAATCAGCATTAGAAGTTTCAAGCTTACCAGGTAAATTAGCTGACTGTTCAAGTAAAAACCCTGAAGAGAGTGAAATCTTCATCGTCGAAGGTGACTCTGCCGGGGGGTCTACAAAACTTGGTCGTGATTCAAGAACACAAGCGATTTTACCGCTACGTGGTAAGATCTTGAACGTTGAAAAATCACGTTTAGACAGAATCTTAAATAATAATGAAATCCGTTCTATGATTACTGCATTCGGTACCGGTATCGGAGAAGAATTCGATATTTCGAAAGCACGTTATCACAAAATCGTTATCATGACAGATGCCGATGTGGATGGTGCGCATATCAGAACACTGTTATTGACATTCTTCTATCGCTTCATGCGTCCGTTGATTGAAGCGGGTTATGTATACATTGCACAACCGCCTTTATTCAAATTGACACAAGGTAAACAGAAATACTATGTCTTTAACGAACGTGAATTAGAGAAATTGAAATCTGAATTGAAACCGACACCGAAATGGTCTATTGCCCGTTATAAAGGTTTAGGTGAAATGGATGCAGATCAATTATGGGAAACAACAATGAATCCAGAACATCGTTCAATGTTACAAGTGACATTAGAAGATGCGATTGAAGCGGATTTAACTTTCGAAATGTTAATGGGCGATGTTGTAGAAAACCGTCGTCAATTCATCGAAGAAAATGCGGTTTACGCGAACTTGGATTTCTAATTTTGGAAGCTATGAATCAGCGAAACAGCTACGGAATTAATAACTTAAGGAGGCAATCTTGATGGCTGAATATCCTGAATCAAGAATAATTGAACGAAATATTAGTAACGAGATGCGTGAATCGTTCTTAGACTATGCGATGAGTGTTATCGTATCTCGTGCTTTGCCAGATGTCAGAGATGGTTTGAAACCGGTACATCGTCGTATTTTGTACGGGTTGAACGAACAAGGGATGACGCCTGATAAACCGTATAAGAAATCCGCACGTATCGTAGGTGACGTAATGGGTAAGTATCACCCTCACGGTGACTCATCTATTTATGAAGCCATGGTACGTATGGCTCAGGATTTCAGCTATCGTTATCCTCTTGTAGACGGTCAAGGTAACTTCGGTTCCATGGATGGCGATGGTGCAGCAGCAATGCGTTATACAGAAGCACGTATGACAAAACTTGCGACTGAATTATTAAGAGATATCAATAAAGATACAATCAACTTTATCGATAACTATGATGGTACAGAAAGAGAGCCGGAAGTCTTACCGGCACGTTTCCCTAACCTCTTAGTGAACGGTGCTGCAGGTATCGCGGTAGGTATGGCGACGAATATTCCACCTCACAACATGACAGAAGTCATCAATGGTGTATTAAGTTTAAGTCATAATCCTGATATCACAATCGCAGAATTGATGGAAGACATTACTGGACCTGACTTCCCGACTGCTGGTTTAATTTTAGGTAAGAGCGGTATCCGTCGTGCTTATGAAACAGGACGTGGATCTATTCAAATGCGTGCACGTGCTGAAATTGAAGAACGTGGCGGCGGTCGTCAACGTATCGTTGTGACTGAAATTCCGTTCCAAGTCAACAAAGCGCGTATGATTGAGAAAATCGCAGAATTAGTACGTGACAAGAAAATCGATGGTATTACAGACTTACGTGATGAAACAAGTTTACGTACTGGCGTACGTGTCGTAATCGATGTCCGTAAAGATGCGAATGCGAGTGTTATTTTAAATAACTTATACAAACAAACACCACTTCAAACTTCATTCGGTGTGAACATGATTGCCTTAATCAATGGCAGACCGAAATTAATTAATTTAAAAGAAGCATTGGTCGAATACTTAGAACATCAAAAAGTAGTCGTGCGTAGACGTACGGAATACAACTTGAAAAAAGCTGAAGACCGTGCACATATCTTAGAAGGTTTACGTATTGCGTTAGATCATATTGATGAAATCATCACAACAATCCGTGAATCTGATACAGATAAAGTAGCAATGGAACGTTTACAAGAACGCTTCAAATTATCTGAGCGTCAAGCACAAGCTATCTTAGATATGCGTTTAAGACGTTTAACAGGTTTAGAAAGAGATAAAATTGAATCTGAATATAACGACTTGATTGCATACATTGAAGAATTAAGAGCGATTCTTGCTGACGAAGAAAAATTATTACAACTTGTTCGTGACGAATTAATCGAAGTCAGAGAACGATATGGTGATGAACGTCGTACTGAAATTCAACTTGGCGGTTTAGACCATATTGAAGATGAAGACTTAATTCCAGAAGAACAAATTGTAATCACATTAAGTCATAATAACTACATCAAACGTTTACCTGTTTCTACGTACCGTGCACAAAATCGTGGCGGTCGCGGTGTGCAAGGTATGAATACATTAGAAGAAGACTTCGTGAGTCAAATTGTCACATTGAGTACCCACGACCATGTATTGTTCTTTACGAACCAAGGACGTGTCTACAAACTTAAAGGGTACGAGGTGCCGGAACTCTCACGTCAGTCTAAAGGTATTCCAGTTATCAACGCAATTGAGCTTGAAAATGGTGAAGTCATCAGTACGATGATTGCGGTGAAAGATTTAGAGAAAGAAGATGCCTTCTTAATCTTCGCAACGAAACACGGTATCGTGAAACGTTCATCTCTAAGCAACTTCTCACACATCAATAGAAACGGTAAGATTGCGATCAACTTCAGAGATGAAGATGAACTCGTAGCAGTACGTCTTACAGATGGCTCAAAAGATGTCTTACTTGGTACATCACGTGCATCACTTATCCGCTTCAAAGAATCACTCTTACGTCCACTTGGCCGAACAGCTGCCGGCGTAAAAGGTATCACTTTACGTGAAGGTGATGAAGTCATCGGACTCGCAGTCGCAAATGGCGATAGTGAAGATGAAGTATTAGTAGTCACTGAAAATGGTTACGGTAAACGTACACCACTTGAAGAATACCGTGTGTCTAACCGTGGCGGTAAAGGTATCAAAACAGCTACGATTACTGAGAAAAATGGTGATATCGTCTGCATCACAACAGTAACAGGCGAAGAGGACTTAATGATTGTCACAAACCATGGTGTGATTATCCGTATCGATGTCGGTGACATTTCACAAAACGGACGTTCAGCACAAGGGGTAAGATTAATCCGCTTGAGTGATGAACAATTTGTTTCTACGGTTGCGAAAGTTCAAGAAGAACCAGAAGATGAATTAGAAGGTACTTCTGAAGATGAAACAGAACCAGGTGAAAATGGTCCAACACCAACAATCAGTGAACAAGTCGTCGAATCAGAAGATGATGACCGTACAATTCATACAGAAGAATTAGATGAAACTGTAGAAGAAGACGGTGAACGCACTGAATTAAGACAAGACTTCATGGATCGCGTGAACGAAGATATTGAAAACGCAGATTCAGAAGATGAAGATAACGAAGAAGAATAATTTAAGTGAATAGATAAAATAAAAGCTTTCTGCAAAACCACTAGGTTAAGCAGAAAGCTTTTTTATTACTCTTAATAGATTAAGTTTAATTTTCTTTTTCTTCTAAACGCTTCATCGCATATGGGATTTCCGCGATTAAGTTTGATGGCGGAACAACGTACATTTCTTTAGATAAGTGTTCACCAATATAACTATGCACATAAGTCGCAGTTTTAACCGCATAATCAAAGTCGTCAAACTGACCGATAAAACTTGTGATAATACCTGATAATGTATCACCCATACCGCCAGTAGCCATAGCTGGTGTACCAATCTCTAATTTGTACGTGTTATCTTTTAAATAGATTTCTGTGCCATGTTGTTTTAAGACAACTGCAGAGTGTATTTGATCTACAGCTTCACGGTTACGTTCATAAGTTTGTTCCTCAATTGGAATGCCGCTTAATCTTTCCCATTCCATTTGGTGTGGTGTGAACACAACATTTTGACACTTAGGTACTTCCACTTTTAATTTACTCATAATTGTAATCGCATCACCATCAATAATCAGGTTCTGATGCGGTTGGATATTTTGAAGCAAGAATGTCATCGCATTATTGCCTTTAAAGTCTAAACCAAGTCCAGGGCCGATTAAAATACTGTCTGATGTTTCAATGAGTTTTGTTAACATCTTGGTATCATTAATGTCCACGACCATCGCTTCAGGACAGCGTGAGTGCAAAGCCGCATGATTCGTCGGGTGTGTTGCAACTGTAATCAAACCGCTTCCGCTATACACACATGCACGTGCAGCCATAATAATTGCGCCGCCTAAATTTGCGTTTCCACCAATTAATAAGATTCTGCCGTAATCTCCTTTGTGCGTCTCATCTTTTCGTTTTGGAATCGTAACATCTGTTAAAATTTCCACCATAATCCCTCCATAACCCATTCATTTTACACTTAAGCTTCATACAATGGAGCTTTAGGTTTTCGATGTATTTGATTATTTATAAAATTTAAGCACACTCCTGTCATTGGAGTGAGCCTTTCATACCTGTAATGTTGATTGTTTCTCAATGCATTACAACATCTTATACCTATCGTTTAGGTAAGTCAACACTTTCCTTGCGAAGACTTATTGAACGTTTTGTAAAGTCTTGTGCGCGTAAGGATGAACGGGTGAAGATTACCTTTGTTTAACTCATATTGTCTGGTTGGATAGAAAACTGTTATTTAAATTTAGCGTGCTAAACTAGTGACGTATTAACACGCTACGGCTTTGGCAGAATCTATTGTCCTTCTAAAAATGTAAGCGTATACTTGGGATAATTGTATACATTTATTTTTTGAGGGGGTAATTCAATTGACACTAGAATTAAACGGAGCATCGCTCACAATTGAAGATATAAAAAAATTTTTACACCAGCAAGATAAGGTAACAATCTCATCTGATGCGATGGAACGCGTTAAACAAAGTCGTGCTATTGTAGAAGATATTATTAAAAATAAAGAAACGATTTACGGAATTACAACAGGCTTCGGCTTGTTTAGTGATGTCTTAATCGATCCACAGCAATATAATCAACTTCAAGTGAACTTGATTCGTTCACATGCTTGCGGTACAGGTGATCCGTTTTCTCACGATGTTGCACTTGTGATGATGATTTTACGTTTGAATACAATGTTGAAAGGTCATTCAGGTGTCACAACTGATTTAGTTGATCAATTAGTTTATTTTATTAATGAACGTATTATTCCGATTATTCCACAACAAGGTTCATTAGGCGCTTCAGGTGACTTAGCACCTCTATCTCATCTTGCGTTAGCTTTAATTGGAGAAGGCAAAGTCTTTTATCAACAAGAAGAAAAAGAGAGTATTGAGGTCTTACATGAATTAGGTCGTGAACCGTTAGCGTTATCTGCCAAAGAAGGTTTGGCGTTGATTAACGGGACACAAGCTATGACAGCACAAGGTGTCATCAGCTGGATTGAAGCGGAAGCGTTAGCTTATCAATCAGAATGGATTGCATCGTTAACACATCAAGCGTTAAACGGTATTACGGATGCGTATCGTCCTGAAGTACATGATGCGCGTAATTTCCCTGAACAAAGTGCAGTCGCAGATCGTATGTTGTATTGGTTAGAGGATTCTCAGTTAACGACGACACAAGGTGAAATCAGAGTTCAAGATGCGTATACGTTACGTTGTATTCCGCAAGTTCATGGCGCAAGCTTTGAAACATTGAAATTTGTGAAACAACAATTAGAACGTGAAATGAATGCGGCGAATGATAATCCGTTAATCTTCCATGAAGGTGATGAAACATTAGTTATTTCAGGCGGCAACTTCCATGGTCAACCTGTTGCATATGCGTTAGACTTCTTGAAAATTGCGGTAAGTGAACTTGCGAATATCGCAGAACGTCGTTTAGAACGTTTAGTAAATCCACAATTGAATGGTGGTTTACCTGCTTTCTTAAGTCCTGAACCAGGCTTACAAAGTGGTGCGATGATTATGCAGTATGCGGCAGCGAGTTTAGTATCAGAAAATAAAACATTGGCGCATCCTGCGAGTGTGGATTCTATTCCTTCATCTGCGAACCAAGAAGATCATGTCTCTATGGGTACAATTGGTTCAAGACATGGCTATCAAATTGTGGATAATGCGCGTAGAGTGTTATCGATTGAATTAATTATTGCGCTGCAAGCGGTAGAATTAAAAGGTATTGATCAATTATCGCCACGCTCACTTGAGAAATATGAGACGTTAAGAAATATTACGCCATCCATTACAGAAGACCGTCAATTCCATCATGATATCATGCAAGTATCGCGTTATTTACAGCAAGCAGCGTATACTGATGCAGAATGCAAATAACATGAATTTTTCTTGAATTCAGAAAAATTTTATATTTGAGTTGCAATTTAAATAACTATTTGCTATAGTGAAGTTAAGTTCATAAGACATTGTTCGCAGGATAAGTAATCCTAGTTATTAATTCCAGAGAGCTTATGGTTGGTGTGAATAAGCAATTAAGACTACGTGACGAATCTACCTGCATTTGAGAGAACAACCGGTTTAACCGTTATTTTAGAGAGAGTGCAGTGTGCATCAATTAATTTGATACATACTGTTAAATAGGGTGGCAACACGTAATACCACGTCCCTTGTAGGGGCGTGGTATTTTTTTATTCTTTTTTCAGCTGCTCTAATTATATTATTAATTTGAATTTAAATACCCCTACACTTATTTTGAAAGGATGACTGACACATGTTAGATATTAAATTGTTTAGAAACGAAACGGATCGCTTGAAAGAGAAAGTAAGATTACGCGGAATGGACCCACAAATCGTGGACAAAGTATTAGAACTTGATGGTAAACGCCGTGAGTTAATCGGTAAAGCAGAAGAAATGAAAGCTGAACGTAACCGAGTAAGCGGTGAAATCGCTGAGAAAAAACGCAATCAAGAAAATGCGGATGATGTCATTAAACAAATGAGAGAACTTGGCGATAAAATCAAAGATATCGATACTGAGTTAAACGAAGTGGATGATGACTTACATTATAAATTATCTACAATCCCTAATATCATGCATGATGATGTGCCAGAAGGCGAAACTGATGAAGAAAACATCGAAGTGAAAAAATGGGGTACGCCTCGTGAATTCGACTTCGAAGCGAAAGCACACTGGGATTTAGTTGAAGAATTAGGTATGGCAGATTTCGAACGTGCTGCACGTGTATCTGGTGCGCGTTTCGTCTTCTTAACAAATGAAGGTGCACAGTTAGAACGTGCATTAATGAACTACATGTTAACAAAACATACAACACAGCACGGCTATACTGAAATGATGGTACCACAACTTGTGAATGCAAATTCTATGTACGGTACAGGTCAACTTCCAAAATTCGAAGAAGACTTATTCAAGATTGAAAAAGAAGGACTTTACATGATTCCTACTGCGGAAGTACCGTTAACTAACTTCTACCGCGAAGAAGTCTTGTCTGCAGATAAATTGCCAGGCAAGTTCACTGGACAGTCAGCTTGCTTCAGAAGTGAAGCGGGTTCTGCCGGACGTGACACACGTGGCTTAATCCGTTTACACCAATTCGATAAAGTTGAGTTGGTACGTTTTGAAAAACCTGAAGATTCTTGGGATGCATTAGAACAGTTAACAAGCGACGCAGAAGCAATCTTGGAAGAACTTGAATTACCATATCGTCGTGTCATTCTTTGTACTGGCGACTTAGGTTTCAGTTCAAGTAAAACATATGACTTAGAAGTTTGGCTTCCAAGTTATCAAGATTACAAAGAAATCAGCTCATGCTCTAACATGACAGATTTCCAAGCACGTCGTGCTAACATTCGTTTCAAACGCGACAAAGATGCTAAACCAGAATTAGTTCATACATTGAACGGAAGCGGCTTAGCAGTAGGTCGTACGTTTGCAGCAATTGTTGAAAATTACCAAAACGCTGATGGATCAATTACGATTCCTAAAGCATTGGTACCGTTCATGGGCGGAAAAGAAAAAATCGGCCCTGCAACAAAATAAATGGGATCATCGAGTAGTTGGAAAACGAATTAAGATGATCCAACCTCGTTCCAATATATATATTTACCTACCACATGGACGCTATGCCTTACCAACATAGCGTCCTCTTTTTATATGGAAAATTAATATTTCCCCGTCTTGTTATTTCCTGAAACACAAAGAAAAACCGACTACCCTCTAAGGATAATCGGTTGAAATAGAATAGTTTGAAAGTGTTGCTGTTAAAGAGTTTGTAGACGAATGGGTGTCTTACTTCAGACAAGCGTCAGTCTAACTTTATCACTCTTGGTTTTGTGTTTCTGATTGCTCAGCGGTATCAACATATAGAAATGCGATGACACTCATAATACTTAGTGTCACAAATGCACAACCTAATGGAATCAGAAAATTTCCTGCGTTTAAAAAGATGAGACCTGTAATGCTCATTTTAATTAAGGCATGCAATACGAAACATAAAATGCTTGTGAAGAACAGCGCAAGACTGCTTCCAGCTAAGAAAACTTTCTGCATACTTCTGGTACTCCTTCTTCGTTTAAATCTTTTTTTATCACTCTCATTATAACGTGGTTTGCAATATATTACGATAGCGTTTTCGGGAATTAATAAAAATTTAACAAATGGATAGAGTCCAAGTCTTTCTTATTTAGTTAAGAGAGTGATTGAATCAAACTAAAAATGAAGATGATTAGAGTTGATGCGGTAGTGAGTAATAAAGCAATGGTCGTCATTTTTTGATTTCTTACTTGCTTAGGTTTTTCGTTTCAATAAATAGAATGATCATCGCTGCAATTAATAACAGACCTACAATAGAATATGTAATGATACTTCCAGCTGCCATAAAATCTCCTCCATAGTTGTTATAACATAAATACTTTATTTATTATATACCTCACTTTTCTGAAGGGAAACATTATAAAATATTGGGTATAGTTGATAAGATACAACTGAAGAAATTGAACTTTATCTATGCTGTTAAAAACATGTAGCAAGCTAGTGATATCAAGTAGGTGATTCTTGCCAACTATGTTAAAATAATTCTTATAGTTACTAAAGTATAGGAGTGGCGAATTTGTTTGCAAAAATAGACCTGAAGGCGACGCTACTTGCAACATTGGCATTGCTGATTATTGTGGCAGTCACCTATGTTATACCGGTTGCCGGACTCATCTTATTTTTTATTGCAACGGTGCCTGGTATTATTCTATGGCATAAGTCTATTATGTCTTTCGGTATTGCCGCACTGATTACAGTTATTTTAACTGTCCTGTTCGGAAGTGAGGGTGTACTGAGTTATATCATCTTCATTTTGATTTTGAGTTTGATAGTAGGGCAATTATTAAAAGAACGTACATCGAAAGAACGTATACTCTATATCGCAACTACATATATGAGTATCATCAGTTTGGCAGGCTTTATGCTGCTTCAAGTCTTCGATAAACTTCCGCTTTCACAAGTGCTTGTGAAACCATTTAAAGATCAAATGTATCAAGCAATGGCAATGAGTGGACTAGATGCTTCTTCACGTAGTGTGTTAGAAGAAGGTTTTAGACAATTAGCAGTTCAATTACCTAGTTATACGATTATCGTTATTTTTATTATGATACTCATTAACTTGATTGTATCGTTTCCGATTTTACGTAAGTTTAAAATAGCAACCCCAGTGTTTAAACCGTTATATGCATGGCAGTTTAAACGTGTACTCGCATACATTTACTTTATAGTATTGCTTTGTGTCATGTTCGCAACGCAACCTGGCACGTTCCAAAGTATCGTTTTAAATATGCAAGTTATCTTATCATTCATTATGTTCATCCAAGGTTTAAGTTTCATTGCTTACTTTGCGAAAGCGAAACGTATGCCGGTAGGTGTGGGCATTTTATTAATGGTTATAGGATTTTTACTGACACCTGTGATACCGATTATCGGCTTACTGGGTGTTGTAGATATTACATTCAATTTAAAACGATTTATTAAAAAATGATTTGAGGTGACAGAATGAATCGTCAATCTACGAAGAAAGCACTGTTTATTCCTTTCTTGCTTATGGTATTAACTGCAATCGCATTAGTTGTTGTTTGGTTTATCTTTAACCAATTGATTGCTGGTATCGCAACTGCAGTCTTACTTGTGATGATTATTATCAGTGCATTTGCGTTTCGTAATGCATTCATACGATTAGATCAATATGTAGATGATTTAAGCGGACAGATATCAGCTGGCAATAGTATCGCGATTAAAAGTTTGCCGATTGGCATCATTGTTCTTGATGAGAATGAAGATGTAGAATGGATGAACCATTTCATGTCTGAACGATTGGATCGTAATGTTATCTCAGATCCGATAAATGAAGTGTACCCGAACATTCTGAAACAATTAGAGAAGACGCAAGAGATTGAAATTACAGATGGCAATTATCATTATCGTGTGCGTTATTCAGAAGATGAACATGTCTTATATTTCTTTGATATTACTGAAGAAGTACACACGTATGAATTATATGAAGAATCGAAACCGGTTATCGCAACCTTATTCCTTGATAACTACGATGAAATCACACAAAATATGAACGATACACAGCGTTCTGAAATCAACTCTATGGTCACACGTGTCATCAGTCGTTGGGCTTCTGAGTATGATATCTATTTCAAGCGGTATAGTTCAGACCAATTCGTAGCGTATTTAAACCGTCGTATTCTTGACCAATTAGAAGAATCAAATTTCGACTTGTTGCGAAACCTACGTGAAAAGAGTGTAGGTTACCGCGCACAATTGACATTAAGTATTGGTGTCGGTGAAGGTTCAGAGAACTTGATTGACTTAGGGGAATTATCACAATCAGGTTTAGACTTAGCCCTTGGCCGTGGTGGTGACCAAGTCGCAATCAAACATATCAATGGTAATGTAAGATTCTATGGTGGTAAGACTGACCCGATGGAAAAACGTACACGTGTACGTGCGCGTGTTATCTCACATGCTTTAAAAGATATCTTGATGGAAGGCGACAAAGTTATCATTATGGGACATAAACGTCCTGACTTAGACGCAATCGGTGCAGCTATCGGTGTTTCACGCTTTGCGATGATGAATAACTTAGATGCTTATGTTGTGTTAAATGAAGAAGATATCGATCCGACATTACGTCGTGTGATGGATGAAATTGATAAGAAACCAGAATTAAAAGAACGTTTCATCACATCAGATGATGCGTGGGATATTATGACATCAAAAACGACATTAGTTGTTGTTGATACACATAAACCAGAAATGGTATTAGATGAGAACATTTTAAATAAAGCAAACCGTAAAGTCGTGATCGACCATCACCGTCGTGGTGAAAGCTTTATTTCTCATCCATTATTGGTATATATGGAACCTTATGCCAGCTCTACAGCTGAGCTTGTGACGGAACTCCTTGAATACCAACCGACAGAACAACGTCTGACAAGATTAGAATCAACGATTATGTATGCGGGTATTATTGTCGATACGCGTAACTTCACATTACGTACAGGTTCAAGAACCTTTGATGCGGCAAGTTACTTAAGAGCACATGGTGCAGATACGATCTTGACGCAGCACTTCTTAAAAGATGATATTGATACGTACATTAATCGTTCAGAACTTATCCGTACTGTGAAACTACAAAGCAATGGTATTGCAGTGGCACACGGATCTAATGATAAAATCTATCACCCTGTTACAGTTGCACAAGCTGCAGACGAATTGTTAAGTTTAGATGGTGTAGAGGCCTCTTATGTAGTGGCTAGACGAGAAGATGACTTAGTGGGTATTTCAGCCCGTTCACTCGGCTCTATCAACGTCCAACTGACAATGGAAGCTTTAGGCGGCGGTGGACATTTAACAAATGCTGCCACGCAAATTAAAGGTGTAACAGTAGATGAAGCAGTAGAACAATTACAACAAGCAATAGATGAACAAATTAGTAGGAGTGAAGGACAATGAAAGTAATTTTCACACAAGATGTTAAAGGTAAAGGTAAGAAAGGCGAAGTTAAAGACGTACCTGTAGGCTACGCACAAAACTTCTTATTCAAGAAAAATGTTGCAGTAGAAGCAACACCAGGTAACTTGAAACAATTAGAACTTAAAAACAAACGTGCTGAAGAAGAAAGAGAACAAGAAATCGAAGATGCGAAAGCATTAGCAAAACGTCTTGAAGACATCGAAGTAGAAGTCACAGCTAAATCAGGTGAAGGCGGCAAATTATTCGGTTCTGTCAGCACAAAACAAATTGCACAAGCCTTACAAAAACAACACGATATCAAAATTGATAAACGTAAAATGGACTTACCTAACGGTATCCATGCCTTAGGTTATACAAATGTACCAGTAAAATTAGACAAAAAAGTCGATGGTACAATCCGTGTTCACACTGTTGAACAAAAATAAGCAATGAAATAATTAGAGGTGTAATCAAAAAATGGATGGAATGTATGAACAAAACCAGATGCCGCATAACAACGAAGCTGAGCAATCTGTCTTAGGTGCCATTATTATTGATCCACAGCTCATGGGGGAAACTCAGGGAGTCTTACTTCCTGAGTCCTTTTATAGAGGCGCTCACCAACACATCTTCCGTGCGATGATGCACCTCTTTGAGGAAAATAGTGAAATAGATGTCGTAACCTTAATGGACCAGCTGACATCTGAAGGGACATTGAGTGAAGCGGGTGGCCCGCAATATCTTGCGGAGCTCGCTAGCAATGTGCCGACGACAAGAAATATTGAGTACTATCGCGAGATTGTTTATAAATTAGCTGCGAAACGTAATTTGATTCGTGTCGCAGATCAAATCGCGAAAGACGGTTATGATTCAGAACTTGATTTAGATGATATTTTAAGTGATGCAGAGCGTAAGATTTTAGAACTCGCATCTACGAGAGAATCTGAAGGGTTTAAAGATATCAGAGACGTCTTAGGACAAGTTTATGAGAATGCTGAAGAGTTAGACCAAAATAGTGGTCAAACACCAGGTATCCCGACAGGCTATCGTGATTTAGACCAGATGACTGCAGGCTTTAACCGAAATGATTTAATTATTTTAGCTGCACGTCCTTCGGTAGGTAAGACTGCCTTCGCATTGAATATTGCGCAAAAAGTTGCGACCCATGAAAGTAATTATACGGTCGGTATCTTCTCGCTAGAGATGGGTGCAGACCAATTAGCAACACGTATGATTTGTAGTTCAGGAAATGTAGACTCGAACCGTTTACGTACTGGGACGATGACAGATGAAGACTGGAATCGTTTCACAGTGGCAGTCGGTAAGTTATCTAAAACGAAAATCTTTATTGATGATACACCGGGTATCAGAATTACAGATTTACGTTCTAAGTGTCGTCGACTCAAACAAGAGCATGGTTTAGATATGATTGTGATCGACTACTTACAGTTGATTATGGGAAGCGGTTCTCGTATGTCTGATAACCGTCAACAAGAAGTATCTGAAATCTCAAGAACGTTAAAAGCGATTGCACGTGAATTAGAATGTCCGGTTATTGCACTAAGTCAGTTATCTCGTGGTGTTGAACAACGACAAGATAAACGCCCAATGATGAGTGACATCCGTGAATCAGGTTCTATCGAGCAAGATGCGGATATCGTTGCTTTCTTATATCGTGATGATTACTATAATCGTGAAGACGGTGAAGAAGATGACGATGGCGGCATGGAACCTGTCACAAATGATGATAATGGTGAAATTGAAGTCATTATTGCGAAGCAGCGTAACGGCCCGACAGGAACTGTTAAATTACACTTCATGAAGCAATACAACAAATTCACGGACATTGATTATGCACATGCAGATATGATGTAAAAATTAAAAATGAAATTATAGATGAATTTAAAAGACCAAACGCGCGTTTTGGTCTTTTTTTAATGGGAAATTAGAAAAAATAAGGCGAAATAGAAACGAATTTAAAAATATTTTTACGTACAATAAACTGGTATTAGGTTTTAATGTACGGTTTTAAGTCGATTTAAAAGGGTTATTTTGTCAATAAGTATGTGTAATATAAAGTGTGATAAACGGTATAAAACATTGGTATTAAAGGATTTATATTACTTTTTCGGAAGTTTGAGTGTTCACTGAACTGCCAAAAATCTGTGATATTTAATGTTCGTTTTCTATTTGCATTACACGCTTACAATTGATAGAATATTGAATGGTTAATTGAGAATAACTTGGAGGTGCTCTTATGTCATCAATCGTAGTTGTTGGGACACAATGGGGAGACGAAGGTAAAGGTAAAATCACAGACTTTTTAGCAGAACAAGCGGACGTTATTGCACGTTTTTCAGGCGGAAATAACGCAGGACATACAATCAAATTCGGCGGAGAAACTTATAAATTACACTTAGTGCCATCAGGCATTTTCTATCAAGATAAACTATCTGTTATCGGTAACGGTGTTGTAGTTGATCCGGTTGCATTATTAAAAGAGTTGGACGCATTAAATGAACGCGGCATTCCAACAAATAATTTGCGCATTTCAAATCGTGCACAGGTTATTTTGCCTTACCACTTATTACAAGATGAGTATGAAGAACGTCTTCGTGGTGATAACAAAATCGGTACGACTAAGAAAGGTATCGGCCCAGCATATGTTGATAAAGCACAAAGAATCGGTATCCGTATGGCGGATTTATTAGACAAAGAAACATTCGAACGCTTATTAAAAGCAAATCTTGAACACAAAGCAGCATACTTTAAAGGTATGTTTAATGAAGAAGCACCAGCTTTCGAAGATATCTTCGAAGAATACTATGCAGCTGGTCAACGCTTAAAAGAATATGTAACAGACACACCTAAATTATTAGATGATGCACTTGTAGCTAATGAACGTGTATTATTCGAAGGTGCACAAGGGGTTATGTTAGACATCGACCATGGTACATACCCATTCGTTACATCAAGTAACCCGATTGCTGGTAACGTTACTGTCGGCGGCGGTATCGGACCAACATCAGTATCTAAAGTAATCGGTGTATGTAAAGCGTATACGTCACGTGTAGGTGATGGTCCATTCCCTACTGAATTATTCGATGAAGATGGTCATCATATCCGTGAAGTAGGTCGTGAATATGGTACAACTACAGGACGCCCACGTCGTGTCGGCTGGTTCGACTCAGTGGTATTACGTCATTCACGTCGTGTAAGTGGTATTACTGACTTATCTATCAACTCAATCGACGTTTTAACTGGTTTAGATACAGTTAAAATCTGTGTTGCGTATGAGTTAGATGGTGAAGAAATCACTGAATACCCAGCAAACTTAAACGCGTTGAACCGTTGTAAACCAATTTACGAAGAATTACCAGGTTGGTCTGAAGATATTACAGGCGTACAATCATTAGAAGAATTACCAGATAACGCACGTCGTTACTTAGAACGTATTTCTGAGTTATGTAACGTAGGTATCTCAATCTTCTCTGTAGGTCCAGACCGTACACAAACAAATATGTTAAAACCTTTATGGTCATAATTTAAAATAACAAGTTGTAATTACAGCAACTTAAAATCAATGATATAGAAAAATGCAATGCGGGTATGAACCTGCATTGCATTTTTTGTATTCATAAAGCTTATAATGAAGTTTAATGAATTTTTTTCTTACGATGATGTCCGCCACGTACTTCAGAAACATTACCGAAGGATAAGAAGGCGTTCGGATCGATTTGAATAACGACTTCTTTTAATTTCGCTTCCTCAACACGTGTAATGACCGTGAAGACGACTTTACGCGGATCGCCTGTATAGGCACCCTCTGCGTGTAAGTACGTCACACCACGCCCTAAACGGTCGTTAATCGCTTCTCCAATTTCTTTATACTCATCACTGATAATCCAGACCGCTTTTGATTCATCTAAACCGATTAAAATTAAATCAATCATTTTAAAAGCGATGAAATAAGCGACAACACTATACATGGCACTTTCCCATGTGAATACAAAACCAGCGACTGCGAAAATAAAGAAGTTGAAGATCATCACGATTTCACCGACTGAAAATGGCAAACGGTTATGCACGAGAATGGACATAATTTCTGTTCCATCCATACTACCGCCGGCACGGATGACTAAACCGACACCGATACCGACAATGGCACCACCGAAGATGGTGATAAGTAAAGGTTCTCTAACGACTGCAGGGATATCATGGAGCAACATAGTTCCGATAGATAAGACAGTAATCGCATAAAGCGTAGATACCGCAAATGTTTTACCGATCTGTTTATAACCTAAGAAGAAAAACGGTAAGTTAAGAATAAAGATAAACACACCGAGTGATAAACCTGTTAGATGAGATAAGATAATCGAAACACCGACGATCCCGCCATCTAACAATTTATTTGGAACTAAGAAGAGTTCAAGTCCTACTGCCGTAAGCATTGAACCTATCGTTAAGAAAAGGATACGTATAATAATTTGTGTGAGAGACAGTTTTTTCTCTTTCTTTGTATGACCCCCAGAGTGCGTGGATTGATTCATAATTTGCCTCCTAAAATGGGTTATGTAAAAATTATACAAAAAAACTTTAAAAATTGCTTGTGTTTTTTTAAAGAGCTGTGCTATAATCTATCTTGTGCTTGAAAAACGGCTCCTTGGTCAAGCGGTTAAGACACCGCCCTTTCACGGCGGTAACACGGGTTCGAGTCCCGTAGGAGTCACCATTTTAGGTCTCGTAGTGTAGCGGTTAACACGCCTGCCTGTCACGCAGGAGATCGCGGGTTCGATTCCCGTCGAGACCGTACAATGCTCATCCAATAGGGTGGGCATTTTTATTTTGTCTTTTTCTTGTTTTATGTTTAAGATAGTTAGTTTTATAATTAAATAACGTGCTATTAAAAAACAAAATCAAGGTATAAAATGTAATGAAATGTTACAATAGCATAAACATGCATGAATCCTCTCTTTTAGAC